>JAPOTI010000092.1 GCA_026709265.1 Paracoccaceae bacterium | reverse complement strand
GTCCGCCGGCCCGGCCATGAGCATGGCCATCATCGCCGCAGCCAGAATCCCCGCCGCCCCCCAGAATTCTCACCCTGTTTGTCGCAAATTCTCAGGTTGATTGACGCGCCACATGATTTGCCATTATGACCAAGCTTCCCATATACTGGTGGTGAGCCAGAGAGAACAATCATGACGGCTGTCAGGGTCAAGATGGGGACAAACGGACGCCTCGTCGTTCCAGCCGGCCTCCGGAAGGAGATTGGTTTGGCAGATGGCCGATCAGTCCTGCTGGAAGCCGTGAAGGGAGAGTTGCGTGTTCGACCGATGGAAGTCGTCGTGCAGCACGCTCAGGATCGGCTCCGAAAATTCCTTGGCGACAAGAAGTCGTTGTCGGAAGACTTGATCGCGGATCGACGCGCAGAGGCTGATCCCGAATGACAATCTCGATGTGTCGCGGACTGGCCATATGATTATCGATGCATCTGCTCTTCTCGCGTTGCTCCAAGAGGAGCCGGGATCAGAGATGATCGAACAGGCTTTGAAAGAGGGTTCCCATCAGCGCGGCAAACCTGAGCGAAGTGACTGGAAAGCTCATCCAGGCTGAGGTTCCGGAGACAGAGGTCTTCTCGATCCTGCAGAGCTTCGATTTGGACATTGTTCCAGTGGACGGGGAGACCGCATTCCTTGCTGGAGCGCTGATCAAGACGACGAAGGACTTTGGGTTGAGTCTAGGAGACAGGATTTGTCTTGCAACAGCAATCATCCGCAATCAACCGGCAGTCACCGCTGATCGGGCGTGGGCGCATGTGAAATACAAAGGACTTGAAGTGATGGTGGTCAGATAGCCAAACCTGCAGTTCGGTCCTCATGATCGGGTCGACTCCAGATGAGTGCAGAAGATCACTTTAAGGGTCTTTGGAGCGTTTTTGGAGGCCCAAAAGCGGGATTCCAAGCCAGAAAAAGCTGGACAAAACCGTCCGGTGTCCGACAAGAACACCCGGTTTGCAGAAGCGGCCTTGAGAGGCCCCAGACATATTCGCCGCGCGCGGGCTGGCCTGTATCCGCCCTTCTGGTCGGTGAAGATAGGGGGACGGACGTCGCGTGTCCAAAAGAACCTGCCCGCTCCACCTCTGGGCTGCGGTTGCCTCCTGCCCTGAGTCCGGCCGGGGCATCAGTCGTCACCGGTCAGACGTCCAGAATCTTGTCCAAAAATCAAGATGTCCAACTTCCCATCAGGAACAGGGTTATTGGACGGGGAGACGGCGTGTCCGTCAAACGAACGTATCACGGACAACAATCAGAACGATATGTTTCCGAAAACCTTAAAGTGATCTTCTGCACTCATCTGTAAGCGACCCGTCTGTAGGCGGTTGAGCGGCCGATTCCGACATAACGTGCGGCCTGGGTGATGGATGTGCCGCGTGTCATGAGGTCGCGTGTCCACGTTCTGTTCTTTCAGATGTCCAGATATGCAGCTTCGGGCCGTTGAGGCCAAATTGGCGGGAGATTGAGAGCGAGCGGCACTCATCAAGCGTGAATTCACTCCTCATACCACCAAACATCGGGTAAGAATCCAATCCAATCGCCGTAGACGGGCAGTGAGTCAGGGTATTTGAGTTCTTTGCGGTGGGCAATTCTTGAATGGTCAGAGTACCAGACAGGGATTACGTAGCGACCCGTCGTCAAGATGCGATCCAAACCGCGCACAGCTGCCAAAAAGTCATCCTGTTTGGTTGACGACAGCATGGTTGAAATCATGTCGTCGATGGCGTTGCTGGCAACTCCCATCCAATTTCTTGAACCTTCGTCGTTCACGCTATCGCGGCCCCAATAGAGGTATTGCTCATTACCAGGACTCAAAGACATTGCGCGGCTATACCACGTCATGTCGAAGTCAAATCGGTTTGTGCGCTCTTTATATTGTGCGCTATCAATGACAGTGATTATAGGGTTAATTCCCAGTCGTAACAGGGCTTCCGAAAAAATATTTGCGATCGCCTGGGTTTCATTGGCCCCTTGTGCCAGGAGAATTTCAAAGGTGAATTCCTTACCCTGCTCATTGCGCATAACCCCATTCGCATCAACAAACCAACCCGCTTCTGAGAATAGCGACAGGGCCTTTCGAATATTTATGCGATTGCGCTCTGAACCGTCTGATCTTGGTAGCGAATAACCATCCAGCGCTCCCGGGAGCAATTCATCGCGATGCCGCTCCAAAAGGGATCTAACCTTACCTTCAGCAGGTCCGGTTTGCATACCGAGGATGGAGTTTGAGAAATAGGATTGAATCCGAGGCTGTTTACCATCGTTGAGCGTATTATTGATAAACTCGAAATTGAAAGCATGAATCAGTGCATCGCGGACTCGCCAATCACGAAACAGGTCACGCCGCGTATTGAAAACAAATCCTCTAATTCCTGAGGGCCGACCATGCGGTATGACTGACTTGACGACCCGTCCTTCCATGACAGCAGGAAAATTATATTGATTTTCCCATTTGGCGGCGTTCCATTCTCTATAGATGTCAATTTCACCCGCCTTGAAGGCTTCAAAAACAATCCCGGAATCACCAAAATACTCATATCGTAGTTCTTCAAAATTATGACGGCCGCGGTTGAGTCTCAAATCGTTCCCCCAGTAGTTGGGGTTCCGTCTGAACGTGAGATATCGCCCCGGTTCAAAATCATCGAGAATATACGGGCCAGAACCCGTGGGAACATCCATTGTGCTTGCGCTGAAATCACGTCCCTCCCAGTCAGCCTTTCTCAAGATTGGTCGCAAACCGAGTATCAGTGGCATTTCCCGGTCGGCGACCTTGAAATCAAACCTGACTGACCTCTCTCCGGTTTGTTCAACATGGTCGATTTTACTCCATGCGGTGCGGTAGCGTGGATGTCCCTGTGTGCCCAATACTTCAAATGACCAGATGACATCTTCTGCGGTAACCGGCGCCCCATCGGAAAATCTGGCAGCATCGCGAAGTGTGAATTCGACATAACTTCGCTGTTCATCAGTTTCGATTGATTCTGCCAACAATCCATAAAGCGAAAATGGCTCGTCCCAGTTTCTGCCCATCAGGGGTTCAAAGATCAAGCTGCGCAACACCCACGGAGCACGACCTTTGACAATCCACGGATTGAGCGAGTCGAATGATCCTGATACACCAAAAACGACCTTCCCACCGCGTGGTGCATCCGGGTTCACGTATTGGAGCGACGGGAAGTCAGCAACAAGTTCAGCTGTTCCGTACATGGCAATTCCATGTTGTGGGGCTGCCTTGACAACAGTGGCGGCAAAAGAAACCAAAACCAGAAATTTGAATATTATGCAGACCGTGCAAACCGTAAGAGCTTTTGGTTTTTGTAACATAACGGCAACACCTGCTAAGATTTGTATAGCGAGGGGATATAGTGGTCACAATCCTATTGCCAACTAAAAATTCTAGGAATAGTTAGGATGCACTGCTCGATAGGTTTCTTGCCTGTATGAAACCTGCCTCATATTATTCAACGCCCGCTTCGGCGGGCGTCTTTTTTTGCTGCGTAGCAGAGCAACCCCCGCAATCACATGATTGTTTAACAGAGATTGATGATATCACCTCGTAGCAAGTTTAGTTTATTAAATAATTATATAAACTAAATTAATCTACGTTGCGGGAAGGGGTATGCTCGGGATACGTGTAAAAAGTTGTCATAGCGTGCATGGGACACCGATGCCGTATGGCCGGTTCCGGTCGTTATCGAACCGGGGACCGGACCGGTTTTGTCGAAAGCTCGGTATGGTCTTGGGGCTGGGTGATGTTTTCGGCAACGAGATGCTGGCTATTCGTTTATCTGCTTCGGTCGGTTTCCAACTGTTGTGCCCTACCCGCAGAATTTTGTGCGGATCAGGCAGATTGATCCGCGATCTGCGCAATTTTTATTGCCAACCCTGTGGCCCCACGAAGACGAATCGACTCATCGGACCAATTGCCCCGGAGGATGAGCTTATTGTTCTTGAATTTTGCTGAATCTCCTTGCGAAACGGTAAATTCAATGAGGCCTTGAAGATTGGTAAATTGATTGTCCTGGAACTCGATACTGGCACCCTTCGGGCCCGCTTCCATCCGGGAAATACCTGCCTGACGGCAGAGAATCTTGATCCGGACGATTTCGAGTAGAGTATTGACGACGGTCGGTAGTTGACCAAATCGATCCACGAGCTCGGCCCCGAAACCATCAATTTCATTGACATCACTGAGCGCAGCGATGCGGCGATACAGACCCAGACGCACCGACAGGTCAGACACATAACTTTCAGGTATCTGTGCCGAGACATGCAGATTGATCCGGGCTGCAGCAACACTGGATTCGATTGGTTCTTTTCCATTGGCCTTCAAGCTTGCGACGGTGTCAGCCAACATCTTCTGGAAGAGTTCAACTCCGACCTCCCTGATATGACCGGATTGTGCTGTTCCAAGCAGGTTTCCACTGCCCCGCAAATCAAGATCCTGGGCGGCGAGGCGGAAGCCGGCACCAAGGGAATCCAAACTGGCAAGAATATCGAAACGGCGCTGGGCGGCCTCAGTCAGCCGTGAACGCGCACCGTAGGTCATATAAGCGAACGCACGAAGACCGGACCTGCCGACACGACCACGAATCTGATAGAGTTGAGCAAGGCCAAATCGATCAGCACGGACGATGACAATCGTGTTTGCAGTTGGAATGTCAATGCCGGCGGCAATAATGGTAGTTGAAAGCAACAGGTCATATTTGCCATCATAAAATTCTTCGGTACGTGCTTCCATTTCGTCTTTCGACATTTGGCCATGTGCGACGGTAAATGAAATTTCCGGCACCTCTTTTTCAAGAAAATCAGTAAGTTCAGGAAGATCCTTTACGCGCGGTGCAACGATAAAACTCTGTCCACCACGATAGTGTTCATGCAAAAGGGCTGATCTGATCGTTACCGGTTCAAATTCGAGGATATAGGTTCGAATGGCAAGGCGGTCTGCTGGTGGCGTCGCAATGATAGAGAGGTCACGAACGCCGTTGAGTGCCATCTGTAGCGTTCGGGGAATTGGTGTTGCAGTCAGAGCGAGAACATGCACCGAAGCGCGCAGTTCTTTTAGGATTTCTTTCTGACTCACTCCAAAGGATTGTTCTTCATCGAAGATTACCAATCCCAATCGCTTGAAACTGATGGACTTGGCAAGAAGTGCATGCGTGCCGATGACAATGTCACAACTCCCATCTTCTATCGACTGATGCACGGCATCTGCGTCCTGCCGACTGACATTGCGTGACAATTGCCTGATTTCAATCGGAAATCCAGCAAAACGATTGCGGAAGGTCTCGAAATGCTGACGGACAAGTAAGGTTGTCGGCGCAACCATGGCAACTTGAAAACCTTGCATGGCAACAACAAAAGCTGCACGCATGGCAACTTCGGTCTTGCCAAATCCCACATCGCCGCAAATCAACCGATCCATTGGTTGGCCCGTCGCCAGATCGCTGAGGACATCCTCTACCGCTTGTATCTGATCTTCGGTTTCACGAAACTGAAAGCGCGCGAGGAACGAGTCCCATGATGTGCCATCGGGTGCGAAGACCGGGGCTTGTCGCATTGAACGTTGTGCCGCGGTCGCCAACAATTGATGGGCGATATCGAGAAGTCGGTTTTTCAGCCGCGACTTGCGCTCCTGCCAGGAAGCTGCACCCAGACGATCAAGGGGTGCATCCTCAGGTCCATATTTTGTCAGTAGATCAATATGTTCAACGGGCAAATAGAGTCGTGACCCGCCAGCATATTCCAACAGGACACAGTCATGGAGGACACCTGCCGCTGTGACGGTTTGAAGACCAAGATAGCGGCCGATACCGTTATCCTCGTGAACAACGAGGTCACCATGTGAAATGTCTCTGGCTTCGGCCAGTAGCTGGCGCGACGACCCACGTTTGCGAGATTTGCGGACGAGCTTCTCACCAAAAATGTCTTGTTCTGAAATGATTGCGAAATTCTCGGAGATAAATCCGTGTTCAAGGCCAAAGACAGCAAGATCTATGGCACCTTGATATTTTCCAATCTCCAACAGTGAGCAGATTTTGCTGGTGCTCAAATTGTGATCTTCCAGGATTGCCCCCAGACGATCTCTTGATCCTTCGGACCAACAGGCAACGAGAACCGGCGCAGCGCGGCGTAAGTCCATGAGATGCGCCGCAACGCAGGTCATGAACGACAGATCCTGTTGGGCGCGTTCAGGAGCAAAATCTCTTCCTTTCCGTGCGCCCGCATCGGTCACGCGATAACCGACGGGGAGTGGTCGGGGCGTCAACTGTTTGACGTCTCGATCTTGCAACTGATTGGCTACTTCACGTGACGTCAAATGGAGCTTGAAAGGTTCCAGAACGAGTCTACTGTTGTGCTTGCCCTGCCCGGCCTGATGTTCTGAATAAAGGCTATTCAGATTCTCCCATCGTTCTTGGCAGTGTTTATCGACACCCTCGTCAATACAAATGACCGATTCTGGAAGATAATCAAAAAGACTGGCAAGCGATTGATGAAAAAACGGAAGCCATTGCTCAAGTCCTGGAATTCTATGACCCTCTGAAACGGCTTGGTAGATTCTGTCATCGCATTGTGCGACACCAAATTGTGCACGGTAGCGACTGCGAAACAGGGCAATTGAATCGGTATTGAGTGAGATTTCAGACTCAAGTCCGATTTGTACTGACAATGCGCGTGAATCGGACATCTGTGTTTCTGGATCGAAAATACGAATACCGTCGAGACGATCACCAAAGAAATCAAGCCGTATGGGAAGTTCACGACCGGTCGGGAAGATATCGAGTATGCCGCCACGCAGCGCATATTCACCTGCCCCATGGACAGAATCACTCCGTTGATAGCCGGCTTTTTCAAGAAAGCTGACCGTCGATTCCATTGTCAGCGTATCGCCGACTTTGGCGTGCAAGGAACGCCCCTCCAGGAATTGGGAAGTTGGCGTTCTTTGTATAGCCGCATTGACGGTCGCGAGAACGATGCATGGACCTTCAGGGGGATTTTCGACCAGCCGAGTCAAAGTCGCCATTCGCCGCGAAACAATGGCAGAGTGAGGTGAAATACGGCTATATGGCGGGCAATCCCAAGCGGGATATAGAAGGAGCGTGCATTCGGGAGCAAAGAACTCAAGGGAGCTCTGCACGGATGCCATGCGTCGGTCGTCAGTGACGATGTGAAGAATTGGCGAAAGATAATCCTTGGCCATTGCAGCGACGAGTGTTGCGTCAAACCCTTCCGGTGCACCGGAAATGACAGTTTTGCTGGGGAAGAAATTCTCTGTCATGCTGATTTGATTGAATGCGACGCTCGTGATTGTGATCGATGTTATTGTGGCAGGTTCGTATGCAACTGTTCTCGGGGTGGTCAATCTGATGACGGTCAGTGCCAAAAGCACGTAAATGATTTCATGTATACGCCATGATTGGCAGTCAATGTTGCCACCTTGCGAGGAACATACAGGCGGTGCTTCCGGAATACGCGTCAAAAAAGCAACATTGAAATTGAGTGCGCAATTCCGGGGCATGTGATGGCATCACGGGGACGTCACGGTTGAAGAAGCTGTTATCCGGGGTTGACACTGCTGTACAATAATCTCGGCATATGGAGTTCAAAAGATCAACGCTTATCATGAAAGGATAATGAAGTATGCAAGCACCAATTTCAGCCGGTTTTCCGGCTTTTCGTGGAAGGCGTTTACGGTCGCGCACGGGCATTCGTCGTCTTGTCAGAGAAAACGAACTGTCAGTTGCCGACCTGGTTTGGCCAATTTTTGTCCATGACAAGGATGGTTCTGAAACTATTGAGGCAATGCCGGGTGTACGGCGACTCTCGCTTGACCTTGCCGTCGAAGCCGCGGCGGAGGCGATAACTTTGGGGATACCGGCAGTGGCCGTGTTTCCATGCGTCGCTGACGAGTTGAAGACACAGGAATGTGAAGAAGCGTGGAATCCGAATAATCTTGCCAACCGAACAGCGAGGGCCATTCGGCGGGACGTCCCCGAGATTGAAGTCATGCTTGATGTTGCCCTTGATCCTTATAATTCAGATGGTCATGATGGCTTGTTGCGTGACGGACAAATCCTCAATGATGAAACTGTCGACTGTTTGGTAAAACAAGCCCTGGGTCACGCTGAATCCGGTGCCACAATGCTGGGCCCCTCAGACATGATGGATGGGCGCATTGGGCGCATTCGTCATGCTTTGGAAAGCAAGGGATATCATGATATCATTATCATCTCCTACACGGCCAAATATGCGTCCGCTTTCTATGGCCCATTTCGTGATGCGGTGAGATCAGGCATGGCCCTCAAGGGCGACAAAGATACCTATCAGATGGATTTTGGAAATACCGATGAGGCTCTGCGCATGGTGCAACGGGACCTGAGCGAGGGTGCCGATGCGCTGATTGTCAAACCCGGCATGCCGTACCTTGACTTGTGCCATCGGATTTCAACACATTTTGGTACACCCACATTTGCCTATCAGGTGTCCGGTGAGTATGCGATGATCGAAGCCGCAGCCGCACAAGGATGGATTGACAGGGACAAGGCAGTGCTCGAGAGTCTCACAGCCTTCAAGCGGGCGGGATGCAGTGGTGTCTTGACTTATTTTGCTCCCCTCGCCGCTTCCCTGTTGGATCATGGACCGGCGTCATTCAGGGTTGGATGAGAGTGATTGGCCAATACGCGCCGAGATTGAATGCCCTGTATATGCTGAACGGATCGGGGATTGCTGGCGTTTGCCCGCTGACTCGAATCCGCATGATTCAAGTCTGATCGCTGCTGATGCCGGGACAGCAATTTTTCCTATGCAATAAATATAAATTGTTTTATAAGATTAAAAAAAACGAAAATATGAGGAGAGTCAGATGAGCATGATGAAACGTCGCCGTTTTATTGGTGGCATTGCAGCAATGTCGATGGCACCAGCTGTAGCCGTTGCGGCCCCGCAATCCAGAAAATTCGCCAAACTTGATGCCATGGCAAATTCAGCCACTCACTTTATGATCAAGAATATCCCTGCGACCAGTACGATGATCGAGGAAGCATCGGGATTCATGATTATACCCGTCGTCACGCAGGGTGCCTTACTGTTCGGTGCTGCCGTCGGTGACGGAGTCTTGCGTGTTGGTGGAAAGACTGTCGCCTATTATCAGTCTGTTCAGTTGAATGTGGGACTTCAAGTGAGCGTTAACCAGTTTTCGCAGGCAGTGTTCTTTCTCAATGATGGTGCATTGGATCGCTTTCGCCACTCAAATGGTTGGAAATTCGGAGCGGGTATGCGCTACGTGGTGGTCGAAGATACCCAACATATGAATGTTGATACACTGACCCAGTCAGTGGATGTCGCAGGCTTGACATTTGGTGATTCGGGACTCCATATCGGTGTTTCGATTGATGGCACCAAATTTACACCATTATCCGTGTAGAGGTTCGATGGTTGCTCATGTCTCAAATTCACGCAAACGTTGAATGAGGCTTGACGTATCCCACCGACCGCCACCGCGTTTTTGGATATCCTTGTAGAATTGATCGACCAGTGCAGTCACCGGCAGACTGGCACCAAATTCATCCGCTGCGGCAAGACAAATGCCAAGATCCTTGCGCATCCAGTCGACGGCAAAACCGAAATCAAACGCGCCGTCCAACATCGTCGTGTATCGGTTTTCCATTTGCCAGGAACCCGCGGCTCCTTGACTGATCACTTCGACAACCTGTGTTCCGTCGAGACCGGCTTTTTGCGCAAAATGCAATCCTTCAGAGAGACCCTGCAACAATCCCGCAATGCAGATTTGGTTCACCATTTTTGCCAATTGCCCCGAGCCCGGGCCGCCCAGTCGTCGGCAGATTCGGGCATAGGCATCGATGACCGGCTCGGCCCGACGATAGGCCTCTTCAGACCCTCCGCACATCACCGACAACACCCCTCCCTCAGCTCCCGCCTGGCCACCGGAAATCGGCGCGTCGACGAAATCCGCGCCAGCCGCACGGGCATCTTCACAAAGTTCACGAGAAATCCGTGCAGAAACCGTCGAGTGATCGACAAATACGACGCCATTTCGCAACGTCGAAAAGGCTCCGTCCGGGCCACGGCATACCTCATCCAAGTCGGAGTCATTGCCGACACAGGCAAAGATAATGTCGGCTTCCTGAGCGGCTTGTGCCGGAGTTGGTGCAGCGCAACCCCGGTGTTCCTTAGTCCAGGCATCAGCTTTCGATCCGGTACGATTGTAAACCGTCACATCATGACCTGCCGCGGCCAAATGCCCGGCCATGGGGTATCCCATGACACCCAATCCAATAAACGCTGTCTTCACCATCGATTTGGCTCCGTTTCTGATCACCATCTGTCTGCCGATGCCATTAACGCAGACAAGGCATCAACGCCAACCGAAGACAGAGGTTGGCAATGAGCATCTTTCTGACATGGTTGCTCCGCTTGGCCATTACCCTGATCACACTCGTGGTCATTGTATCGGGCGGTATCTACTTCCTTTTGACTCGCTCACTTCCTGATTACTCAGAATCTTACGAAGTACGTGGGCTCAATGGGCCAGTCGAGATTATCCGCGATCAGTACGCCATCCCGCATATTTTTGGTCGAACCGATGAGGATGTCTTTTTTGGTCTTGGATTTGTCCATGCCCAGGACCGATTATGGCAAATGACACTTTCGAGACGCGCGGCGCACGGACGTCTCTCGGAACTCTTCGGTGAAGAAGCCCTCGCGTCGGATCGCCTTATCAGAAGGTTGGACATTCATGGCCTTTCAGTTCCCGCTTTCGAAGCCCAGGATGAAGAAACTCAGGCGGCGCTGATCGCCTATTCTCAAGGAGTCAATGCGTGGCTTGAGATCATCGAAAATAGTATTTTCAATGATGGAGCTCCTGAATTCTTATTATTTGATGGTGAAATTCGTCCGTGGGAGCCATTTGACTCGATTGCCATATTGAATTTGCAGGCACTTGAACTTTCCAGCCATGCAGAAAAGGAAGCACGTCGTGCCCGTGCCGCTGCTCTCGTCGATCAAGATAGACTGCAAGATCTCATGCCGGGTGACCCGGCAAGTGGACTGGTTTTGCCCTTTACTGAATTATCGGCAGTCAATGATGATGCTCACGCGCGTGATCGCTGGCGTGGTCCATTTGCCATGTCCAGCAAAACGGGGGGTGCCTCCAATATGTGGGCCGCAGCGCCAGACAAGACAAGCGGCGGCGCCTCGCTCGTCGCGAATGACCCGCATCTTGGATTCACAGCTCCCGCAGTCTGGATGCTGGCACGTCTTGAGCTGTCTGACTCCGGGGTTATCGGTGCGACCATTCCCGGAATTCCGATGGTCGTTGTCGGCCGTAACATGCATCTGGCCTGGGGATTGACCTCTTCTTATGTTGATGATCAGGACATTTTTCTTGAAAAATATGATCCAGAAAGCGAACAGCGATATCTCACGCCCGAAGGAAGCAGCGAGTTCCGCAGCCGTTTCGAAACTATTGCTGTCAAAGGGGGTACGGTCGAGCGAATTGAACTGAAATGGACCGAAAATGGGCCTGTCATCCCGGCAGAAGTTTTTGGATTGGACAATATTCTCCCGCGTGACCAATTCACCAGTTTGGGATGGACATTGCTCAATCAAGATAATCGCTCAATGAGTGCCGGTATTGGTTTGATGAAGGCAATAAGTCTCGACGAAGCGCTGGAGGCGGTGCGCCAGTATCATTCACCGCAACTGAATATCCTCATCGCAAGCCGGAACGAAATCGCCATGCAGGTGATTGGTACGGTTCCACGCCGTAATGTGCTGCATGAAACGCAAGGGACTATGCCTGCTCCCGGCTGGAAGCAGCGGAACCGCTGGCATGGGACAATACCATACAATTCTCTGCCACGGTTTCGAAATCCACAAAATGGTTTTCTCGGCAATACGAATAACAAGATCATCGACCGGCAATTTCCCGATAATCTAAGCTACGACTGGGGTGATTCATTTCGTTTTCTTCGGCTGCAAGAGTTGCTCGCCAAGCGGGAAATTCATTCGGTCAACAGTTTTTCTGAAATTCAACTCGATACCCTGTCTTTTGCGGCAAGAATTCTTGTTCCAGAATTTGCGCGTAATCTGTGGCATACCAGCGACACCTTGTCGGACGACAACGCCGTTCAACTGCGCAATTCAGCGCTCAAACTCCTTTTTGGCTGGGATGGTGAGATGCAGGTCAACCGTCCCGAGCCCCTGATCTATGCAGCCTGGGCACGTTCGGTGCAACGTCGCCTGATCGAGGATGAACTGGGTTTGTTGGCACGTGAATTCGCGCGTCCCGATCCCAACTTTCTGGAACGTGTGTTTCGGGATGTTGACGGTGCCGCTGCCTGGTGTGACATTGTCCAGTCACAAAAAATAGAAAATTGTGATGATATCGCTCTGTTGGCACTTGATGAAGCCTTGTCTCAGTTACGCAAGACTTTTGGCAACAATGTTGCAGACTGGCGTTGGGGCGATGCCCATCAGGCGCAACATGATCATACAATACTTGGTGGTCGGGCCTTGTTTTCCTGGCTGTTTAATATTCGACAACCGGTATCGGGTGGCGACAATACGCTCAATATGGGACAAATGAGCGGCCTTGGTGAACATCCTTATCGCAGTTTACAAGGCGCAAGTTATCGCGGGATTTATGATTTCTCTGACCTGGACGCTTCACGATTCGTCCTGTCAACAGGTCAAAGCGGACATCCGTTCTCCAGACATTTCGATGATCAGAGTCAATTGTGGAAAGCGGGAGGATATGCGATCATGTCACTTGATCCCGTTTTTGCCCGTGCCAATTCCGTCGGAATCATGACACTTGAACCGGCGCGGGAATAGTCAAACCATGCGATATGAGGCACGATTGACAGGGGTTTCAACCGCACACCTTCAAGTCACTTGTCACTCTTCGGGTGATTGATCAACATCCAGATAAATGGGTTCGACCGGTACGATCGTCGAGACCGCATGTTTGTAGACAAGTTGCGCATGTATGTCGCGCTTGAGCAACAGACAAAAATTATCAAATGACGTGATATGACCAGTGAGTTTGACGCCACTGACCAAAAATACGGTGACGGGTGCACGAGTCTTGCGGAGTGTATTCAGAAACAATTTCTGGAGATGAGGGGTTTCATGTTCCATTGGGGCGCCTCATATTTGCTAGCTCGAGTTGGAAACTATGTGTTCAGCACTGGTTTGTCCACAGATTTTCATGGAACCGAATTGGGGTGGCAAACAGATGTACTGCACTAAGATGAAGCGCCAAAAGTTGATCTGTTGACACTGGGCGCAACAAGAGCCAACAAGGCCAGCAGTTCCAGCCGTCCGGCGATCATTGCCACGCAAAGCAACAACTTTACGACTGCGGGGAGTTCGGCATAATCAAATGTCGTACCTGTTGCCGCGTCAACCAACGGTCCGGTGCTGCTCAGTGCTGCGACTGCGAGGACCATGGATTTTTCAAGTTCAATACCGAATAGGGACAGCGACAGCACAAGCAAGGCCAGCATTGCCAGAAACAGGATCATGAAGATGCAGGCAAGGGCACCGCGTTCGCCGCGCATCCCTCGCGGTGAATTTGTCTCGGGTGTGATGAGAGAAGGATGCGCAAGTCGTCCTAACTCACCCGCACTGAAACGCACAATACTGGCAACTCTCATCAACTTGATCCCACCCGCAGTCGTGGCTACCCCACCGCCGACAAGGGTAATTCCAAGCAAACACAGAAACAGGAATTCAGACGGTTGCGAATCCGTGACTTTATCCCAGTAAAGTGACTGGAAACCGGAAGTTGAAAGAAATGACAGGGTGGAGAAAATCGTACCCCACAAACTCTTGGCAACTGTGGCAAATTCAGGCCAACTGCGTGCCGCGGCAAGATTCTGATAGTTGAAAAACAATGAACAGAGCAACGCAGTCATCACCAGCAGAAGTGCCAGATAGACTTCCCGGTCAAAACCACCGAAGAAAGCCTCGCCACCCCGGCGCAGCGCAGGAACAGCAAGTCGGGATATGGCCAGCAAAAGGAACATGCCGATCACCACCTCGGCTGGAAGTGAATTGCCCGCAATCGAATATCCACCGGATTCGGTAATCCCGCTGGTCGACAGGGTTGAAAACGCTGCGATAAGGGAGCTGACAGGCGCTTCGCCAAGTATGACCAAGGTGAGCCACAAGGTGAACGTCAGGCCAATATAGATTGCACTGAGACTGAGTGAAGTCGCTGCGCGTACGGGTGCCACCGAAATCCTTGCCAGGAATGCGGGCAACCGATTTGTGGATTCTTGCCGCTGATCGGCAAGCTCGAAGCCGGAGATTCCAAGTGGTGCCATAATTTCTGCTGCCAAGAGCCAGATCAGAAGGCCTCCCATCCATGCCACCTGAGCACGCCAGAAATGAACCGCAACGGGGAGTCCATTGGTGAATTCCGGATTGGTCATCAATGCCGAAGTTCCCGTCGTGGTCAGACACGACAACATCTCGAAATAAACATCAATATAATCGAGAGGACCGATGGCAAAATGGAGTGGCACCGCCAACAGGACGGGTAAAGTCACAAAGATCAGGATGAGTTCGATAAGTCGGGCAAACGGAGAACGTTGGGGCGGGATATTGCTGGTTGCGATTCCCAAGATGATCGCAAATACGACGACCAGTAATCCGCAATAGAAGAATGTGCGTGCGATGTGATGATCATCGCTCAAACTGGCAATCATTGCGGGTCCCAGCATCGATGACAATCCGGCGGCAAGATAACTTTTGGCAACGAGTGGAAATTTAAGTAACCGATTCATTGCCATCCAACTGTTTCAGCAATTCGGGGACGTCCCGTGTCTCAGAAAAAAAGACAATTTTTGAATGCGTTTCAAGACGTGTGTCAGGCCCGACACCGACAATTTCGTCATCCTCGTTCCTGATCGCCCCGACGCGGACGCGTGTTGGCAGACCCGCATTACGAATCCTCCGCCCGGCAAACGCAGCAGAAGGCATCACCCTGGCCTCAATGATCTCGGCTTCCCGATTGCCGACATATCCGACACTGGAAATCTGTCGCCCTCGACAATGACTGAGAATACCCGACATGACAGTCCCGCGTGGATCAATAGTTGCGTCGACGCCAAGCTGTCCAGCGAGCGGCATCAGAAATGGGTCATTGACCAGACTAATTCCCACAAGAGCCGGGTTCTCTTTTTTTGCCTTGCTCGCGACCAGCAAGTTGGTTCTGTCATCGTGAGTGACGGCGACAACAGCATCGACCGCCCCTACCCCGGCTTCTTCCAAAACCTCCTTGGCCATCGCGTCACCATAGAGAACAACGGTTCTGGACAGCGCATCAGCGGCGGCCTCGGCCCGACGACGGTCCCGCTCAATGACCTTCAGGCGAAAACGTTGTCCGGCTGCATCAAGTTGACGTGCCACTTGCATACCGACGCGCCCGGCCCCAACAAGGATGACGTTGCGGCATGGCTTCACGTCCTTGCCAAACAGTTGAAGTGTGCGTTCGAAAGTGGCGGCGCGTGTGCAGATAAAGACCTCGTCACCGTAATTCAGCTGGTCATCGGGCAATGCGATTCCAAGACGTGAGTGACGACGAAGACCCACAACGACGGCATCAAGATCAGGAAAGAGTTCTGACAATTGCCGCAGTGGCGTATTGAGCAGGGAGCACGAATTGTCGAGTGACATTGCACAAAAGAACAGTTTCTCACCGGCCTCGCCATGATTCGGGGATATAACCGTTCGACGCTCAAGTAATGATGGTTTTTCAAGAATTTGTACTGTTTGTTGTGCAAGGTGATATTCGGGATTGATGAGCGCATTGACGACGGTGGCACCTTGCCGTTCACTGCGAACTTCCCGCGGCCCTACAGCCTCCATATATCGTGCGTTCTCGAGTCGCGCCATGGTATGGGCGCGTGAGCGCAGTTTTCGTGCCACCAGACATATGACGATATTGGCATGGTCAGACGGCGTGACAGCAATAATGAGCCCGGCATCTTCGGCACCGGCTTTATAAAGGATTTCGGGATCGCCAGCTTCACCAGCAATTCCTGTCGCCTGGATATTTTCGATCAGTTGTCGCAGCAGGTTGGGATCGCGGTCGATGACCGTCAGCTCACAATCCTCGCTGCTGAGATCAAAACAAATTTGGCTGCCGATCTCTCCGGCGCCGCAGACAATGACCTTCATATTGCGACACCTTGTGGCGCAAGCCCCACCCCCTTGAAACCAGTCGTATGGACGACATCCCGCCCGAAAGTTTGTTGCGCAGACTTCGGTCTATTCAAACTTGCTTTTCTCTTAATCCGGCCACGCGCCCGCCGGAACCTGATCGTGTCACGACCTCGAGTCCCTTGAGTTTGCGGTGAAGGGCTGAGCGTTCCATACCGATTGCGTGGGCTGCTGTGGAAATGTTGCCTCCATGACGATTGATTTGCGTGATCAGATATTTTCTTTCGAATTCATTGCGGGCTTCTCGCAATGTCATTTTCCAAAAAGTCTCAAGAGAATCATTTCCCAATGATGATTGTTTTTCCGTATCACTGACGTCATTCTTGCTGGCAGGTTCGCCGTCATGCGGTGTGAGCAGCAGTCTTTCGACCAGATTTCGTAATTGGCGGATATTTCCTGGCCATGACATGGCTTGCAACAGATCCAGGGCCTCAGTTGAGATGTCACGCGGATGCAGGCCGAGTATCTGGCTGAGTTCCTGAATCAACTCTTCGCAAAGTTCGGGAATATCTATTCGTCTTGCATCAAGGGGCGGCACCGCAATGGAAACGACGTTCAGTCGATTATAGAGATCTTCACGAAAGTTGCCATCTGCAATCTGCTGTTCGACATTCATGGCGGTACCGGACACCACTCTGACGTCAAAAGTTGAGACAGAGCCGCCGCCAGAGCGGCTGAACTGTCCGCGCACCAGGGTGCCAAGCAACAGGGACTGGACATGCATTGGCAGGGCACAGACTTCATCAAGATAAATTGTGCCGCCGTCTGCTTGTTCAAACAGCCCAGGAATATAATCGCCTTTTTCCAGAGTTTCACCAAAGAGTTGTTTCTCCAATTCGGATTCCGGGAGGTGGCGACAATTGGCGACAAGGAAAGGGTATGAAGAGCGTGGCGACAGATGATGGATGCAACGTGCGGCATGGCGCTTTCCTGAACCTTGCGCGCCCTGCAACATGATACGGGAATTCTTGTTGGCATTCTGTTCGATGGCTTCGGCCAGGTTTCTGGCGGGTGGTGATGATCCGGTAATTTGCGCGGGTTCGGGGCGCATGGATTGGCGTAAACGTCGACAAATTCTTCGTTGACGCCCCACGGCGATCGTTCTCTTGATGATCTCAAACAGATATTGGGGCATGATCGGTTTTTCGATGAAATCAAAGGCACCAATACGCATCGCGCGGACCCCGATCTCCAGCCGTGCATAACCGGAGAGGACCACGACCGGGACATCCGGCTGGAGCATTTGCAGCTTCTGAAGCAGCCAAATTCCGTCTTTTTCAGGGTCTTCAAGACCGAGATCGATCATGGCCATGTCCGGGACTGCTTTCTTAAATAGCTCTAAACAGCCGTCAGCATCGGTGGCCTTGCGCACCGTGCAATTTCTGAGTGTCAAAAAGCCTTCAAGAGTCGCGAGGAGATCTTCATCATCGTCAACGATGACAACTTCACCTAACGGAATGTCTGACATCTGCACTGCCTCATGGTTTGACCTGTTCATTTGCCTCACAAACCGGCAACAGAATCACCGCCATCGCACCTTTATGGTCACCATTTCCAAATGCGGGGGCTTCTTGGAGTTTGAATATGCCCCTGTGCTTTCTCACTGCCGCTTCCACGATTGTCAATCCGTTTCCGCGTCCTGGCCCACGCGTGGAGACATTTGCAGCGGTCAGGTCGACACGTTGATTGGGAAGGCCTGTCCCGTTATCCGAAACCGTGATCTTCGCATGCTTCCCGTCTCTCTGGAGACTGACACGAATTTCTCCCTGATAGACTGTGGGCTGCGCTTCATTCATGCCGTGCAATTTCCTGTCGCGCTCATTGATCGAATCAATGGCATTACTGATCAGATTCTCAAACACATCCTGAATATTCCGTTTGTCAATTCTGGCGAAAATCTCTCCTGAACCGCCCCCGGTGAGTGTCACACGAATATTCGGATGTCGCGCACGGACGTCATTGACAAAACTTGTAAAGGCGGCACCCAAATCGTGAGGTTCAGGATTGACCTCACCAAGTACCCCCGGAATCTTGAAGCGGTTGACGAGGTCGGTGACGCGCTCAAGACTGCTTTCCACTGCAATATAATGCTGGTGGATGGCTTCCTGGCTTTCCGGCGTCAGTTTTGCATCAATATCTGCCATGCCGAACTTCGCCGCTTGTAACGGGCTCTTGAGATCATGGGCGACTTGCCGTGCCGCATCAATAGCAAATTGCGCCCGCTCCGACTCCGTCAACTGTGTGACATCTTCAATTGAGATCACAAATCCATTGGCACGGGGCGCTGATTCATTCTCATCGACCAGTCCATGCCATTTTGCGGCGCGCACCAGTAATTCAACGGTATCAGAGTTACGCACCAGCGTGACCTTCTTCTGGCTTTCCTTGCCATCGGCATAGGCAGCGAGAAAGTCGCCGAGTGCCGCGGAAAATTTTCCGGCAACCTGTTGTAGATTTTGTGGTTGTTTCGCTGCTTTGAAATCAACTTCCAGCATACGTTCAGCCGATTGATTGTAGAAGGCGACTACACCATTCCCATCCAGTCCGATAACACCCGAAGAGACGGTTGTCAGAACGCTGTCGAACTTCTGCTTTTCCGCTGCAGTTTCCTGATATTGCAGTTCCAGCGCATCCTGCCTTTCGACGAGGCGCAATACCATGTCCTTGAAGCTGCGACCCAGCCCGGCAATTTCATCCTCGCCCCTGAAGTCCGGAATTTTCACGTCACGGTCATTTTCCCGGACACGATCGGCCACTGCGGCAAGTTCTTCAACCGGCTTGGACACACGGCGGGCGATTCCGACCGAGACCCGCAACAACAGGAACAGCATCGCTGCCAATGCAGCGACATAAGCAAGTAACCATTGCAGTACCGCACCCGCAAGACGACTGATCAATGCGTCACTTCCGGAAACCTGGCTCGCAATATAGAGCCCAAGGATCTCACCGTTGATCCCCTCCTGACCATAGAGAAACACGTCCGAACTGCCGAGCAATCGTGTCAGACTATAGAGTTTGTCAGAGCCGGCGCGTCTGAAAACGACCGCCTGAATTGCGTTGGAATGTGAACCTGATGCGGACATGTCACACGATGATGCTGTCGCACTCTCGTCATCATCGAGGTTGACGTAACAGCGAAAGCCTGTGGCTTCAGAAATATTCAGGGTGTTTCGGCAATTGGCCCCCACCGATTGCGGACGGTCATCAATCTCTGCGCTGCTGCCAAGGAGGAACTGAATGGCCTCCGGTGCCACAGCATCACAATCAAAGACAAAACTGTCATGGCCGCGTGAAATTACGTTTCCTGACACGTCAACAACAAACAGATGATCAATGTCAGGTGCCGTTGCCTGATGCATTTCCTGCAAAATTTGCCGAAGTTGTCCACCAACGGGTCTGCTCCCGTCGCCCATGGGCAATTCAATGGCCGCATTGACCGCTTTGAGCGCCCGGTTTTGACGATCATATTGATTCTGTATGTAACTTTCGGCAGCTGTGGTCGCGCGTTCCATTGGCCCACGAATTTCACTGAAAATACGATCTCCGAGAACCACGATAATCGCGGTGCCAACCACAGCAGTCACGATCGCCGGAATCAGGGCAAGCAATGAGAGCAGTCTGAGGAGACGCAGGTGGAGTGGTGACTGGACCCGGCTCCCGCTTGTGGCCTTCAGCGATCTTCGGGTTGCCTGGTACGCGGCAAAGACAATCAGCGTAAAACAAAGGACGAGATCCGTCAGAACGGCGGCAACCAGAGAGATGGTGAGTGTTCCTGAATTAAAATACCCGCTCACCAGCCTCCATGTCACCACGGCCATTGCCGGAGCAACCAGCAGGAACAGCAACATCGTCCAGTTCCGAATCCGCTTAAGCAGGGCATCATCGGGCTCCAGCATTTGATCCAGAATCGTTGCCGGACGCAATTCATGCCGACTCATCGGATCGTTCGCAGCCAGAGTCGTGGCGCCGGGTGTCATCGTCTTGACACCATCAGAGCGATCTCACTCAGATATCTTGCGGTAGACAATGTCCAATTCACGAACTTTTTTCCGCAGGGTGTTTCGATTAATTCCCAGAATCTCCGCACATTTCGAGCGATTTCCATTGGTCGCTTCCAACATGGCCATGATCAAAGGTGTTTCGACATCGCGCAATACGCGCATATATAATCCCGGTGCCGGAAGGTCGGTTCCATGACTTGCAATATAGGCTTTGAGTTCACGGCGGATTCGATCCCGAAAGGCACCGAGTGCAGGTTCGGCATCTGATCTGAGGACTGTTTGCCCGAGATGCAACGATTCGGCGATGTCGTCCCAGGTGACTTCATCTTTCGGTTGCGTGAGCGATGCCTTGATGACGGCATTGCGCAATTCGCGAACATTTCCAGGCCATTTGTAAGCAATGATCGGCGGTGGTGGATCGCCGGATACAAAAGCAGGGCTTCGATCTGTCTTGTCATTGTCTCGCAGAAAATAATTTGCCAGTCGCGGAATATCGGCAAGTCTCTGACGCAACGACGGCACTTCAATGATCGCACCACACAGGCGAAAATAGAGATCTCGACGAAATTCACCGTTTGCCATGCTGGCCGACAGATCGTTCTGGCTGATACTGATAATTCGTGGATGACCTACGGGTCGGTCCAACAGGTCGGCCAGAATCTGTTGCCCGGAATCTGTCAGGTCCGCGACCTCTTCAAGCACCACAGTTCCGCCCCGCGCACGCGCGAATAAACCTTCAGTTGCCTGTGGGTTATCGAGTCGGTGCGGACTCACAACCACCATCGGCAGATGACGGCGATCGCTGCAATCATGAATCACTTTTGCAACCAACGACTTTCCGGTGCCGGTTTCACCATGGAGATGAAGGGCAAGATCACTATTCAATGATTTCGCGAGTGCCTGGTACATCGTTTGCATCGCCGGGGCACGACCGACCAGGGGCAATTCTTCATCGGATGCAGAAACCGTCTCAGTTGCCACGCGGCGCAAATGTTGCAATGCCTCGCGAACCTGACCAAGCAGCTGCGGGAGGTCAAAGGGTTTGGGCAGATAGGCAAAGGCTTCAGCTTCCTGAGCTTGGATCGCCGTCATGATCGTGTTCTGGGCAGAGATGACAATGATGGGAAGTTCAGGACGTGCTTTCCTCAATTCCCTGAGCGTGTCGATTCCATTGCCATCAGGCATGGCGACATCAGTGATGACCAGATCTCCCCGCCCTTCTGTGACCCAGCGTGATAATGTCGTGAGCAACGAAGTGGTATGGACTTTGCAGCCTGTTCCAATCAGCGCGCGTGACAGAACTTTGCGCACGGCTGCATCATCATCCGCCAAAAGAATGGTGCCGGGAGTCATACCGGTTTTTCCTGCGGCGCAATCGGCAGTGAGACCCGAAAGACTGTTCGGCCGGGACGACTTTCGAATGCGATCCAGCCACCGACATCATTGAGAATTGTCGATACCAGAGTCAGGCCAAGGCCGCTGCCATTCTGACGCCCACTCACAAACGGTTCGAATGCATTCGCTGCGATTTCTGCGTTCATACCCTTTCCATTGTCGATAATTTCCACATGAATCGGCAGAATTTTTTCTTCACCATCGGAGTCACGTGTTCGCAGGAACGGGTCATAACGGGTGCGGATATGGATAGACCCGCCCTCGCCATCGATGGCTTCGCTGGCATTTTGCAACAGATTCAAAAAGACCTGGAGCAGTTGGTCATGATCTGCCCAGACCTCGGGGAGCGAGGGGTCGAATTCGGTATCGATTCGGATACCTGCGGCACAGCCGAGATGTGCGCTGCGGCAGGCGCGATCAAGCAGGTCATGCACGTTGAAGGCTCTGCATTCATTGAATGCCGTTTGGCCAAACTGGTCCACTCTTTCAATCAGTTTGCGGATCCGATGCGCCTCATCGACAATCAGTTCTGACAATTCCAAATCAGCGGATTGCAACTTGATTGACAACAGTTGAGCGGCACCGATGATTGCCGCGAGTGGGTTTCTGATCTCATGGCTGAGCATATCAGCGAGCCCAACGGCGGAGCGTGCCGCTGATTTCGCACGATTGCCGTGGCTGATTTTACCCTCAATCTCCCGGGAGCGAAAACAGAGAAGCAACTGGTCGGTCTGGTCATCAAGGCTCGCCAGGGGCGCAAGCTGCAAGGTTGTTGGCAACTGGACCCGGTCGGGTAACAAAATGACGAAATCATCGACCCAAACCGGTGCCTGACGTCGCCGGGCGTGCAAAAGATTCTCCTGCAAAATGCTGGCCTCGGCAGAAAGATCCATCACTGTCATTCCTGTCAGAGATCGGGCCGAACGGTTGAACAGCGACTCGGCCGCCGGATTGACATCGACAATGTGATCTGTTGCGTCAACGACAACAGCAGCGATCGGCAGCGATGTCCAAATTCCAAAATAGTCCGCACGCGTGCTGGCATGAGCCGGATTTTCCATGAATGGCTGTGAAAGGAGTCTTGAGCGAGAGCCATTTTGACGTGGTTCCATGCTCTTCATGATCCAGTTCTCGCTTCTTTTGCAGTGGTCCAGGCAACGGTCAGATCAGCGGAAATTCCCTATATACCCCCATCCCGGCAACTTCGCCCCATATATTGGCAACCTGCGCAGTCTGGCAAGTGATGTGATCGCTGTGACATGTTGGCACAACGATGCACTTTGGTTTACTTCGTGTCTCGGTTCAGTTTATTTTTTCCGACCCATCAGTTGAAGTCTGACATTTTTGTGAGGGCAGAGACCGTGCACGAACAGCTTTTTGATAGCAGGCAATACCCTCTATGCCACAACGCACGATAGTTGGCGGGTGGACCACGATGTCACGCCGCATGTCGTGGAAAGCGATCATGGGTCAGAGTCCCCTGACCCGCTGGCAGTGGATCCGTTTTTTGTGATGAGAGCTGGTGCAATTGTTGTTGGTGCCGGCTCAGGTATTCGTGCCAAGATGCAACCTCCCAAGCAATATCAGAATTTGGGAAATGCCTCGATATTCGCCACGACACTCAACCGCCTTTTGACCCATCCGCATATCGATCAAGTCGTTGCGGTCATCTCCGAAGGGCATGAGGCACTTTTCAAGGAATGCGTCATGCCTCACCTGACTGGGAAAGTCCTGACGGCATTTGGTGGTGACTCACGTACTGAATCGGTCATTTCCGGATTAAGTCGGTTGCAGGATGATTCGTTGACGCATGTCCTGATCCATGATGCGGTGCGCCCCTTCTTTTCGCATCAATTGGTCGATAGAATTCTTCATGCCTTGCGTGATCATGAGGCGGTTATTCCGGGCATTGGTCTCATCGATGCATTGTGGAAAACCAATGCAAGTCTTGCGATTGAAACGGTGGATCGCGATGAGATGATTCGGGCGCAGACCCCGCAGGGGTTTGATATACAAACTTTGCTGGATGCCTATAGTCGCTGTGCGAATACCGCTCACGATGATGCAGCCATTGCCATTTCAGCCGGAATCGCCGTGCAGGTCGTGAGTGGTGAGGAGGATAATGTCAAATTGACGACACCAAAAGATTTTGAGCGTGAGGGAATCACGCCAGCCAAAGTGCCGGATACCCGTTGTGGAACCGGATTTGATGTGCACCGGTTTGGAGACGGCACTTTTGTAACTCTCTGCGGTGTTCAGGTTCCGCATGATCAGGGTCTGGTGGGACACTCCGATGCGGATGTTTCGGCGCATGCCATTACCGACGCCATTTATGGCGCGCTGGCACAGGGTGATATTGGGCGATGGTTTCCACCTGACGATCCACAATGGAAAGATGTGGATTCTATGGTATTTCTTCGCCATGCCTATGAATTAGCAGAAAAACATGGCTATGCTATTCGTGCTATTGACTGTACGATCATTTGTGAGAAACCGCGGATCTCGCCGTTTGCAGCGTCCATGCAAGAGAAGATTGCTGAGGTTATTGAACTGGAAATTGACCGCGTGAGCATCAAGGCCACGACGTCAGAAGGGTTGGGCTTCACCGGGCGTCGCGAAGGAATCGCATCATTGGCCACGGCAACTTTGATGTCACGTTGAAGCAGCAGGTTGCCACGTGTTTCGGGGTTGGCCGCGTTCCGCGTATGCCCGGCACTGCGGGGGCTGCGGTCGGTGTGATGATCGGTGCTGTGAGTTACAGTCTGGGGGGTGTCGGGGCACTTGTATGGGCGGCCCTTGTGGCAATTGCGGCGGGATTCTGGGCAACCCATCAGGTGGAAGACGCTCATGACCCGCCGCAGGTGGTGATTGATGAGGTCGCGGGTCAACTGATCGCGCTCCTGCCGATTCCATTCCTGTTGCATGTGTCTCCGTCCCTTGAAGAGATGAGTCTGCTGGGCTGGCTATTGGCTTTCGTGTTGTTTCGCCTTTTCGACATCTGGAAGCCGGGCATCATTGGCAAGGTTGACCGCCGCCAGCGAAAAGGGGCCGTGATGTTGGATGATTTGCTCGCCGGAGGATTTGCCGCAGCAACGCTGGCTGCTGTTGGCGGTATTTTTGTCCTGTCTGTCGGCTGACCGCCGCCAGGCGAGTTGGCCGACAGCTCTGCGTTCATGGTGCCGTGAGACAACACCCGGATCGATTGACGGGCGGGATGTGGGGTCTGGCAGAATATTCGACCCTGATATAGTGAACGTGCCCGGACGACGTCAGCGAGAACAAGTCGTACCAGCGTTTTCGTGAGTTTGGAGAGATAAAAATGGATCATGCGGGGACAGCCTGGATTATGGTTGCAACAGCCTTGGTTTTGCTGATGACATTGCCGGGACTGGCTCTCTTTTATGGAGGTTTGGTCCGGGCCAGAAATGTTCTTGGCACCTTTATGCAAACCTACACAATCGCCTGTTTAATGAGCGTGCTCTGGCTGGCATGTGGCTACAGCATTGCGTTTGGAGGGGGCGGTTCCGGGATTTGGGGTGGACTCGACAGGATATTCCTGCTGGGAGTGACACCCGAAACTCTCTCGGGTGCTCTGCCGGAGTATGTTTTTTTTGCGTTTCAGATGACCTTTGCGATCATTACGCCAGCATTGATTGTCGGGGCGTATGTTGAACGAATCGGTTTTAACTTCGTGTTGGTTCTCTCTGGACTTTGGATGCTTCTCTGTTATGCGCCTGTTGCGCATTGGGTCTGGGGTGGCGGCATATTGGCTGATGGCGGTATATTTGGTGCCAACGGAGTCAAGGATTTTGCCGGCGGCATCGTCGTTCACGAGACTGCCGGTATCGCTGCGCTGGTGATCGCGTTCTTTCTTGGGCCGCGCAAGGACGACAATAAGCCGCCGCATAATCCAGGATTTGTGATGGTCGGGGCGGCACTCCTCTGGGTGGGCTGGTTTGGATTCAATGGAGGTTCACAGCTTGCCGCTGACGGCGGTGCCGCATCCGCCATTACGGTCACGCACATCTCTGCCGCAGCCGCTTCATTGGCATGGGCTGCGCTGGAAAAAATCAGATACGGCAAGTCATCGCTGGTTGGGATTGTCACCGGTACGATCGCCGGTTTGGCATCGATAACGCCCGCCTCAGGTTTTGTCACACCGATTGAAGCCCTGGTCATCGGGGCCGTGGCCGGGGTGATCTGTCAATATGGTTGTGGCCTGGTCAAGGATGTCATGAAAATCGATGACAGCCTGGACGTTTTTGCCGTGCATGGAATCGGTGGGATTTTTGGCACCATCATGATTGCGGTGTTTGTTCCGGACTCGAGCTGGGTTGCGCAGGTCGGGTCATTGGTTATCGTTGGCGTCTTTACGTTGGTGATCACAGCCATCCTGGTCAAGCTCGTGGCATTGGTCTTTCCCCTGCGATTGTCGGAAGAGGATGAAATGGTGGGGTTGGACATGGCCACACATGGAGAGCGTGCATACGACTTGACCTCCTGACACGCATCGTCAAACGGGGCGTCTTGCAGAATTTTATCCCCTCTCCTCGCGGGGAGAGGGGCAGCTTCCGCCGCACCCTCAGATTCTCATCCTGTTTGTCGCCAATTCTTCGGTTGATTGACACACCATACCGGTGAACAGAAAATCCGCATGGCGAAGGTCAAGATCAAGGTGTCCGGATGCTTCCGCACCCGACTCCACGCCGACGCCTGGTACCAGATCTCAAGCTCCCTCAACTCCATGGCCGACTGCGGATACAACCCTCTTACTGCTATCCAGATCGCACTCGCCGGAAAGGCCACTAACATCATGGCACAACACACCCCAAAGAAGGGGTGAGCAGATACGATGCTGGGATCAATTCCGGGATTCCACGAACACCGACTCCAGAAAGAATCATGGTATCTTTGTTGGGACAGATCCTGCGCGTGTGTGATTTGTATCGTACGATACAAATAGGCGGATTTACGATCATTCCTTAACGTAGGATCCTGCCCTTTCCTGAAGCAACCGCGGTCGTGCTGGTCTTATCGCAAACTTGCCTGATAACTCACAGCAATGAGTTCGACATGCCTGTCCAATGGAGGTTGCAGTTCAAATGCCATTGGTTGTTTCGCAAAGTTCCACACCCGATGCAGAACCCATATAGTGCGGTTGTGATCAGCGACCTCCAACTCATTCCTGGAAATGTAGAACGGCGTATATTCCCAACCATTCGTCGTTTTGACTTCAATCAGGCGCTGGTGCCCTTCCGGGGTAAAGCTTTTAATATCATAGCCGGCACCATCACCTTCGGCCTGACTGATCCACTTCACTTGTTTGGCCAAATCCTCGCGTCCGTGCTCGGTAAGGACCGTTTTCTCATGACAAAGAACACATCGCTCCCCCTGTATTCCAAGCTCTCGATTTCGCTCATCCCGCGCGGCGACATCAAACTTGCGGGCGAGACTCTGGGTCGCTTCCAGATTTTCGGGCGGTTTCGTGTTTTGTAATGTTGGCGGCGGTGTGAATTGAAGTTTGTGAGACGCTATTGCATCTGAGGGTGCAATCAATGCGGAAATCTTGCTTTCATGCTGTTCGAGGTAACGGTGCACCGCATTCACCAACGCGTCCTGAAAATTGGTGGCCGGCTTGTAACCATCTATCCATGGCTGTCCCAGCGCCCTGGCTATGGCCGAGATATTCTGATGCTTGTACTCGATTGAGCCCTCGGTGCGGTCAAGGTTTTTCTGTAAAGCATTTCGATGTTCTGTTTTGTTATATTTCTTTCCCGCCAGCTCCTTATAAAGCATGGAAAAGTAATCTTTTACGATGAGGTCATTTTCTTCGTCAGACCAATGCTGACCGGCCATCACAGGAACCATGTTCATTCATCATCATTGCTAAGGGGTTCGCCGTCGTTGAGCTTCCGCAGCGCAATCTCTTCCTTGGCGCGTCGTCTTTCGGACGCTGCCATGTTTTCCAACGAACGGATTTCTTTTTTAGCGAACGCCGCAACACGCGTGGACTCGTCTTCGAGCCATGGCCTGATCGAATCGGCTTTGGCCTGATCAGTTTGCGCTGCGCCGAATTCTCCGGTCATCAAACCCGCCTCATGAAAGACATACGAAACCTTTTCTTCTATTTCATCGGTCGCCACATCTGCGGCGAGAATGACGCGTAAGGTAGGCAGCAAAGCCGCACGTCCGTCAAAACCCTCAAGGATGGACGTAATAAAACAGCTCGCCCTCGTCGGCCCCGCCGATCAATTTAACGAGCGTCCCGGGTAAGGGCGGCTGAAATTCTGGATAGCCTGGCTCAGGAAATTCGACAAATCCCAACTGATGCCCCCGTCATGTGCAGCAGTCCAGCGACGCAGCGCGTTAACCCATCTTTAACGTTGTGTGTATTTGCGTCAATCCATAAAGGGCCAAATTTTGGAGCTTATATACATAGGTAGCCAACTGCTACCACCTAAACCCCTGATTCCATTGTGTTTTCTATATCCAACAATTCCTAATTCCCCAACATTCCAACTCGGAAACAACTGTCGAACTGTCGGTAATTGTCGTTTATAGGAATTGAGTCAGACTAGGTTTATACAAAATCTTGTAGTTAAATTATACTGATTAATTTGCTGTTAGTAATGTCACCAGTAAGCTGGTGGCTCCAATTACCAAAAGCGCCAAAGCCCCACCAACCCCAACAATCCATTGAATGTGAGCTTTATCCCGATTAGCAATATCTGCTCGCAATAGGGCTTGATCGGCTCTGAAATTGTCAAGGGTTGCATTCAAATCTGATCTCATTGTTTTCATCCCTTCTTCGTTTCGGATAGTCCGTTCATTAAGTTCATCTATTTGCTTGCCAAACAATTTCCGTAGGAACTTACGACTGAACTTATAGTTGCTTTTCGGCATAGCTACAACTGTTACCAACTGTTAACCTATACCTATATGAAGCCATTGGTCTCAACTGTCAACACTGCTCCCCCTTCCTCACCTGTTTCCCAAGTCCCACCGGCCTCAACAACTGCCTTGCGATAGCATCGGCTTTATTATGGATATCTTCTGATACTTCTTCTGATATGTCCTTCTTCAAATTCTCATTACATTCATTCTCATTACATTCATTTTCATTACACTTTTCATTGTTCTGAATATTCATATTTTACTCCATTTATCATAAGGTTAGATATGTAAACTGCGAAAAAATGCGTACCTATAATGATAGATAATATCCATCATGAAAGGATACCATTTATGACCACAGTTAACGAAAAACCGTCAAGTAAATCACCCGGAAAATCCCACCGCACCGGCATCACATTGATGCAACTGGCTGACATGTTCCCCGATGAAGACACGGCAAGACTTTGGTTTGAAAGTCGTGTCTGGCCACACGGTCGCCACTGTCCCCACTGTGGAAGCCTTGAAACATATGCGGCCAGTCACCCAAAATCGCCCTATCGCTGCAAGGACTGTCGGCGTTACTTTTCCGTCAAGACCGGTACCGCGCTTGAAAACTCTCGAATACCGCTACGGAAGTGGGCGTTTGCGATCTATCTGGAGACAACCCATGTCAAGGGTATCGCCAGCATGAAACTGCATCGCGATCTGGGCGTAACACAGAAAACCGCATGGTTCATGCTGCATCGTATTCGTCAAGCATGGAGCGAGGTGGCGGACAGTCTGGACGGCACGATTGAAGCCGATGAAGCCTATTTCGGTGGCCTTGAAAAGAACAAACACAAGGCCAAGAAACTCAATGCAGGGCGTGGTGGTGTCGGCAAGGCCAAGGCGGTGGCCCTGCGAGAGCGTGAAACCAATAAGATCGTGGCCAAAGTTGTGGACAGGCTGGACAGGAAAACCCTACAAGGGCTTGTAACCGACAATGTGAAAGAAGGTTCAACCGTCTATACAGATGGCAACACGGCCTACGGCAAGATCGAAGGCTACGCACAGGATGCCGTCAACCATTCCGTTGGCCAGTATGTACGCAATCAGGCGCATACCAATGGCGTGGAAAGCTTTTGGGCCTTGCTGAAAAGAGCGCATACCGGAACCTATCACAAAATGAGCAAGAAGCACCTGAACCGCTATGTCCAGTCCTTTGCCGGGAAACACAATCGGAGAGATTTGGACACCATTGACCAAATGGACGCCATTGTTGCCGATCTCATTGGCCGTAAGCTTCTGTATCGTGATCTGACTGCGTGAATTGATTTAGGGGAACAGTGACAAGGATTGTTGCTGTTCTCTCATTTGTAGCCACCGGAAATAGTTTCGGTGGCTTTTCTGTCTAATTATGAAAGGAAATTGGAATGGCTCCAATAATATTACAAATTGCAAAATATGTGGCAATAATAGGCTCAATCTATGGAGCGCGTAAGCTTTTTGAAAAAAGAATTGAAAAGATGAGTCCTGAGGAAATTGAAAAATTGCTTCGTATTTTAAGAAAATGTGGATTGTCTTGACACAAAAAACTCAAACGCTCTCAATTTAATTAGGGCGTTTGATCTTCAATTTTCTCTACTCTGTCTTGTGTAATTATATGCCCTTTGACATAATTCAATAATGCATCAAATGGAATGCTACAAATTGAAGCAACTTCTCTAAGTGTCTCCCTATTTTCCTCACTAATTGAACTGTATGATTTTCTATATTCTGCTGCCACAATTATAAAACGCTCAAACTGTTCTGAGCTAAGTTTTCCTACAATCTTAGCATGTAACTTATCTGTTTTTCTTGCTGATTTAGCATTCTTTCGTCCTTCTTTATTTGTCCTCTTAATAATGCTGTTGATGGCAACAGCAACCGTAGGAACTATGGCTATCCTTCCTACCCAAGGGATTATTACATGCCACATTTTTTAGACTCAATACTGATTTAGGAAAACTTCAATAGTAACTGCTCACCCCCATGATTCCGTCCTGATGCCGGGCCGCCCGCAGGCGCGGG
>JAPOTI010000097.1 GCA_026709265.1 Paracoccaceae bacterium | reverse complement strand
GGGATTTACCTGATGGCCGGCGTGGTGGCCGCACGATAATTGTCAACGGGCCTTAACCTTTGGAGCAATATTTACACTGGGATGGCACACACTTCTTCCGAAAGAGTTCCACTGGCTCGGTGACGGACAACTTCAAACTATTAAGAATTACATGTTGAGCGGAACCGTTGTTGGGCTTGGAATGAGCTATATTCGACGTTACTTTGATAATTCGTAGAGTCTGCTTGAATCTCGGTTTCCGCTATCGGGTCGTTGCTAAGTTAAGTATATAAGTCCCATAAAATGCTATCAAGGACGGAGTATTTTCTCTTGATAGGCATCAGTTTGCGAGCGCCGCTTTCTGGATACCAAAAAGTGTCTCTGTGCCTGCGCGGGCCAGAGCCAACATTTGGGCAAGTGATTCATCGGTAAACGGCACCTTTTCCGAAGAGCACTGGACCTCGATGAGCCCACCGCTGTCATTGATGACGAAATTTGCATCCGTTTCCGCCTCTGAATCTTCGCTGAATTCCAGGTCAAGAATCGCATTGCCGCCAACCACTCCACACGACACGGCAGCCATCTGGTGAGTCAGCGGGTCATGAGTCAGGGTGCCGTTTTCGCGCAATTGGTCAATTGCCATGCGCAATGCAATCCAGGCACCGGTAATCGCGGCGCACCGCGTGCCTCCATCGGCATTGATGACATCACAGTCAATGTTGATCTGTCGCTCTCCGAGTGAGGCGGCATGAACACAACTTCTCAGGGCGCGTCCGATCAGACGCTGAATTTCGAATGTTCGACCGGATGGTCGGCCATCAAGACTCTCTCTTCGGTTGCGTGTATTGGTCGCGCGTGGGAGCATCGCATATTCAGCAGTCACCCAGCCAAGCCCGGTATTGCGACGAAATATCGGCACGCGTTGTCCGAGCGAGGCTGCACAAATCACCTGCGTATTTCCACATGAGATGAGACATGAGCCTTCCGCATGAGTCAGGATGCCGGTCTCGATGGTCACCTTGCGCATCTCATCATCGTATCTTCCGGATGCTCGCATGTCGTCTCTCCATTAACCAAGGTCACAATTAATCCACTGCGTGACCACGGGCAATTGATTAAACGGATGTCGCGATCGTGTCTTGCCATCAAACTGAGGCCGGACGGGATCTGTTTTTCATTTGAGTGGCTTCGCGAAATGAGTGTTTCCGTCTATTCAGGTGACTCGTCTCCGAAATCTCCGTGCGGAAGCGGTTGATCGAGAGGGGCTTGACCCACAGGACGTCGCATACGGTTCTGTCGGCGCAGAAGGCCAGCCGCTTTCATCCATGGTTTGAAACACTGAATCGAGTCTTGTTCCGCTGTCGTGGAAAGCAATGGCGGACTGAAACCAATACGAAGCTTAAATTTCGCAACAGTTTCCGATATGTGACTTGGCATGATCGATCAGATTACGCCAAAACCAACACTGGACTCGCAACAAACTGACAATGCGAAGGGGAACGCATCATGGCCTGGCAACTGACACTCGGAGTCGGCATCGTGCTTTGGTGCACGGCACATTTGTTCAAACGACTGTTTCCTGCGCTGCGTAATGCGCTTGAAGAGCGCACTGGAAAATTGGCGCGCGGCATTGTTGCGTCTTGCATCGTCGCAGCCCTCATCCTGATTATTGTCGGCTGGCGCGGTGCGGATGCTGGCGCATTGTACACTCCACCCTCCTGGGGTCGGATCGCCAACAATCTTTGCATGTTGATGGCTGTCATCCTGTTTGGCCTCGGCATGTCAAAGAGCCACGCCCGAAGATGGTTCCGGCACCCGATGCTGATGGCCGTCGTGTTTTGGGCTCTTGGTCATCTGCTGGTCAGTGGCAATGCCGCCTCGGTGCTCCTTTTTGGTTCTTTCGCCGTATGGGCAATTGCAGCAATCGTGTTAATCAACCTGAGCGAACCAGAATATCAGAGATATGAAGGCGGCTCGGTGGCGGGAGATATTCGACTTGTGGTGATTGCGGTCGTTGTCTTTGCAGTGATGGCCGTTATACACAGTTTCATTGGTCCATACCCGTTAATGGTTGGCTAAGGATCACGGCATTGCCTGACGTCGCTCCTGCTCCGCCAGGGACGGCCAGGACACCGGACTCACTTGGTTAGGGTCGGCGCGCCGTCAATTGCCGGGTTGATCCAAAAGAGAGCAGAGAACCAATTGAGGACAATCAATGACTGGCCGGATGAAAGCTGCTGTCAAATACGCGATTGATGATATTCGTCTTGAAGAAGTCCCGATTCCGCACATCGCATCTGATGAGATCCTGATGAAAACAGTGGCATGCGGCCTTTGTGGTGGCGAAGCCATGCCATGGTATGCTGACAAGCCAAAGGTTCTCGGTCATGAACCGATTGGTGAGGTGGTGGAAATCGGCTCCAAAGTGACAGATTTTGGCATCGGGGACCGCGTTTTTGTCAATCACCATGTCGGGCGTGTGAATTCGCATCTTTCCAGACGCGGGCATTTCACCAGGGATCCTTTCTACAAAACGATGACAATCGACCCCGGTGGCGTCTGTGAATATTATCGCGTCAGTGCCCACCATATCGCCATGGATTCACATCGATTGCCCGCCTGCATATCTGATGAAGCGGCGGTGACGATTGAGCCCTGGTCCTGCGTCCTGTCCGGGCTGAAGGTCTGTCACATCCAACCTGGCGATACTGTTGCCGTTGTTGGTGCCGGATTCATGGGGCAGGGATTTGTTCATCTCGCAGCTCTGTTTGGTGCGGGCAGGATCATCGCATTGGACCATTCAAATTGGCGATTGGAGAAAGCGCGGGAATTCGGTGCCAATCACTGCATCAATCCGAAGTCGGAAAATGCAATAGAGGCGCTTCGAGCGGTCAATCATGGGCGGTTGGCTGACACGGTGATAGTGATTGCGCCATTCGATTCTGCTTGGGAATTGGCCGGCAGTCTGGTCGAGGTCGGGGGGTGCTTGCATCTGGGTGCGCCATTGCCGCCCGAAACCGACTGGGTTCGCGACGGGAACACGGCATATTTCGACCAGATCACGGTGACATCGCGTTATTCATCCGACCATACGGATACATACAGCTATATTCGCCTGCTCGAGGCGGGCCGGATCTTTCCCGACCGGGCCATAACGCATCGGTTTGATCTGAATGAATCTGCGCAAGCCTTCCGGTTGCTGGTTGAATCTCAGGAATCGTTGAAGATAGTTATTTATCCACATGGTGTCCCGACTCATCTCGAAGGATCGTAAGTGCTTGAGGAATTGAAGGCAGTCGTCTGCCAACAAAATCTGGAATTGTCGAAAGCGGGCCTTGCCGCCGGATCAGGCGGCAATGTTTCGGGTCGCGATGTGGATTCCGGTCTTGTCGTCATCAAACCGTCCGGCGTGAATTATTCTCAACTGACACCGGGTTTGATGTCCATCGTTGATCTGCAGGGGAATCATGTTGAGGGCGATCTGAAGCCCTCGGTAGACACGGGTATCCATCTATATATCTATCAAAAACGAGAGGATGTGAACGGGATCTGTCATACCCACTCACCCTATGCGACAAGTTTCGCCGCCCGGGGAGAACGGATTCCGGCAGTCCTCACGCCAATCACGCATATCCTGGGGCGGGATGTTCCCTGCTCACGTTATGCACGCCCTGGCCATGCAGATACCGGAGCAGCAATTATCGAGGCTGCGGAAGAGGGGCTTGCTGTATTGGTCAAAGCCCATGGTGTTTTTACGATGGGAAGGTCAGCATCGCAGGCAACTTCAATCGCGATGTACTTGGAAGAAGCGGCCAAGACAGTCCATCTCGCGATGCAACATGGAGCGGTTGAGGAATTGTCGCTCGAGGAAATTGCCCGATGTCATAAGTGGTTCGGCAGGAACTACGGTCAGATCCGGTGACACTTGCGCGTTTCGCTGAGAGGTATCATCCGGAAAAGGCATGGACATTGATGTCTTCGGGAGTCGCCTTCAGGAACCCGTCCCTGCTGCCTTCGCGTCATGTATCCGCCAGTTCTTTCTTCTGTGTTTCAGCGGAAATCATGGGTTGTCCCGGTTTCTGAAAGATGCGGACCTGCCGGTCAATCCGGCGGACCTGTGCGCAGCTTTGCCGCGCCTTTAGCGGTGAATAGGTATCTCTCTCAATATCGCCCTGACCACCTCTGCGGCGTTGCCCGCCGCGAGGTCAAGAAATACCTCCATTTGGTTTGTGCTCTGACTTCCACCGGCGAGGTCGGATAGGCTGCGTACCGCGAGGAACGGCACATCGTTGGCATATGCGACATGAGCCACGGCAGCACTCTCCATGTCAAGAATACGGGCGTCGAATGTCTCGAAGACCCATTCCCGGAAAGCCGCATTGTCGACGAACACCCCTCCGGAGACTCCAGACCCACCGATATTGAGACGCGGAATCCTGTCCAGGCACCGGTCGTCCGCCGTGCAGTGTGCCAGCGTCACCTTGTGCGCGGCACGGCGTGTGGCTGCCAGAAGTGCCCTGTCTGCCGGGAACCAGAATCGGGTTTCGGGGCCTTCGGTTCCGGCACGAAGTACGGTCACCGCGCGTGGGAACATCATACCATAGTTTTGATAGGGATACGTGAAGAACGGTAACGTCGCATAGTCACCGTTGATCTCGCGGGCAAACAGCATTTCCAGATACTGACCCCAGCGTTCCCCGACGACGACATCGCCGATGCTCAGCGACGGGTCAACGCCGCCTGCGATTCCGGAGAACACGATACTCTCGATGGCAAACCGGTCCAGTGCGAGCTGCACCGTCATGGCTGCGTTGACGACGCTGATTCCGCTCAGGAATAACACCACCTGGTGCCCTTCCAGGGTTCCGGTCGCAAATTTGACGCCGTTTGCCGAGTGTTCCGATTTATTCTGCAATTCACGAGTCAGGATGTTCATTTCCGGGGCGAAGGCTGAGACAACGGCAATGCGCGGAGTGTTGTCCCGAAAGATATGAGTTTGCGCAAACCCCGGAGCGTGGACCGTGAGCAGCAGAGCAGCGATGCAGACGGCGAGCAGAATCCGAATCGCGCGTGATGCCAATGCCAGAATGATCATGCCGCGATCATCATTATGCCCTGGCGAATGTCAACCCGGTTAAGGTCGCTCGGGTGTGGTTCGAATTTATGGTTCAGGCTGTGGTGCACCAGTGGAAGACGTGGGCGATTCGGTTGTTCATGTGGCAGCAGCAAATGGCTATGATAGCATGAGCACCGTCAACTGACCCACGGTTGCCGCTTTTTCAGTCGGTCCACAACGACTGTCCGGCAGCCGCCTTCAATGAGGCCGCGGTGTGGATCGTCATCAGAGCGCCTGCGGTGGAGGTTTGGTCGACAGGCGCTGATGCATTCTTGGATGGCCGGAGACGTCTCTGCGTTTGGGTCGAGTGCATTGATGACCTGCACGGCCTCACCGGCTGTGATCCCGTCTGTCAATCGGTTGGTGGTGATCTGGCGTTCGTCCCGGTCAGGAATCATCTCTTTCAGGGCAAGCGGTAATTTTTCCAGCACATGGTATAGCGCGTCAATCTGAGTGAGAGGTGCGCGATAATCAGGGCGCGAGTCTTTCTGACGCTGTGACATGTTGACATGTTCGCAGATCGTCATCAGCGTGTCAGTCGGGAAGTGCAGTCATGGAGGCGGAATAGTAACAGTATTGCTATTCCAGTCATCAGCATCCAGTGACTTGACACGTCCCACAAACACCCGGTGCAAATCATTGATTGATTTGGCCAACCAGGAGTGTTGGCGTGTCCAGTCCTCTCGGTCTTCCGGATCAGTTTTGTCAAGATAGACGGCAATTCGACTGTCTCGCCGGTCTGGAAGTTCTTCCCACTCCAGAGAAGATCCAAGTTCTCTCTCAATGTCGTCCTTTTGCGCGCGAAGCAGGTGGAAAAAAGCCTTTGCTTGCTCGGTGCCGAGGTAGAGTTCCACGCGGATGCGGTTCTTTGAGCGGATCATGGTTGTGCCGAGGTTCATCTCGCGCCTGCCGATCGAATAGGACATCCATGATTGTGGCTGCGGTTTGCGTTTGCCAGAAACCGCTCCGCCTTGGCTTTCCAGAACCCTGTGAAAGGCAGCCCAGTAATCGCGCTGCATGATGCGAAGTTCGGAGAGCTCGGTTTCATCAATGGCCCGCGCGGCCTGAGCCACTGATCGGGACCAATCGTTGGGTTTGGAGACGATATTGAACTTGGGTGCCGCCGAAGAGTCATTGATACGCCAGAGTTCGACTTCCAAGCCGAAAAAGCGAATGCTCTCGTCGGTGATCCTGTTCAGCCAGTCGAGCGTGGATCGATGCTCCTCCGTAAACCGTGCGGAGATCCAGATAATCGTCACCGCCTCGAGGCCCGAAGCGTAAGTTAAGAGCTGCCCAAGATGGTTATGATCGGTCCGCTCAAGCTGGTTTTCCACAAGCACCCATGTTCCCGTGCCGATATTCTTGCACAAGATGTCAGCACGGAAAGGGCCAACAGCTTTTTCTTGTGCTTCCAGTTCTAGGTCGATCCCGAGTGTATCACCGAGAAACGAGAGATTTTCTTCTTGTGCGAGCCAGGGAGTAAAGTCGCTGGCTTCACTGGCCCAGATGTCGCGGAGATCGACCCGGACAAGTCGGCCCAGTGCATCCTGGTTCATGCTCCAGCCTCCATTGGGGTTGTAGTGGCGGTGGGGGACGGCAGCAGACCCGCCGCCAAACGACATGTTATAAAGATCAAGGTGTGCTGACAACCGGGTGAATGTACATGCCATAAGTGTACACGAGGATGGAATGGCCGCAGACAGGGTCGATCCCAACAAAGATCCTATGGTAGCCGTGCGTTTGTGCGCCCAGAAAAGATTTTGATTGTAGGTATATCTCTGTTAGCAGAAAATAGATTACCATAATTATGTCTCTACATTTGGATAGATGTCTCCTTGCGAGAGGAATTTCAGCCATTTGAGGGAAGGGATCTGCGGCGGATGGGAACAGGCGTTCGTCATAAGGCTGGTGATTCTTTGATGCACCAAAAGGCTTTGACGGGGCGGCGACATGTTTGAATTCAATGATTTTCTCCGCAAACTCGGCTTCCGGCCCGAGAGAGTTCGCTTGCTGCGCCATGATCATGGCGCGCGTGCGGCGTGGCAGACGGGTGGGCGGCGTTCGTTGGGGTGTTACGCAAGTTTCCAGACGCGGCAACCGTCGCCCTACGCGGAAACGGATATCGCCTGTCATTTCTTGCCGGAGACTGTGCCCGATGGCGTTGGCCACGCGGCCCTCTTTGTCGGCATCACCCGGATCACCGACCGCTGGGATTGGGACGGAGAACGTCTTCCGGCCATCGTCGATGAGGAGATCGTATCTCTTGTGCGCAACGATCCCGGCACGGGTCTGGAAGTCTTTGACCTGGAATGGCTTTCGGATGGCTCGGAATATGTGGAGCGCATGTTGATCGGATGGGGGTTGGGGGCACGTGCCTGGTCACAATGGGCCAGTGGCCAACCGAAGGACATCCTGGAACTCCGTCGTCACGCGACAGAACCGGACTTCCCCGGCTTTAGGACGTTCATATCCCGGATCGGCGACATCCCGGGTTTTCCGCCGTCCTGGGTCGGCGCGTTGCGGGGAGTCGGGGGCATATATCTCCTCGTGACGGATACCGGCGAGCAGTATGTCGGATCGGCGACGGGTACAGACGGGTTCATCGGTCGCTGGCGCGATTATCTCGCGGACGGGCACGGCGGAAATCTCCTTCTCCGTGCGCAGGGCCACCGGGACTATACCGTGTCGATCCTGGAAATCGCGTCGCCTGACATGGCCGAAAGCGATATATTAGACAGAGAGAGTTTCTGGAAAAGGAAACTCGGAACGCGGGCGCACGGGCTGAACGCGAATTGACCGACCTGCCGTTGCGGGATTCAGCCCGTTACAGATGGACACGTTTGCCGGTGATAGGCGCATGAGCCACCTTTGAACTTTGCATTTGGGTTGAACAAGAGATTTGTGACAAGATCCGGGTGCCAACCACCCGACTGTGACAGGTAACCCCTGTCGTGGATCGACAATGACCGAATTCGGGAGCGAGTCGCACCGCTGGCCCCCAGGGCGCACAGGCCCGCGCCCGCTGAACGTATGTGTGGCACATGACAGCTGCGACATGGTTGTTCATGGGGCCACCCAAAATGACGCATGCCATCCGGTCGGATCCGCGGAAAGCGGATTTCAGCATCTCATGCAGGCATGCCCGGTTCTTTCAGATATCCCCTTTGCAACTTCGGGCCTTTTGGTTAGGCCTGACAACACGTTCTGAAACCCGAACGGCCGCCTGATTGCCCCGCAGTTTACAGGATTCCCGATGGTCAGTTCAGGTTGATCCTGCCACTTTGCGCGGGCGGCGCGGCTGAATCAGCACATCGGCGGAAATTCCGAGTTGTGTGTGCAATCGCCGGATCATGTGGATCGACACATCACGTTGATCGTTGAGAATGTCCGCCACCCGGTTGCGGGGGCCGATCATCGGTTCCAGATCCTTGCGGGTGAGTCCCTGTTGTTCCATCCGGAATCGGATCGCAGCCACGGGATCGGGCGGATCCATCGGGTTCTGCCTGGACTCATCAACATCAATGAGTGTCGTAAGGACGTCGAGGCGGTCGCCGTCCGGCGTGTCACCTTGCGTACCCCAGAGCCATTCGACCTCTTTGAGTGCAGCTGCGTAGTCCGCTTCACTGCGGATGGGTTTCAACTCAGTCGCCATGTCTCACCTCCGCCGCATTGATCCTGTCATCGGCCGTGTGTGGGCCAATCCATTTGATCCAGACGATTCCCATCTCGAAATGAACCGCCACCACCAAACGATAGCTGTTGCCCTTGATGTTCAAGACAATACGCGCGGCATTGACAATGCTGGCGTGGCATAGTGGTCCTTCACATCACCGGAATGCGTCCACGCGGCCTTGCTGACGTCATGGAACCCGGCATCAAGTGCGGCTTTCACGGCGCGCTGGTCCTGTTGTCCCGCAAGGCTTTCGACAAATTGTCGCAATGTGCGGCGGGCAGGAAGCGGCACCATCACAGAAAAAAACCGTGCCTGACCCTCATATATCTTCGAATTAGGAATGAACAATATAAAGAAGGCTGTCGGTGTTGGGGCACAATGTCCTGTGGACGACTCGAGGATTCCCCGGACATCCGCTGGCCCAGTGACGCGTCTTTTGTGGGCCATTCCGGGAGCGGAACCGCCCCTCCTGATCAGTCGTGATGGGGGATCTGTGGGGCAAGGGAAGCCGCAATACCCGTGTCTACCCGACCCCCTTACAGGAGGTTCCCCTGACGTCAACTGCCGACGAGCCTTTTGCGGATTGTCATGCTGAATCCGTGGGTTTTCCAAACGACTGGGAACAGCAGAAGTTTTTTGAAAAGCGTACTGATATGATCATGACGACCCATCCGGCACTCTGACAAACGCAACAATTGACTCCAGCGATGTGGTTCTCTTTCTTGAATTTTTGGACGTTGATCAATCAAAGCTGTGCGACTGTGGGCCGCATGGCATTTTCGTTGCGAAATTCAATCTCTTCGCTTGAGGCGTATCCATAGATTGGTGGGCATCATCGTAAAGGCAAGATGTTCATTGACCCCTGAATCCACAGGCACCCTTTCGATTTCGAAATTCCGAAGCAGCATCACGAGAATCAATCGGATCTGAAGCCATGCGAAGCTGCGCCCGGGACATAATCTTGGTCCTGCTCCGAAGGGAATAAAGGCCTTTCGCTGATGTGTATGTCCTGTTTCGGCTGCCGTGTTGAGCCAACGGTCAGGGTCAAGGACGGTACCATTTTCAAAAATTTCATCCTGGACCATCATTCGTCTCACAAGCAGCATCAACTGTGTGTTCTTCGGGATATTGTGACCCAGAATGTCCACATCTTCATTGGGTTCGAGCAGTTGCAATGGTGCCACAGGTTTCAGACGCATCGTTTCGTTGCAAAAGGCGTCAAGGAATGGAAAATCATTGGCCTGCTCCATTTTTCCCATCGTTGCGGCGGGTGCGGTGACAGCGTCGATTTCATGCCGGGCCTGCCGAAAGAGCTCAGGATGTTCCATGAAGGAATAGACGGTCCAGGCGATGCTGTTGGCGGTCGTGTCTTCTCCCGCGAGCATCAGGTTGCCCACATTGGCGAAGATATCCTCATCAGTGAACCCGGATTCATCATCTTCGGCCGCAGCCAGGATCGCCTCCAGGAAGTTCGTTGGTGTGCTGCGGCGTTGCGGGTCCTCTGCCATGCGCGCGCGCGTTTGGGCGATCATGCGATTGATTTCCCGTCGCAGTTCCACAAGGGCCCGGTCCAGTCTGCGATCGGCAGGGAGTCGGACATAACGCCACCACGGAAAAGCAGCATTGACGCGCCGAAACAAAACAGGAAAAACCTTGTCAAGATGCTGCTGGATAACCGGACCCGGTGTCTCCAGCGTATTGGTGTCAATGCCAAATGCGAGTTGCATGGTGGCATCGACCGTGAATCGCATGAGATCGCGGCAGAGATCTACGGGTTCTGACAGGTCCGCTGCCTGCTCCCAGCGCCGCTGCAATCGATTGACCGTCACCACGAGTGTCGGAAAGAATTCCTTGAGACGTGCCGGGCTCAAGGCATTTGTGACGATCCGGCGGTGGCGTCGCCAGTCATCACCCTCGGCAGCAAAGACTCCCTTGAGGCGCATTTCAGATGCAACCGATTCCAGCATGCGCGTGCGGCGGAACATGTCCGGCCGCTGCATCAGGATACGTTGAATGGTGGGCCAATCCGAAATCACGACGTAATGATTGCCTGGCCCAAGCGTGATCCGAAAAATCGAACCATATTGTCCTGCCCAGTCCTCAAGAGTAAGATGCAGACGGTTCAGGCGCACCTGAAGAAGATTGCCGATCATTGGCAGGCCGGAAGGGCCGGGAAGGTCACCAAGATGTGATGTCACGAATGCGTTTTCTGTCATCATGTCAATTCGAGATCTCAGTCATATGAACGGGCGCATCAAATCACAAATCGGTAGATCTTGCATGCGTGCCATCTGCCGAATTTGGCGCAGGTTGGTGGCTGTGTCCGTCGGGCAGCCTTAACGGCCCAGATTTCCGGAGTTGTTTGACTCCCGCCGCGCCACGGACACGTACCAATGATGGCAGACAAGACGCATAACGACAGGAGTTGAGTTGGTTGTGTATTTTGTTTAGCATTTTGCGGTCACGTCATGATCGTGGAAGAGGGCCAATTCAGAATGAGTGATAGTGCTGCTGTTTCTGTAGAACTCAGTGAGAGAAACCGCGGTGTTTTTCAGTCCCTTGTCGAAATGTATCTGCAAAATGGTGCACCGGTCGGGTCACGGTCATTGACTCGCGAGCTGAATGTCAGGCTTTCATCTGCCACGATCCGCAACGCAATGCAGGATTTGGAGTATCTGGGATTGCTGACCAGTCCGCACATTTCAGCAGGCAGAATTCCAACAGAGCTGGGTTTACGTTTGTTTGTTGACGAATATCTTGAGATTGAGCGGATAGACGATAACGAGCGCAGCCTGCTGGACTCTGTTGCGGTTGATGAGAGTTCCGAAGTCACTGAACTGTTGGACCGCATTGGGACCCTGCTGTCCAAGCTGACCCGCAGCGCGAGTCTGGTTCTTGCACCGAAATCACAACTTCCCATCAAGCATGTCGAGTTTATCTCGCTGGCTCCCGACCGCGCCCTTGTCGTGCTGGTGACTGCTGATGGTACAGTCGAGAACCGGGTTTTCTGCCCGCCGGAAGGGCAGACACCATCTTCCCTGCGTCAGGCAGCGACTTTTGTCAATTCGATTGCGTCTGGCCGTTCGATCGGTGAGCTCAGATCGATTGTCGACAAGGAAATTGAACTCAAAAGGGAACAAATCGACAAACTGGCTTCAGAACTTGTGAAGAAGGGTCTTGCCGTCTGGGAAAATTCCTCGGATGCTTATCGCAGTGAAAGATTGATTGTCCGTGGTCGTGCAAATTTGCTGGACGACGACGAGTCGAGCGTTGATATGGATATGGTTCGCGCGCTCTTTGATGATCTGGAGCGTAAACGCGATATCGCAGATTTCTTGCAATATGTTGAGGACGGCGAAGGAGTCCGGATATTTATTGGGTCAGAGAATAAACTTTTTTCCATGAAGGGTTCAACTCTGGTGATTTCGCCATATATGAGCACAGACCACAGAATTGTTGGTGCTGTTGGCGTGATTGGGCCGACGCGCCTGAACTATGGCCGTATTGTGCCGATCGTTGATTACACGGCACAACTGGTCGGTAAGCTGGTCGGTGAAAGGCAGTAGCGACTGGAGAGCAACCGGAAAATGTCCGACAAAAATGCACAGGAATCACCATTGACGGAATGCAGCGATAAAGAAGCGAAACCAACCCCCGATATCGATCTCGCCGCCGACCTCAAAGACGCCCCGCCGGTAACGGGCAATGGTCATGCGGCCCCGCCGTTTGAAGATACAGCATCCGATTCAGACCATGCAGAAGCCGGGAATTCTGCTGATGGTGACGATGACACGGGTATTTCACAAGACCAGTTTGATGCGCTCAACGACAAATATATGCGGGCATTGGCTGAAGCGCAGAACATTCGGCGGCGTGCCGACCGTGATATGCAGGAACTGGCAAAATTTCATTCGACCCAGTTTGCCCGTGATCTGCTCCCCATTTACGATTACCTGAAAAAGGCTCTATCAAGCATTGAAAACGATTCCTCGGAAACCGTTATCGTCGTTCGAGAGGGAATCGAACTGACACTGAAAGAGTTTGTGAAAGCACTGCACCGTCATGGTATTGAGATCATTGCGCCGGAACCGGGCGAGGCGTTTGACTCGACGATACACGAAGCGCTGCTCCAAGCCCCAGCCAATGATGTTCCGGCAGGCCGTATCGCCAGCGTCATGACAGAGGGATTTCTCATCCATGGGCGGCTCTTGCGACCTTCCCAGGTCGCGGTGTCTTCCGGCCCACCGGAAGTCTCAACAGCCGAATCGACAGATCAGGATACGGTATCCGAAACAGATGGCTGATGATCAAGTCACGGGTTGACCTGAACCAGTCAATTCGTGGCAAGGATCGTTGGCGTGGACAGTCCTATCCGGAAGTGGGCATGACGGATCAGCCGTACAGGAGATCACGGAATTGAGCCGGGATGGGGAGTTCGACATCATCGCAGAAGGGTTTCTTCGGAGGATCCGGCAGAAACTACGATTGCGTGGTCATTCCTTTCAGTTCATAGATCAATGCGAGCGCATCCCGCGGACTGAGTTCATCGGGATTGAGGGTTTCGAGCCGGTCCCGAAGTTTTTGTTCAACTGACGGTTCCTGTCGGGGTGTGGTCTGGTTTGCCGCGGCAAAGAGCGGAAGATCATCAAACAGCGCAGCCGTTTTTCCACCAGTTCCATGCTGGTCAGTTTCCAGACTTGCAAGAATGTCACACGCGCGCGCAACTGCTGATTCCGGCATGCCCGCCAGTTTGGCAACCTGAACGCCGTAGGAGCGTTCAGCGGCACCATTCCTGACTTCATAAAGGAATATGATTTCATTTTCCCATTCACGCACCACCACCGTGGAATTTTGGAGACGCTCAAGTTTTTCGCTGAGTTGGGTCAGTTCATGGTAATGGGTGGCAAACAGGGCGCGGCAGCGGCTGATATCATGCAGATGTTCAAGTGTTGCCCAGGCAATAGACAACCCATCATAGGTTGCGGTGCCTCGCCCGATTTCATCCAATATGACGAGTGCATTCGGTTTTGCCTGATTCAGAATGGCTGCGGTTTCTATCATTTCAACCATAAAGGTCGACCGACCTCTGGCCAGTTCATCGGCCGCACCGACCCGTGAAAACAACTGTGAAACCAGTCCAATCTGTGCCGAATCGGCGGGAACATATGCGCCCGTTTGGGCCAGGAGAACGATGAGGGCATTCTGCCTGAGATAGGTTGACTTGCCCGCCATATTGGGACCTGTGATCAGTCGAACTCGGGGACTCGCGTCCATGTCGGCAAGTTGACAATCATTGGCCACAAAGGGTTGTCCGCCGGTGCGGCGAAGGGCTTGTTCAACCACCGGATGCCGCCCCCCGCAAATATCCAGGATACCGCTATTGTCGAGGCGGGGCGGTATCCAGTTGCGTTCGGTTGCAAGTTCTGCCCAAGCGGCGGCAACATCGATTTCAGCAAGCCCTTCGGCGGTCTGGTTGATCGCTGTTGCGGTGTCGACTACGCGCGCGCAGAGTCGGTTGAAGATATCACCCTCAATTTCCAGAATACGCGCGGCAGCATTCAATAATCGCGACTCGGCTTCCGCGAGATCTGCCGTGGTGAAGCGCAGTGCATTCACCACCGTGTGCCGATGCGTAAATCTTTCCTTATGCGGCGTTGACAGAAGCTTTTCGCCGTGTGCGGATGGAACCTCCACGAAATACCCCAAAACCTGATTATGCTTGATCTTCAGTGAGGAGATTCCTGTTTCGCTAGCGAGCTCAGCCTGCATATTGCCGATGTGGCTCCGACCTTCCTTGTCGAGCGAGCGTTCCGCGTCGAGTTCTTCATCGTAACCATGGCAGATGAGCCCCCCATCGCGCAACTGGACGGGAAGTTCATCAGCGAGGGCCGCCTCAAGCTCTTCCAGAAGTTCGCCAAATCCATCGATTTTTTCCATCGATCCCTGCAGTGCTGTCTCCATGACTGCATCACCCAGCAAACATGTGGGGGAAGATCCTGGAAGGGTCTCTTGGCCGGATTGTAACAGGCCATGGATTATTTTGGCCCGCCGCAAGCCGTTTCTCAAGGCTCCAAGATCCTGCGGCGTGCCGCGATGCAGGAAAATTCGAGATAGCGGGCGGTTGAGATCAGCCATGCGTCGCAGCTCTTTTCGGACCTCCTGCCGCAGCATGGAGCGATTGAAAAAGCTCGTGACTGCCCGTTGACGTCGCGTGATTTCGTCGAGACATGTCGAAGGTGCAGAAACGCGTGAATCCAGGAGGCGTGCACCGGGTGCGGTGAGCGTGTAATCCACAGCTCCAAGAAGTGAAGCATCACGGTTTCCGGAAAAATCACGCGAGATCTCCAGATTTCGGCGCGTTGCACAGTCGATATGCATTGTTTCTTCAATGGTTTCCCGGACAGGCGGTCGTAGCAAAGGCGGCTGACCCTTCTGTGTGATATCCAGATATGCGGTGATCGCACCGAGGGCGGACAGTTCAGTGCGTGAGAATTCACCATAAGCGTCAAGCGTGCGCACCGAGAATAACGCACAGAGTTTTTGGGTCGCAGAGATGCTGTCAAAATGCACTGAAGCGAATTCAGTGCAGACCGCTTTCCAGTCGGCAAGAAGATGATTCAGATCTTTATCTGCATTTTCCGAATACAGTATTTCGTGCGGTGAAACTCGCCCCAACTGATCGGGCAGTTCATTCGGCAGGCAGGCCATGACATGCAGGTTTCCTACGGAGATATCGGTCCATGCGATGGCTGTCTGACCGCGGATCAGGGTCACGGCAGCAAGAAAGTTATGTGAACGGGAATCAAGTAACGCGTCTTCGGTGAGGGTCCCAGAGGTCAACACGCGTACGACCTTGCGTGCGATCACGGCCTTTGATCCCCGCTTCCGTGCCACTGCAGGATCTTCTGTCTGTTCGCAGACCGCGACGCGGAATCCCTTGCGGATCAATGTTTGCAAATATCTGTCAGCAGAATGTGCCGGTACACCACATAGCGGGATTTCCCGACCCCGATTTTTGCCGCGTTTGGTCAGGACGATATCCAAAGCTGCGGAAGCCGTCTTTGCGTCCTCATAAAACAACTCATAGAAGTCGCCCATCCGGAAAAACAGGAGACAGTCCGGATACTGGCTTTTGATCTGATGATATTGCACCATCATCGGGCTGTCGGTCTTTCTACTGATGAGTCAACTCCTCCGGGGAAGAACCTGTTCAAGATGGTATCAGGATGCTCAGATGGCGGCAGCGTGTTTCTGCTATCAGAAAATCGCTATGGGTGACTACTCCTCGAGAACGGATGCCTGAGAAAATGGTGTGCACACATCCTGATGACTGCAGATCTTCCGGCGGCGCATTGCCATCGATTGCAATCCCACGCGAACGCAACCCACACCAATGGTTGGTGCATGGCAGCCGGGAATTGAGAATAGATGTTGGGTTGATCGCGCCATCAAGAACCGTGTGCTGGGAAAAATACAGCCAGTATAAGTGGATATGCAAACTGACATGGCGGATGAGTTCAGCAAGTCAGAAAAAAGCTTTTCTGTTTTTGAGCTGATACGATCTTGAAATGATCGTGATCAGAGCGTTAACTCTTGATATCTTCCCAAAAGCCTTTGAATGTGCCCCCCGATCGCTGACGACGTTGGGTCTTGGCGTTTGAAAGTTCCTCAAACTTTCGCAAAAGCTCCTTTTGTTCATCGCTGAGGTTGGAGGGCGTTTCGACAAACAACTCGACATACAGATCGCCATTGTTGCGGATGTTGCGGATTGATGGCATGCCCTTGCCACTCATCCGGAATCGTTTGCCGGATTGACTTCCTGCGGGTACCTTGATCTTTGAGCGCCCCCCGCTGATCGTGGGAACTTCCACATCTCCACCAAGTGCAGCCACGGTCATGGATACCGGGATTGTACAGGCAAGATTTTGTCCATCTCTAAGAAAAATCTCATGCTCGCGGATATTCACAAAAACATAGAGGTCGCCCGCTTCGCCGCCGCGCAAGCCGGCCTGTCCCTTGCCGCTCAGGCGGATTCGTGACCCCGTTTCAACGCCGGCCGGAATATCGACATCCAGCTTCCGCTCTCTATTGAGTCGTCCGGCGCCATTGCAGATGCGACAGGGATCGCTGATGATTTGACCGCTGCCCCCGCATGTGTGACAGGTTCGCTCAATGGCAAAAAATCCCTGCTGGGCACGAACTTTTCCTGCCCCCGAACAGGTTGGGCAGACCTGTGGTGACGCACCACTGCTTGTTCCATGCCCGTGGCAGGAATCACAGGTGATCGAGGTGGGAACAGAAATCCGCTTCCTGACGCCGGCATAGGCGTCTTCGAGGTCGAGCGTGACGTCAAAGCGCAGATCTGAACCACGATTGCTGGTTCGCCCGCGGCGGCCACCCCCCATGATGTCTCCAAAGAGATCCTCGAAAACATCGGTGAAACCTGAACTGAATTGTGCGCCGTGTTGAGAGAAACCCTGTGCGCCACCGCTTGCTGCCGCTGATTTATAGGTCTCATGACCAACGCGGTCATAAAGGCTCTTTTTCTCCTGATCTTTCAGAACGTCATAGGCCTCATTGACCTGTTTGAATTCGGCCTCGGCCGATGGATTATCCTTGTTCTGGTCAGGGTGAAGCTGCCGCGCTTTACGGCGATAGGCTTTCTTGATTTCGTCGGCGGAGGCGGATCGAGTCACTCCAAGAGTGGAGTAATAGTCGCCGCCGCCCGCCATGTCTTGGTCCAGCACCCGTCAACTGCGCAGTTACGCGACTGTGACTCAGCTCTTCTGCTTGTCGTCGCCGTTGTCGTCAACGTCTTCAAATTCAGCGTCAACAACTTCGGCATCGTCTGCAGGTGCTGCATCAGTGCTTTCCGCTTCGCTGTTTTCCGCCGCCTGGGCTTCATAGATGGCCTGGCCAAGCTTCATCGCCGCGTCAGTGAGATTCTGGATTCCCGACTTGATTTTCTCAGCGTCGTCACCCTCCAGCTCTTTTTCCAATGCCTTCAGGGCGAGTTCAATGGCCTCCACGGTGGATGCGTCGACCTTGTCGCCATGTTCTTCGAGAGACTTCCGCGTCGAATCGACCAGCGATTCACCTTGGTTGCGTGTCTCAACCAGATCCTTGCGCTGTCGGTCAGCTTCAGCATTTGCCTCAGCATCAGCCACCATCTTTTCAATGTCGGTTTCGGAAAGGCCACCCGAAGCCTGGATGGTGATCCGGTGTTCCTTGCCGGTTCCCTTGTCTGTTGCGGTGACCGACACAATCCCATCTGCATCAATATCAAACGACACCTCGATTTGCGGGACACCGCGCGGTGCCGGCGGAATATCTTCGAGATTGAACTGCCCCAGCAGTTTGTTGTCTTCTGCCATCTCGCGCTCGCCCTGAAACACACGGATCGTCACCGCACCCTGATTGTCTTCGGCAGTCGAGAAGATTTGCGATTTTTTCGTCGGAATCGTTGTGTTGCGCTCGATGAGGCGCGTAAACACGCCACCGAGCGTTTCGATTCCGAGCGAGAGCGGAGTCACATCAAGAAGAACAACATCCTTGACATCGCCGCGCAGGACTCCAGCCTGTATGGCTGCACCCATGGCAACCACTTCGTCCGGATTAACGCCCTTGTGCGGCGCCTTGCCAAAGAAGGTGGACACTTCCTTGATCACCAGTGGCATCCTTGTCATGCCACCCACCAGTACCACTTCATCAATGTCCGACTTTTTCAATTCGGCATCCTTGAGCGCTGCCGCGCAAGGTTTAAGGGATCCCTTGATCAGTGACCCGACCAGTCCTTCCAGCTTGGCTCTGGTCAATTTGGTGACGAGGTGGAGAGGTTGACCGCTACCGGCATCCATCGAGATGAAGGGTTGGTTGATCTCAGTTTCCTGGCTTGACGAGAGTTCAATCTTGGCTTTCTCTGCCGCTTCCTTGAGACGCTGCAATGCCATCACATCCTTGGTCAGATCGACACCGTTCTGTTTTTTGAACTCGCTCGCGAGATGATCAACAATGGCCATGTCAAAATCCTCACCACCGAGATGGGTGTCGCCGTTGGTCGAGCGGACCTCAAACAGGCCATCGTCGATTTCAAGGATTGTAATATCGAAGGTTCCACCGCCAAGGTCATAGACGGCGATTGTTTTCGATTCCTGCTTGTCGAGACCGTAGGCGAGGGCCGCCGCGGTTGGCTCGTTGACAATTCTCAACACTTCCAGCCCGGCGATTTTACCAGCGTCCTTGGTTGCCTGACGTTGTGCATCATTGAAGTAGGCCGGGACTGTGATGACTGCTTGCGATACGCTTTCACCAAGATAGCTCTCCGCCGTTTCCTTCATCTTTTGCAAAATGGCAGCAGAAATTTCCGCAGGCGAATAGTTCTTGTCGCGGACCCGTACCCATGCATCGCCATTGCCACCATCGACGATTTCATAAGGAAGTTTGTCCTTGTCAATGATCTTGTCATCAAATCGGCGACCAATGAGTCGCTTGACGGCGAACACGGTGCTGTCTGCATTGGTCACCGCCTGCCGCTTGGCGGCCTGACCAACCAACTGTTCGCTGTCAGTCATGGCGACGATGGATGGCGTTGTTCTGGCGCCCTCAGAATTCTCCACAACCCGGGGTTGTGAACCATCCATGATGGCAACACAGGAGTTGGTTGTGCCAAGATCGATTCCAATAACCTTACTCATTTCTGCCTTACCTCGCATTGCATTGATCGGCGGGAGTTGGCCGTCCGCGATGACATCTCCGGAGAGTTGTCTGCGGGCGATCCCAGAAAATATATAGGGCAGCAATTTGTCACGACAAGAATAACACGCAACATTATAGAGCCGGATTGAAGGGAACGGACACACCGTGGTGGGAAATAGCAATCAGTCAGACCGAAACGGTATCGACTTCACGTGCTATTGGTCGTGTGTCTCGGATCCAGGGAAATCAGGAGACCATAACCGGATGTGTCTTGTGCCGATGGGTTGGTTGGCGAGACATCATAGGGATCTGCGGCTGAGTCGGATGAAAAACCGTCATAAGGGCCGGGATTTCTTGATGCACCGATAGATTGTGGCGGGGGGAACGTTGAATGTTCGCGCAATTGATGAGATCGATTCCCCGCCTTCGATCAGATCAAAGACAAGTTTCTTTTGGTCAGCCCTGAGCTTTGCGGGGCGTCCGAATGCCACTCCATGGGCTTGAGCGGCTTTCCGTCCTTCGTTCGTGCGCCAGGATCAGGGCACGTTCAAATTCGGCGATCCTCCTGTCCCTCTTATGAAGCCCTGTTTGTCAAATCTTGGGTCAGTCCATCGTGAATCTCCATCTTGGTGGACGCGTAGCGTGTGTCCGGGGGGACCGTCGCGACAGAGCGCGTTCAACCACGCCTTCCGCACTTTCCGCTGCAACCGTCAGTGGATGCGGGACCAAGGAGGCTCGCGACGCCGGCGCCCCTTTGGCAGCGTCACCGTCGAGGCGGCGAACATAATGATCGTCAACACCCGGCTTAAGCGCAGTGGTCAGAGCTGGGGACGTCTGGCGGCCAGGGCGTTCTCACTTTCCGTGCCCGGCTCAAATCGGGACGCTTTGACAACGTCTGGGTCCAACTGACCCACAGACGGCAACACAACAACGCCCATATCTCGGCCAACGACAATTGCACGCCTCTCGCCAAGGCCACCTGATTCGCCGGAATCAACCATGGTCCAAACCCAGCCATATGGGAATCACTCCCATCCGGTATACTGGTTATTGTCAAGACTGAGATTCTAAACTATGGCTGGATGTATAACGCGATATCAGCACGTTGGTTTTCGTATGACACGCCACATCGGGGTCACTGTCCTTCCAGAATACATTCAAAGTGAAGGTGCCGTGAATCTTCTGGATCAGCTGCAGATTCACTTGGGGGCCACCGCCGTTACGACTTCACCCTATCTTGCCACTGTCGTACCAGAGGGTCAGGGCCACCGCGAACCGCCATCTGACGCAGGAATTGGCAATGTTCGCCTGCTTTCTCGGCCATTATGGGGAAAGCGGGAGTTGTGGATGACAATCACTCCTTCCTTTGTGCCGAACAGAGAATATTATGGGGCCGGACCATACCAACCGGATCCGGCGACAACTCTGACGAAAACAGAAGGTCCGATCCTAACCCAATTTCTCGACGATGCGAAAGCCCGTGGACTGTCCGTATCGCTTCAGGTGATGGCAGCGATTCCGCCGTGCTACCGAGTCCAGTTCGGTGGACCGATTCCAGAAGACGAGCCGCTGATGCCAAAAGGCCAACCAGTTCTGAACCGTGTTGACAATAATGCTTGCCTCGCTTCAGAAAACCTTCGGGCTTATATGAGAGGCATGATCGCAGATTTGTGCAGGAACTACGCTCAAGTCGATTACCTGCGCTTCGACTGGCCAGAATACCCGCCCTATCATTTTCAATCTTTGTTGACTGACTACAATCCGCAGGTTGCGAAGTTCGCCAGCCAAATTGACGTGAATTTTGAAAAGCTGAGTACCGCATTGCAAGACGCGCCATTGGAAGTGGCACTTGCAGGCGCATTTATTGAAGAAGCTCCATTTTCGGACGCTCTGCAATTGGTGAAAGAAAAAAACCCAGCGCTGAATGACCATTTTCGCTTGCGTGATTATTTGGTGCTTCAGTACGGAACGTTTCTTGTGGAAACGGTAAGTGAATTCAGTGATGGCAAAATAGGTGTGATATTACAGGGTTTTCCGCCGCCTTTATCAGACTTATCTGGCTTTATCGGCTTGATGAAATCTGGTTTGGAAGCAGTTTTCGCCGTGAAATTCTATACGATGCACTGGTCTCTGATCGGCGCAAACTACGCACGGCATGTCTCTAAAATACTCAATCGGTCGATTGATGACGTTGAGCAAAGGCTGGCTAGGAACCTCCTTGGCTTGACGAGTGCCGCGGCCTTCCCGATGGCTTATCCAACACCGGTCGAAAATCATGGAGTATCCGAAGACGTTATTCAGAAAATGGTTGAACAGCTGGGAATTGCAAACGCTGTTGGCATTTCTCATGCCTACGGGCCTGTTGATGATGTCGTTGCGCGGTTTGCGGCACTCTTCAAAGCAACCCGAGGCCAGATCGAAATCAACCGATACGCCTATCTGTCAGACGAGATTATTTCAGAAATTGGTGCCTTTCTTCGAGAGCAGCCATGTCCCGTCATTGCAGAAAATGTGCCCTGATTGCGACGTGTCATGCCCCGCCACTCTCATGACTTCCAACCGGTAGATTACGGCGCTTTCGAACTCGAACGCACGGCGCCCATCGTGCCTCAGCTTTATAAGATGATTCGTAGAAAGATCTTGTCGCTGGAATATCGTCCCGGAACCGAGATAAGCGAGGCGGGGTTGGCGGCGGCGTCCGGTGTCAGCAGGACGCCTGCGCGGCAGGTTATCAAGGACCTTATTGGCGAAAGGCTCCTTGAAGCGTTTCCCAGCCAAGGAACGTTTGTTTCGCGAATTGATGGTGAGCGGCTACGCGAAGCACTGAATGTCCGTTCGATTCTAGAACCATTGATCGCTAAAGAAAGGGCCCTTGACGAAAACCGCACTTCGTTGATTATGGGCTTACGCGAGGCTCTGGCCAAGCAAAGAACCGCTCTCGAAAACGGCGATTCCGCCATGGCTTACCACTGCGACTCCCAGTTTCACGAAGCAATTTGCTCTCGAAAGCCGGACAGTTTTCTCTGGCAGGTCATTCGGCAGGCGCGAACTGAAGGTGATCGCCTGCATGCGCTTAGCACCAATAAAGCTGACAATCTCATGTGCGCATTGGAGCATCACGAAGCAATTTTATTGGCAATCCAAGCGGGCGATGGTGAGGCTACCGAGGCACGAATGCAGGAACACATGGCTCAGAACCAGTCGATGTTTCTTAAGATACGTGAGGAAGACATTGATTGCTTCGTTGAAGGAACAGTCCTTTAGCAAAACATGTCCCACCTGAAAACTCAGTTTGGGACTGCGCGGCCGAAAATGTCTTGCCGGATCAGGCCGGGTTCTCCAACAGGCGAAGTGCATGCGTCAGAAGTCAAGGCGTATACCCTTTTCGTCGAACATATGGACTTGCCCTCTGTTAAAACTTACAGTTGTTGGCTGGCCAACTTGAAGAGACATTTCCTTGTGCGAAGCTATGGTCAACTCGTCGCCGGCTACTGTAGACCCGTGATAAAGCCGCTCTCTCCCCAAGCTTTCCGAGAGTTCAAGAGTAGCCCCGATTTTCAAAGCGCCGGATGCATCTTCGCGAATATCTTCAGGCCGAATACCAATGGTGTGGGGGATGCCTCCATTGGCTACGGCTGAGGGAAGCTGTTTCTGTAAATGCAGATAGCTTGAGAGTTTAAAAACGTTCATTTTTGGCGTGCCGATGAACTGGGCAACATAGATATTGGCAGGTCGGGCATAGACATCGTCGGGCGTACCTATCTGCTGAATGTGTCCACCTTCCATAACCACAATTCGATCGGCCATCGTCATCGCCTCGACCTGATCGTGTGTCACATAGATCATTGTCGCGTCGAGACGTCGGTGCAGCCGGGTAAGTTCGACTCGCATCCGTGCGCGGAGCTCGGCATCAAGGTTCGATAGCGGCTCATCAAAGAGGAAGACCTCTGGAGCCCGCACAATAGCCCGACCTATGGCAACGCGCTGGCGTTGTCCGCCGGACAACTGGCGCGGGCGCTTGTTCAAAAGCGGTGTGATGCCGAGAATCTTAGCTGCTTCGCCCACCTTGCGTTCTATCTCCGGTTTTGGCGTCCCGTCGATGCGTAAAGCGAATCCCATATTTTCCGCCACAGTCTTATGAGGGTAAAGCGCGTAGGACTGGAAAACCATTGCGGCACCCCGCTTAGACGGCGCGATGTTTATCACGGACTTATTGCCAAAGCGGATGTCGCCGCCGCCCAGATCCTCAAGTCCGGCGATACATCGTAAAAGCGTTGATTTCCCGCAACCCGATGCGCCCAGCAACGCGACGAATTCGCCATGGCTAATATCGATATCAAGACCCTTAAGCACTTCGGTCGCGCCAAAGCTCTTGGTGACATTCTTGATCTCTACACGTGCCAAAGCAGTCACTCGGTTTTCTTTTTCACTTCACAGCACCAGCCGTCAGCCCTTGCACAAAAAACCGCTGTAGAAACGTGAAGGCCAAAATGATGGGCAAAGAAACGATGACAGACCCCGCCATTGCCGCCCCCCAGTCCTGCTCCATTTCGCCGAGGAAAGTCAGCAGCAAACCGGGACCAACAGTGCGTTTCGTCTCGCTACTGATGAGTGTCAATGAATAGAGAAGATCGTTCCAAGACCACATGAAGCTATAGAGAAACACTGTTATCAGACCGGGGGTCAGTAATGGCAGGATCAGCTCTCGTAGGATCAACCATTCGTCAGCGCCGTCCATACGTGCGGCCTCGATCAGTTCGTCGGGCAGGTTCACTATGTAGCTGAAGAGTATATAGATCGACGCTGGCATTGCAAAGACAAGATAGGCGAGGATCAAGCCGCTTCGTGTATCAAAAAGCCCGGTCCTCTGCATGAATGGGTAAAGTGAAATCAGTAAGACGGCATAGGGAAACATCTGCGCTGAGATCATAAGAAACATCAGGCTCTTTCGCCCTTTAAAGCGGAACTTGGCGAATCCATAAGCAGCCAGCGCCGCTAATACGGTGGTCAGCGCCGCGTTGGTCATTGATACGATTAACCCGTTGTACAAGTAGGTCAGGATGCGTGTTTCGGTCAGAGCGCGCATATAGTTTCGCAGTGTCGGCTCTTCGGGAATGATGGTCGGCACCTTCAGAAACACCTCTTCAGGAGCTTTGAACGACGTAGACAGCATCCACAAAATTGGCATCAATAGAAAGAAAACAAAAATTGTGAGCAATCCGCGAAAAACCCAAGTCTCGTGACGATGTTGCACGGGAAGCATCTGGTCAGACCCGTTTGAACACAGAATGAAGATAAACAGCCGCCGGAATTGCTATGGTGAAGAACCAGGCAACCCCGATTGCCGACGCCAGGCCCATATTCCATTCTTGAAATGCCTTTTGATAAACCTCAATGGACAGAACAGTCGTCGCTCGCGCGGGTCCGCCGCGTGTCATGGCAAGTATCGTGTCGATCTGCTGTAGGTTTGCCATGGCTTGCAAGACAAACACGATCACGAGGGTCGGAAATATGTGCGGCACAATGACATGCCGAATAATGCTGCCCGCTCCGCAGCCATCCATCATGGCAGCATCGACTTCCTCAGACGAAACGCTTTGAAGACCAGCGAGTATGAACGACATTGCGACTGGCGTTGACAGCCAGACTTTGGCAATTACGACCGCAACGAATGCACCAGAAGGCGTTGCCAGCCAGATGATGGCCTGATCTATTACGCCCGCGCCCTTCAGCACTGCGTTCAGCAGGCCAAACTGGCCGTTGAAAATCCACGCCCATAGGAAAGCTGTGACTGTCGAAGGCAGGATCCAAGGCAGGATTGTGACCGTTCTGACGATGGTTCGCCCGGTGAACGCCTGATTCAGAATAAGCGCCCAGAAGAACCCTAGCATCACAGTCAGAAGCGTCGTTACGAGGACGTAGATCAGGGTCGTAGTCCACGTCCGGTGAAATGTTGGATCTTGAATGAGATCATGAAAGTTCTGTAATCCGACCCAGACAGGATCCGGGTTGAACAGCGTACTTTCAAAGAAGGCTAAACCAAATGATCGCAAAAATGGATAAAAGATGAATAGAACAAACAGGCAAAGCGCCGGCAGTGTCAGTGCCAACCCAAAGCGGGACTGCGCCGAGCGAAATGCCGGAACCTGAACAGACCGGGTTGATTGACCCGGTCTGTTCAGGTTCCGATTCAGGTGATGGTATTGAATTTACATAGCCTTTTCTAAGCGCTTTGCCATGGCGCTGATTGCGTCGTTGGCAGATTTTGCGCCAAGCATCGCTGCCTCGATTTCTTCACCTATGATCTTGCGTAGCTCAGCGCTGTTTTCGAACGATGCCGGCTCATCTAAACGCGCCGTGCCCGCCAATTCGATCCAGTCAGTTACATAATTGTCAGTTTTGATCTGCGCGAGGGCTTCCTTAGTGGTGGGGAAAAGCCCGAGTTCGTTCCAATACGCAACTTGAGTTTCAGCGTTGAGCGCAAAATGCCCGACAACTTTTTTACCTGCATCCAGATCAGGGCTGCCTGTTGACATGATGCCCAATAGGTGTGCCCAGATAACGGACCGCGGCGGTTCGCCGTTTCCCGTAGACGGAGTCGGCACAGGGTAAACGTTCACATCAAAGGCTTCACCTTGCCCGCTTTGTTTTCTGGCAATACCGCGTGCAACTGGTGGATCGAAATAGAACCCGACAAGATTTTGTGCATACAGAGCACGTGTCGCATTACGATCGTTGCCTTTGGCAACCAACCCATCGTCGACAAGACCGACGATGAATTCTAGCGCTTCGCGCGCTTCGGGCGTGTCAATTGAAACGTTACCGTCTTCGAAGAAACGTGCGCCGAATTGCCAAAATATGATCTGGCTCTCAACCTGGATCAGGTTCGGGTTGGCAGTGGACAAACCAAACGGAACAGAATCTGGAACCGCCTCTTTGATTTTTTCAAGTGCGGCGCGGAAGTCATCCATCGTCGCAGGGGCTTCGGAAATTCCAGCAGTTTCAAGGACGGCACCGTTCGCCACCAACGCAATCGATCCCGCTGTCCAGGGAAGAGCGTATTGCTTTCCGTCAAACTGACCCATCGCCAAGAGGCCAGGGTCCACCGTCGCTGCAAGGGCGTCCGCACCGTATATCTCGTTTAAGTCTTGCAAGGCACCTAAGCCGACAAGCATCGGCATCCACCGCTCCTGTATCTGGATGGCTTCGGTCGATTCGCCGGACCGGTGGCGAAGAATCATGTTTTGGACCATCTGGTTCCAAGGGAAACCAATCAATTCAACAGAAACATCATCAATTTCGTCCACTTCGCGTTCGATGAACGCCTTGCCCGCTGCCTCGGAATACGCCCAGCCGACGAAGCTTGCATCTTGCGCGGTTGCGCCCTGCAAGGCGACATAAGCCGCAGTAGTTGAAAGTAAAAATATCACTTTCTTGAACATTCTATCCTCCCTTGTATGCAATCTGACCGGTTCCTGCCGGTGTCGCTGTTTTAGACAGTATTCCGGTATACCGGTTATTGTCAACCCATCTTCCGCAAAAATTGACTGATTCTGTGATTTTTGACCCAACAGCGGCATAGGGTTGGCAGTTGTGTCCAGTCGGAACCTTTATGAACCCTTCGTACAGGCTGGGTTCCTATGCAACGCTAAAACAGAAGTCATGTTCAACGGATGCGGATGGCTTGGATCCTCGAAAGCTATTGGCTTGTGACCGTTTCACTTCAGAAGTGACTCCCTGATCAATCAAGGTTACCTGCCGACCCAGTCCTGCTGACATTGTGGCGAGCAGGTTGCTTCGGATCTCGTTTTTCTGCAACCTGCGTCCGCCGATCCTCACAACGAAAAGAGCTTCATCTGCGAGCAACTTCGAAATTCCTGCCCACGCCTCTCTCAAAAACAGCCAGTACTTTTCGGCATTTGTATGACGGCCGTCATCATCATCCACTCTCGACAATGGTTTTTCGCCCAGAAACCAACACCGTAGCCACTGATCCTCGCGATAGTTCGTAGTATCCAGATACGGCGGGGATGTAATGATATTTGTGACTGCTCCATGAATTGAGAGGAAGGAGTTCGACGCGTAGCGGGCATCGACTTTCTTGATTGATCCGACTCGCTCGGGAGGAGGAGTTGCGAACCGGAAATTGGTCATACGGCGAAGAATCTCGAAGACATCTCGTGCCGGTGGGTTGTAGCCGTGTCTTCTCCACCATCGGATTGAATACGCAGGCTTTGTCGAGATTGTTCGCGGCATTCGATTGCTGAAGTAACTGGGGCTTCTGTGTGACTCGCCGTGAAGTGCTCCCAGTGCAAGGGCGGCAATAAACCGATCGATTCTGCTGTCTTCCCAATTGAGTGTTGACCGAAGAAACATAACCTGATGGAATGTGCTGGAGGCAAAGCACAGCGAAAAGAATTCCTCCAGTCCGGGAGTTTCGGACATCCTGCCAGCACGTTATTTGCGGGACGATGCCCGTCTGTCCCCTGTTCTCTGGCGGCATATCAACGTCCTGGGCCGATACGACATCAGCCTGCCGGACAGCGTGGCGGCGGGCAAGCTGAGACCTCTTATGAACCCAACTTCTGCCGAGATGTCTTGAAATGAAACAATCAGCCCTTATGACGGGTTTCCGTCCGACTGAGCCGCGGATCCATCATACAGGAGGAAAAGATTGTCGAAAAATTCGCAATGCCTGACCACACCAGAGCCGAGCTGTGAAGTCCGCGGTTTCAAAATCTACAAGGAACTGCTCTCAAAGGGTCAGCAGATCACGATGATTGCTGACCTGCGCCGCGTTGTGCACCAGGCACCGCTGTTCGGCCCCGTCATGCCGTCCGGGCGACGAATGTCGGTCCAAATGACATCGTGCGGCATGCTGGGGTGGATTTCCGACAAAGCGGGATACCGCTATGAAAAACGGCATCCGTCAGGTGTGCCATGGCCGCCAATCCCCGGTTCAGTTCTTGACATCTGGCGACAGGTATCCACCTGTCGCCGTATTCCGGACAGCTGTCTGATCAATCTGTATAGGGAAGGTGCCAGAATGGGTCTGCATCAGGACGCCGACGAGGCCGATTTCAGATGGCCCGTGGTTTCAGTCTCACTCGGTGATGACGGGTTGTTTCGTATTGGCAATCTTCAGAGGGGCGGGACGACCGAATCGATCTGGCTGCAATCCGGTGATGTTGTTGTCATGGGTGGCAATGCACGCCTTGTTTATCATGGAATTGATCGAATTCGTTTCGGGAGTTCCAAGCTCCTGTCCAACGGCGGAAGGCTGAATCTGACATTGCGGGTTGCAGCATGACTGTTTTGCCGCGCGATCGCTTCACGAATATTCGCAAATGCCGCCTCGAGCACCTAAATCATGATGTATGATTCTTGTGAGTGACATGATTCGATCATATCGACCCGGTGGTGTGATAGCTTGATGACAATGGATTCACCCGAGTTGAATTTGAACAAGCTGGAACGATGTCTCAGGGAAACTGCTGTGCGTGCCGGTTCGGTGGTGATGGAATACTGGACCTCTGGAAACCCCGAGACTGAATGGAAGCCTGACGGCACACCTGTCACAACGGCTGATCTGCGTGCTGATCGGCTCATTCGCAACTTGTTGAGCGGTGCGTTTCCATCGATTCCCGTGATCAGCGAAGAAGAAACCGCCAATCATCACAACAGACATTCCAGTTTCTTCGTGGTTGACCCCATCGACGGCACCAGTGGATTTCGCAAGGGCAGTCTTGAATTCACTGTCAATATAGCGCTGGTGCGCAAGGGCAGACCCGTTGCCGGTGTCGTTTTTGCGCCGGCAATGAAGCGCATGTTTTTGACGAGCAATGGATATCGTCTTGTCGAGGTCGACAATGATCGAACAAGAGTCCTGACGGGTCGGCGATCAGCCGCAGCGGCCTTGCGCGTGACTGTCTCGCGGTCCAGCGTGTCTTCATCAAGGCTGAACGACTATCTTGCGGAACTGAATGTGGTGAATATTGCAACGATGTCATCATCCTTTAAATTTTGCCTGCTCGCGATCGGAGAAGCCGATATTTACCCGCGTTTCGGACGCACGATGGAATGGGACACGGCTGCCGGTCAGGCTATTCTCCAAGCCGCTGGCGGGACGGTCTGGCAGATCGACGGGCGAACACCACTGACTTATGGCAAGGAGAATTATGAAAATCCAAGCTTTGTCGCGGTGGCTGCAGGTGTCCGTGCGCCGGGGGCACACTGAATGCAAGTTCTGGGCGTCATTCCGTCGCGGTTCGCGTCGTCGCGATTTCCCGGCAAACCGCTCGAGCCGCTCGCTGGTTGCACCGGAATCAGGAAGTCACTGGTCTGCCGCAGCTGGGAAGCGGCGGCAGCTTCGAAGGCGATCGACCGACTGGTTGTGGCAACCGATGATATCCGGATCCGCGAAGAAGTTGAATCGTTCGGCGGCGAATGTCTGATGACATCTTCGGCATGTGGAAATGGGACCGAGCGTTGCGCGCTGGCATTCGAACAATTCGGCGATGAATTTGATATCGTGGTGAATTTTCAGGGTGATGCACCGCTCACACCGGACTGGTTTGTTGATGAGCTTGTTGATGCCATGAGAAACTGTCCGGATGCCGTCGTTGCCACACCTGTTATCCGCTGTAACGGGGCTGCACTGCGTCGATTTGTTGATGATTGCGAGAGAGGAATGGTCGGTGCCACCACGGTAGTTTTTGATTCGGAGAGAAGGGCCCTCTACTTCTCCAAGCAGATCATTCCCTGGACTGCGCACAATTATTCGGATGAGGCGTTGACACCCGTCTATCACCATGTTGGTCTCTATGCCTATACTCTCGAGGCATTGAGTTTTTATGCATCACTGAAACCTTCCACACTCGAGCGGCAGGAAGGACTGGAGCAGTTGCGGTTTCTCGAGAATGACGTGCCGATGACCTGCGTTGAGGTTGATGGAAAAGGCCGAGACTTTTGGGAAGTGAACAATCCTGATGACATTGCAAGGGTGGAACAGGGACTTATGTCCGCCGCCATCACCTGAACAGCGCAGTCCACCTCATATGTCTTCGAATCAGGAATGAAGACAAAAGAGGCGGCAGTTGTTGTTGGGCGCACAATGTCCTGTAGATAACTCAGGAATTCTGTTGCAGTCGGCTTGCGCATAGACCGCCACAACGGCCAATTCATCAACTGATCAATCATAATTGAGGAAGCCCCAGAATTTAATTCCCTGTCTGCCAAAATACCTCGCCTCATCCGTCGAATTGCAGGTTGATCTAAGCCCCGTTGACAATGATCGTGCGGCCACCACGCCGGCCATCAGGTCAATCCCGGCTGCGAAGCTTGCGCGGGTCTTGTCGGAACGCGTGGCGAGACTGTGGGCCTCCTTGATTGTCGCGAAGACAGTCTCAATCCGATGCCGTTCCTGATCGGCGTCGCGGTCAAAATCGCGGGGTGTGCTGCGGTTTGACTTCGGCGGGATCACCGCCGTGGCTCCGCGTTCCGCCACTGTCTCCAGCACCCCATCCGCGTCAAAGGCCTTGTCGCCCATCAACATCTCACAGGTGAGATCGTCCCGGAGTTCAGGTCCAGCCTTGAGATCATGGGTCTGACCCGGCAGAACCCCAAACCGGATCCGATGTCCGACAGCATCGGTGAGGGCCACGACCTGGCGGGTCAATCCCCCTTCGCGCGGCCGATTCCTTCCGATTCCACTCCCCCTTTT
>JAPOTI010000088.1 GCA_026709265.1 Paracoccaceae bacterium | reverse complement strand
GTTTTTCCTGGTAAATGCGGGTGCAGCCGGCGGCCTGGAGCTGCGCCATCTGGGGTCGACTACAGATGAGGGCAGAATATCACGGTCAGGGACTTTGGAGCGTTTTTGGGGGGTTCAAAAGCGGGATTTCAAGCCAGAAAGCTGGACAAAACCGTCCGGTGTCCGACAAGAACACCCAGTTTGCAGAAGTGGCCTTGAGAGGCTCCAGACATATTCGCCGCGCGGGGCTGGCCTGTATCCGCCCTTCTGGTCGGTGAAGATAGGGGGACGGACGTCGCGTGTCCAAGAACCTGCCCGCTCCACCTCTGGGCGGCGGTTGCCTCCTGCCCTGAGTCCGGCCGGGACATCAGTCGTCACCGGTCAGACGTCCAGAATCTTGTCCAACAATCAAGGTGTCCAACTTCCCATCAGAAACAGGGTTCCTGGACGGGGATGCGGCGTGTCCGTCAAACGACCGTATCATGGACACCCCGCAGGACAACAGATGGTCAAAACCTTAAAGTGATATTCTGCACTCATCTGGAGTCGACCCGACCAAGCTCAAAAATCACATTTTGTCGTGCTCAATCTCTGGGTTGAGACTCTGACTTGCCACGACCTGTATCATCTGGGGTCAACAAGACAATGGCGTAACCCACGTCACTATGTGTTTCAAACTTCTCGGAAATTGTCATCCCGCGATTGGCCTGTTCATCTAAAATAACAGGTTCAAGCCCTATCTTTTCGACAAACCGCGCAACTTTTTCTCTGGGGCCATCGTCGTGTCCATGGGCGATAAAGACACGATGCCAGTCGGTTGGCTTCGCTTGCGGTCGGGGCAGATTGACCTTCTGCCTTTCTACATATGTGGAAAAATCACGATTGAAGGGAACGATTAATGATCTCACGAGATTGTGGATGCAATTGATTGGCTTGCGGTCATAGTAGTAGTCATACGCAAAACTGATGAACCAATTTGAATCTTCCGCACCCCGTTCAATCACTACAATCGACAGTCCCAATTCTTGCTCTTTCTCTTCTGGCCAATTGAGGCTTGCGCTGCCAGCCATGCTCCCCCCGGGGTTAGCCGCTGCCACAAATGCATCAAAGTTCACCCTGTCCCTCAACTTACCTGTTATCGATTTCAGTTCATCCGATACCAAGATTCTTGCCATATTCTTGAGGGGACGGACATAGGTAGTCAGGTCAGATGATTGCAGGTCAAGCACTGCATTGTTCAAATCGTTTAGTGCCTCTTTAACTGTCACTGCTCATCCTCTTGCTCTAACCGTGCCGCCGCTGCACGCTCAAGGATAGCGTTGCGTCCACGCTCCTTCAGTTGCTCAGCAATGTTGACAACGATCTCATTCCTGGCGTGACCTTCCAATCGTTTGTCGATTGCAATGTTGAAGTCTTGGATGGCCAGTTCTATGCTTTGGGGGTCATGGGGGTCGAAAGCAAGATGAGCGATATCGCCATCCAGACCGGAGATTGCCTGCTCCAGATCCTTTAACTTCTGCATTCGTTTTTTGCGTCCTCAAGAATGTAGCGGATCGTGTCGGAAAGATCACTCGTTGGCCCCTGAAATCAGTCGCCTGAATTGCCCCACACTTTGCGGTGCTCTCGAGGAAGCCAGGATTTGATCATGTTCAGATTCTCGCCGTGAAACAGTGTGCGGTTCTGTCAATTTGGATCAGCCATCACTGGCCTGTTTTTGGTTCCAGTCCTCAACAAAATCTGCAACTGATCCGTAAGTGGCCTTAATCCGTTGGCCGGCATACAGCATCATTTTTGACCCGCGTTCTGGCCATTGATGATGTTTGAACATGTTTTCATATCCGCCAAAGGATTTTTCAGCGATTTCACGTATGGCTTTCGCGTCCCAGCCCGGTCCCTTTTGTGTCGTCAAATCCAGGCGGTGTTCCAGCTTGGCAACGACCGGCTGCTGCACGTCCAAGGCCGCGCGAAGCGCCTCCTTCTGCGCCTCAATCCGGGCCCGGCTTGCGGAAGGTAGCCTTTCAGTCAGTCTCGCAAAGGGATAGTGTCCCGCCATCAAATTGCTCCCTCTTTCCTGAGTTCTCCCAGATGTTCGTCGTAGAGCCGATCGGCGAGCGGCACGAACCGCCTGTTGAACCGGCCGTTACCTGTCTTGTCGCTGCCGATCAGCAGGATCGCCGCACGTCTCGGATCAAAGGCGTAGAACACACGAATGGGCTTTCCGCCGCTCTGGATACGAAGCTCCCGCATGTGATCGTATCGCGAACCCTGAATCCCCGAGCAATGGGGATAGTGCAACCCAGGCCCATGTTCCACTAGCAACTCGACAGACGCGGAAATGTCCTCCTGTTTGTCCAGCTCTAGCGTTTCCCACCATTCCCCGAACTCGTCCGTATACTCGACGCGCCAGACCATGATTTCCTATATTCCTTTTATGGAATTACGTCAACCTCTTGGGGTCGACTCCAGATCGGAGAATCCCGCAAAGTGTGGGGTAATTCAGGCGGCGTGGACTCTCAATGGGACATTCACTGATTTCGTCCTGATTAAATCCCGTGATACTTTTTCACCGTTTCGATGATCAATGTTGGGATTGCTGATTTTCCCATATCCCAGGCTGCGGCGGCACCGCCCTTCAATTTATCTCTCAACCAGATTTTTGCTCGTGGACCGAGCGGCGACTCATCGCTTTCGGGTTCTTCTGCCTCGACAATTTCAGACAATTCCTTGGCATCCTCAGGGGGAATGCCCTGGCTGATGAGAACCTGTCTCAGACTGGAAATATCTCCTGATTTGACATTGACGCTGACAGCGTTGTTATCGCCCGGAACATTGAAGTTTACATGGTGGGGTATGCCCATCTGACCACACGATCAGACGTACAAACCAACCTCCACTGAAGTCTTTTGTAAAAAGGAGAGATCAAGATGGTTGCCGTTCAGAAAGGTGAAGTTCAACCCGGACTTGTCGTACATCTGGACACCGACAAACTCCGCACACTCGGAAACTGCAAGTCCAATGTGAAACAGGACCGCACCGCAGAGGGCTCGCGCTATTTTCTGATTCTGGCTTCCTCGCAACAAAGGTCCACGTTGCGACATAGGATCTGTGGTGTAATGGGAACTCTCTTTGCGGGGTGTTTTCCGGGTCTTGCGTGATGATCTGCGGGGGTGCGGGGTCATCGGGCGGCGTGCATGCCGGCGCTGACGCGTTCGCTGATCAGTGCGGATTCCAGTTCGGCCATCGCCCCGATGATCGTGAACATGGCGTGCCCCATGGGGTTGTCGGTGTCGATCTGGTCCTGCCCCTGAAATCAGCCGCCTGACAAGATCCCAATTCCAGGAGATCCAAATCCACGATCTGTCCAAACCCAGTTGGACAGATCAACATATTCTATGTCGCAACGTGGACCTTTGTTGCGAGGAAACCCACATCGGGAGAGTGCCGCAAAGTGTGGGGCAGTTGCATTTGATCAGTGCGGGTGCCAGAAGTCACGCATGTCGGATGCCCCACACTTTGCGGTACTCTCCTCAATGGGCCTCCGGGGCCCAAAAGGGGGATCGGAATCGGAAGGAATCGGCCGCGCGAAAGGGGGATTGACCCGCCAGGTCGTGGCCCTCACGGATGCTGTCGGACATCGGATCCGGTTTGGGGTTCTGCCGGGTCAGACCCATGATCTCAAGGCTGGACCTGAACTCCGGGACGATCTCACCTGTGAGATGTTGATGGGCGACAAGGCCTTTGACGCGGATGGGGTGCTGGAGACAGTGGCGGAACGCGGAGCCACGGCGGTGATCCCACCGAAGTCAAACCG
>JAPOTI010000135.1 GCA_026709265.1 Paracoccaceae bacterium | reverse complement strand
CAGGTTATCGCAACAGAGATACAGTGTCAAGTGTGGGCCAGTGACAGATCCTGCGCCCATCCCTAGTCGATCCGTATTGCACATCCTTTTGATAGAAGGGCAGCGTCATTGTTTGGATAGCCAAATCAAGCAGTTGCGCGATTTACCGCCTGACCTTGTGACCTGATTTCGGCCCTGCGCGACGTACTTATTCCAAATCAAGAGAGCGCGTTATGAGAAGCATATATCAGAGGGTCTCAACTCAGGAGATCGAATTCGATCGTGAAAATCCAAGGATCAAGGTTGCGTTCGAGAAGTATGGCGAAAAGCTCAACGCGCAGCGCATCCGCTTTGCTCTGCAGACAGCTACAGAGGGGTCCTCAAGCACTTCATCCTACCGTTCCCTCAAAGATTCCATTCGTGCATCAGGCGGAATCTCGGTGCCGATTGTCGTTGTGCCGAAGGATGGCCAGCTTATTTGTATTGACGGAAACACGCGTCTCGCCGTCTACAACGAACTGCATGAAGAAGAAACACCCGGTGACTGGACGGGAGTGATTCCCCTCTATTTTTGGTGGCTTGCGAAGTCAGATCATTGTGTTAAAGGGGTGGGTTGAGAACGATCCGGTGTGAGTGGGAGGTCATGCGCGATGGTCTTGGCAGCTTCAGCTTTCCTATTCACTATATTCGCCTTGAACGTCGGACTTGGCGCGGTTGCAGGATCAACCTTTCTCAGTGACGTTCAGGAAATGCTCGTGTTGTTCGGATGCTCAATCACCTTTGCTGTGGGCGTCCTGCAGCGGGAAATTCGCACACGGGCCCATCAGGAGACCGGAGTCTCAGACCAATGATCATAATGGAGAATTCAGACGATGGAGAGTCAAGATAAACAGCTCCGCTCAGCGGAACGCAGGAACTTCCTGAAACTTGCAGGTGCAGGCAGTTTTACGGCGGCTGCGGTTGCCGGTGCAAGTGGTGTCTTGTGGTCAGACAAGGCGGCTGCTCAGACTCAGGCGGAAGAAGCGGAGAGAGAGCGGAATGCGCAACATGTCATGACTGTGGCCACAGCGTATGTCCTGGGGGCCTCACGCAGTTATCCGATCATGCAACTGGATCTGAAAGAGAATATCCAGAACGCGACCAGTGGTAAAGTCTATGTCAAGCTCGCGCCCGGTGGTCAGCTGGGGGCCGGTGGAGCCCTGGCGCAGGCTGTTCAGTCGGGAACGATCCAGTGTGCGCAGCATTCGCTGTCAAATTTTGCACCGTTTGCCAGTGCCGTTGATCTGATCAACCTGCCTTACTTCTGCGGCGCGAACCAGAGATTTACCAACCTTGTGACTTCAGATGCCTGGAAATCGGAGGTTCACCCGAAAGTCGAAAGTTCAGGTTTCAAGGCCTTGTTCTATGTTGTGATTGATCCAAGGGTTGTTGCGGTGCGCGCCGGTGGAGCGGGTCCGGTCCTGTTGCCGTCTGACCTTGAAGGGATCAAGTTCCGCGTCCCGGGATCAAAGATGTTGCAGCAATATTACCGGATGGTGGGTGCCAATCCGACACCGGTGGCCTGGGGTGAAACACCTTCGGCCATCAAGCAAGGTGTGGCCGACGCACTGGACCCGGCCGTGGGCGCATTGTTCGTGTTCGGTTTCAAGGATATTCTGAGCCATGTCACGTTTACACAGGCGGTGCCGGATAGTCAGGTCTACTCGGTGAATCTGGAATGGTTCAACGCGCTTCCGAGCGACGTCCAGGAGGGGATCGAATTTGCGGGTGAACTCACCGCACACCAGAATCTGGCCAAGGTTCCGTCGGCACGCAGCTATGCCATGGCCGAGCTGATATCGGCGGGTGTGCAATTCCACTCATTGTCTCAGGATCAATTGGCAGAATGGCAGGAAGTCGGTGGTTATCAGCGCTCCGAGTGGGATCAGTTCAAGGTTGAACTGGCGGGTTCGATGGCGGCTTTCGATAAGCTCGAAGACGCAGCCAACACCATGGGAAGACATTACGTGCACGACGCGTGATGTGTCTTCAAGACAAGCGGATCGGCGTTGCGCGCTGATCTGCGCCTGTCGCGTTTGCCGCCGCATCAGCCTGTCATTCTTGCTGTTTGAATATTCATGCCACGGTTGCTGCACCATCTGAATCAGAATGCAGAGCGCTGGGCTCTGCTGGTATTTTATGTGATGCTCGTGGTGACGATGTTCGTCGAGGTGGTACGCCGCGAACTGCTTGCCTACTCGTCAATCTGGGGCGAGGAGATCGTCCGCTATGCATTCATTTATCTGGCATGGATTGGGGCAGCAGCGGCCATGCGTGAACGCGCGCATATCCGCATTGACGTCATTCTCCAGTATTGTGGGCCGCGGCTGAAGGCGCTGTTGTACATCCTCGGCGATCTTGTGATGTTTGCCGTGGCGATCGTGGCATTTTACTGGTCTTTGGAGACAGTATTGGTTTCCGCCAAATTCGGTTCGGTGACCCATGGTCTCAGGATCAGCCAGGTCTGGTTCCTCTCGGCTGTACCAATTGGATTCGCCTTGCTGCTGCTGCGCATTGCACAGTCGTTGATCCGTGACATCGCAGATTTGCGTTACGGAAGACCGGTATTCTTGGGTAACAAGCTTTTCGATTAGTGCCGACAGATGCTCTGGAATCAACTGAATCAACAAACAATCGAGCTCGGTTGGTCTTTCTACGGCCCCGTTTTGCTCTTCGTATTTCTGATCGCCCTTGCCGTGCCTGTCTGGGCAGCGATCGGTGCCTCAGCGATCCTGATGCTGATCATATCCGAGGCCCTTCCATTGTCACTGGTCGGGGAAAGCCTGTTTCACGGAATTGATCATTTCGCTTTGACGGCGGTGCCATTATTTATTCTGACAGGTGATGTACTGGTTCGGACCGGTTTGAGTCGCAAGTTCCTTGATGTCGCTGAAGCGCTGACTCAATTCGCCAAGGGGGGCTTCGGGTCAGCCACAGTCTTGGTCTGCGGTATGTTTGCCGCGATTTCAGGATCGGATGCTGCAGGTGCAGCGGCGGTTGGACGAATGACCATCAGCCGACTCGTCGAATCGGGATACCCCCGTCCTTATGCCTGTGCGCTGGTCGCTGCGGGAGCCTGTACCGGAATTCTCATTCCACCATCAATCGCCTATATCATTATTGGTCTTGTGCTCGGGATTTCAGCCTCAACATTGTTTCTGGCGGCAGTGATACCCGGACTGGCAATTCTGCTGTCGATTCTTGTGACCAATATTGTTGTCAATCGACTCTATGGTTGGGAAGGTGGTGGCAATGTCAGCATGAGTGAATGGTTGTTGCGATTGGGACGGGCTCTCAAATCCGGCTGGTATGCCTTTATCGTACCCGGGATCATTTTTTTCGGGATTTTTTCCGGAAGACTGACGCCAACTGAGGCGGGTGCAACTGCCGTTGTTGTCACCATAGCGATGGGCTTCATTCTGGGTACACTCAAACTCAGTGACTTTCCGGCGATGCTCGTCAGTTCAGCCAAGGTCAACGGAGTGATTCTTCCGATCATTGCCTTTTCGCTGCCGCTTGCCCAGGCATTGGCGATTCTGGGTGTTCCGCAAGGATTTGTCGCCGCCGCAACTTCGGTCAGCGAAGAACCGGCTGTTCTGATTCTCATGATGGTTCTGATTCTCATTGCCGCTGGTTGTGTGATGGAGACCACGCCGAATATTGTGATTTTGGCACCAATCTTGAAACCCTTGGCTGACAATATCGGTATGAACGAAATTCAGTTCTGCATCATGATGATCACCGCGCTCGGTGTTGGCTTTATCACGCCACCTTTAGGCCTGAATTTATTTGTCGTGTCGGGTCTGACAGGAGAATCCATCCTCAAGATCGCCTATCGCGCCATTCCCTTCGTCTTTTTCATGTTAATTGTAACGCTCTTCATTGCTTACATTCCGTCGATTTCAACCACGCTTCTTCCCGAAATCTACAAATAAAGGCGGTGACCTTATGTCCTGGAGCAAGGTCGCGCAGCCTCCGAGGTGATCATCAAGATGACGGAGTCCCGAAAGTTTCAAAGCCCACCCATTTTTTGCGGATCAGACATTCAGAGACAGCTGGCAATCATCACTCCGACCACCACAAACTGAGGATCCCCGATGCCCCGTGAATTTCTCAAAAAGGCAACTCAGCATTCTCGTAGCGACGATGTGGAAACGCAGGAGACCGTGCGCGGCATCCTTGACGATATCGAAAACGGAGGGGAAGAAGCGGCACTTCGGTACGCGCGGAAGTTTGACCGATACGACGGCGAAATTCTCCTGTCAGATGTGGCCATTGAGACGGCCATTGCGCAAGTCCCAGAACGACTCAAACGCGACATTGATTTTAGCCGGTCGAATGTCACCAGGTTCGCTGCGGCTCAGAAGTCGACATTACGAGAGATTGACGTTGAAGTCGTCCCCGGCCTGACGGCCGGGCAGAAATGTATCCCCGTCGAAGCTGCTGGATGCTACGTTCCCGGCGGACGTTACAGCCATATTGCAAGCGCGATCATGACGGTGACCACTGCCAAGGTTGCAGGTTGTGAACATGTTGCTGTCTGTTCTCCTCCGCGCCCGGGGACCGGAATTGCGCCGGCGATCATTTATGCCGCACATAGCTGCGGTGCGGACAAGATTATTGCGATGGGTGGTGTGCAGGCGATCGCCAGCATGACCTTCGGCCTGTTTGGTCTTCCCCCCGCCAACATACTCGCGGGACCGGGCAACCAGTTTGTTGCTGAGGCGAAACGCATGCTCTTTGGTCGTGTGGGGATTGACATGATTGCAGGACCAACCGACAGTCTGATCCTTGCTGATGCGCAGGCCGATCCTGAAATTGTTGCGGCTGATCTGACTGGCCAGGCAGAACATGGCTACAATTCGCCAGTCTGGCTGGTCACAGACTCCCGCAGACTTGCCGAAGATGTTATGCAACGCGTTCCACGCCTGATTGACGATCTGCCAGAAACAAATCGGGAAAGTGCGTTTCGTGCGTGGCGTGATTATGCCGAAGTCATCGTCTGCTCTGATCGCCATGAAATGGCGGCGACGGCCGATCATTATGCGCCTGAACATCTGACCGTACAGGCTGAAGATCTCGACTGGTGGCTGAATCGGCTGAAATGTTACGGCTCATTGTTTTTGGGCGAAGAAACCACGGTTGCCTTTGGTGACAAGGCATCCGGGCCCAACCATGTCCTTCCGACCTCGGGTGCCGCCCGCTACACCGGGGGGCTCAGCGTCCACAAATTCATGAAGATCGTGACCTGGCAGCGTGCGACGCGTGAAGGTGTGCGGCCGGTTGCCGAGGCCACAGCACGGATATCGCGGCTTGAAGGAATGGAGGCGCATGCGCGCACTGCCGATCTCCGCCTCAAGAAATATTTTCCCGATCAATCCTTCGGTTTATCTGCTGATGGCTGAGTTGGATGACCCCACCCGACTCTTTGACATCGCCGGGCGCATCGCCTGCGTGACAGGGGCGAGTTCAGGGCTTGGACGGCACGCCGCGTCGGTATTGGCGGCGGCAGGTGCCAGGGTTGTGGGAGTGGCGCGGCGAACCCGCGGGCTCCGGGAATGGCAGGACAAATTCCCGAATCAGGCGGCCATTGCGCCCGGTGATATAGCAGATCAGGACCAGCATGATGACCTGGTTTCACGGATTGTTGCGCCATTCGGGCCACCCGATATCATTGTACACGCAGCCGGGCTCAACCCGCGTCAATCCGCCGACAATCTGGACAGGGAAACATGGGATTTCACAATGTCTGTGAATCTTGCAGCCCCCTTCTTTCTCAGCCAGGCACTGGTTCCATCAATGAAGGATCGGGAATGGGGCAGGATCGTTAATTTTGCGTCTCTGCAGAGCTATCGTGCATTTCCTGATGGGCTGGCCTACGGAGCTGCCAAGGGCGGGTTGACACAACTGACGCGTGCCATGGCCGAGGCGTGGTCGGGTTCCGGGATCAATGTCAACGCCATCGCTCCCGGCTTTTTCGAAACAGAACTGACACAGGCAGTGTTCGCCGATCCCGAACGTCGCGAGAGGAATGCCCATCAGACCTGTATCGGTCGCAACGGAGATATGACCGATCTTGATGGCCCCTTGCTTTTTCTGTGTTCAGAAGCATCGCGGTATGTGACAGGGCAGACATTGATGCTGGATGGCGGGTTCACGGCCAAATGAAAGCACTGGTTTATAATGGCCCCTGTTCCCTTGATATTCAAGAGGCCGATCAACCGCAACCAGCGGAAGGTGAAGTGCGCGTGCGGGTGGACAGTGTTGGAATCTGTGGGTCGGACATGCATGCCTATCTTGGACATGACGAGAGAAGGTCTGCTCCTCTGATTCTGGGGCATGAGGCGGCTGGAACCATCGCGGAGGGACCAGAGGCTGGAAAGCGCGTGACGATCAACCCTTTGGTCTCGTGCGGCCAGTGCCCGAATTGCAAACGCGGTTGCGAGAATATTTGCCCGCACCGCCAAATTATCTCCATGGCACCACGCCAGGGGGCATTTGCCGAATATGTCGTGATTCCTCGGGACAATCTGGTTGAGGTTCCTGCTGCGGTGACATTGTCGGTCGCCGCGCTGGCAGAGCCACTGGCAGTCAGTTGGCATGCTGCTCGTCTCGGACTCGCAGCACTGCATCCAGATATCGCGTACAGAACCTTGATCATCGGCGGCGGAACGATTGGTTTGGCAGCCGCATTGGTTCTCAAAGCGATGGGGGTTGAGGATATTGTGCTCACGGAACCCAATGAACGGCGCCGCGCCTACCTTGCCGCCCGCGGGGGCGTCACCGCCGATTCTGAAACGTCTGGCCAGTTTTCCCTCATCTTCGATGCTGTTGGTTATGCGGTGACGCGGGCCACGGCGTCACAACATGTCGCTCCCGGAGGCGTGATCGTCCATATTGGTCTGGGGGAGGATTCCGGCGGTCTTGACGTTCGCCGCATGACGTTACAGGAGATCACCTTTATCGGGACTTACACTTACACGCTCCAGGATTTCCGTGACACGGCAGCTGCAATTTTTGATGGTCGTTTGGGAGAACTGGACTGGACAGACATCCGACCACTGGATGCTGGCGCTGAGGCCTTTGCAGATATTCGTGCCGGCCGCGTCGCCGCTCCAAAAGTCATCCTCAAGCCCTAGAATTGGAAACAGACATGTCAAATCCTACAATCGATGAAATCCCTCATCTTCTGGTTCATGAGAAAGCTGACAATGTCGGTGTCGTCGTTGTTGAGGGACTCTGTGCCGGAACAGACTTGCTGTGCTGCATTACCCACGACAATTCGACATTTCGACTGACTGCGAAACATGATGTGCCCATCGGACATAAAGTCGCGCTCAGCGATCTGAAAGCCGGTGACACGGCCATCAAATATGGGGAAGACATCGGTCAAGTGATTGCGGATGTCGACCAGGGTGAGCATGTTCATACGCATAATCTCAAGACAAAACGCTGGTGAGGAGAAACGACATGACGAAATATTCCGATATGGCGTTCTTTGGATTTCGACGGGAAAATGGACGGGTCGGCGTGCGCAACCATGTCATCATTTTGCCGGTTGATGATATTTCCAATGCTGCCTGCGAGGCAGTCGCCAACAATGTCAAAGGGACTCTTTCCCTCCCCCATGCTTATGGGAGGCTGCAATTCGGGGAAGACCTGGAGTTGCATTTTCGAACCATGATTGGGACCGGGTCGAATCCCAATGTGGCCGCCGTGGTGGTCATCGGGATTGAACCTGGATGGACAGCGCATATTGCGAATGGAATTCGGGAAACCGGCAAGCCGGTTGCCGAGTTCGCCATTGAACAGAAAGGCGATTTTGAAACAATCCGTGCGGCATCCTGGGCAGCCAAGGACTTCGTCCAGCAGACAACCGAGGTCCAAAGAGAAAAATGTGATATTTCCGAACTTTGGATTTCAACCAAGTGCGGCGAGAGCGATACCACTACAGGGTTGGGATCGTGCCCAACGGTTGGCAATATGTATGACAAACTTTTGCCGGAGGGCATCACCGGATTTTTTGGTGAGACATCGGAGATCACGGGTGCCGAACATATCTGCCAGAAGCGCGCCGTCAGCGAAGATGTTGGTGAACGCTGGTACAGGATGTGGAAAGCCTATCAGGATGAAGTGATATTTGCCCATCAGACCGATGATCTTTCTGACAGTCAGCCCACCAAGGGAAATATTGAAGGCGGGTTGACGACGATTGAAGAAAAGGCACTTGGAAATCTGGAGAAAATCGGTCGTACGTCCCGTTATATCGATATTCTCGACCCGGCCGAACCACCCGACTCCGGGGCGGGTCTCTACTTCATGGATTCATCTTCGGCGGCGGCGGAATGTGTCACGCTGATGGCCGCCGGCGGAGCGGTGGTGCATACCTTCCCCACAGGTCAGGGAAATGTGGTCGGCAACCCGATCGTGCCTGTGATCAAGATCACCGCGAATCCCAGAACGATGCGGACGATGAGCGAACATGTGGATGTCGACGTCTCGGGAATTCTTCGTCGTGAGATGACCATTGATGAGGCTGGGGATGCATTGATTGACATGATCCTGCGCACCTCGAATGGTCGTGCCACCGCAGCGGAAGCTCTCGGCCATCGGGAATTCTCAATGACCAAACTCTATCGCAGTGCCTGATCTTGAGGTTGGAGAAGGCATTGCGGACAAGAAAGGACATGACTTAAGGTCATTGGAGTCTTACGGGATGGGCAAACGCCCCACGGCGATCATGTGAAACGGCGCGAACGCGGCGGTCAAACGCTTCCCTCGCTCTCGCATGCCTCGGCCAGTTCACGAAGAGAGGAAAATACGAAATCGGTTTCTGGTATTTCGGCGGGAGAGGCGGCGGCCCCGAAACCTGCTTTCCCACGGCGCCGATGGATCCAGCAATTGTGCAGGCCAGCTTGTTTCGCGGGGACATGATCGTGAAACAGACTCTCGGCCACATGCAGGATGTCGCTGTGACTGAATCCTCGACGGCGGAGATGGTCCAGCATATAGGTAAAATTTCCGGTTGATGGTTTGTATGAGCCTATATCCTCGGCCGTGAAGACGGCGTCAAAACTGACCCCCAATTTTTGCACGGATCTGGCAAAGGTCCGGTTGTCGACATTCGAGAGGATCGCCAGTTTGAATCGTGAACTCAGAGATTTGAGAGAATCCGCTGAATCACCGAAGGCAGGCCAATCGCCCGCTGATTCACCGTAGGAGAGACTTTCCTCCCAACGCGTCGGAACGTTCCAGTCTTCTGCCAGCCGCCGGTGAACAACCGCAAGCAATTTTGTATAAACCATACCTGGCGTCGCGCGCTGCTGAGAGGATTCATGGTAGGCATGTGCCTCGAGGATCTGGTCCTCTGACAAGGGATGATTTGACCTGCTGGCAAGTGGCGACAGTCCGTTGATGATTCCCGTTTCCCAGTCGATGAGCGTGCCGTAGCAGTCAAATGACAGAATTTTGTGCTGTGTCAGCCGCATTCTTGCTCCCTGTCATCAATCCGGCAGTCAGACGTCCTGCGCGCGGTCGCGCTCAACCGCTGCGCATGAATGATTGTCGTCGCAATGACGACAGATATGCAAGCCGGATAACAGGAAGCGGTTGCGTGATGCAAATGTCCGGCAAACCGACAATGGTGCAACTCATGCGGGGCCGGGCGTCGTGCCAGGCGGTGTGGGAGTACCACGCCACAGGCGGGGCAGACACACCGATGGACGCGATGCGCGGTGAACGGCAAACGGGCGTGGCGGCGGAAGGTCATGGGTCTGGCGGTGGTCGGCCGCTGTTGAAACTGTCAAGCCCGAGGCGGCGCTCCGGCTTGGCGATGCGCACGGCCTTGACAACGATCGTCGCACGCAGCTCGGCAATCACGGTCCACGAGAGTCACCGTCAAGTCGGAGACGGCCAATGGCTCAAGATCGTCGGTGGGTCCTGGCACGGGATGCCTGCCTGGCCAGTCTGTTGCCTGTCTCCGCGGCTTCAGCCGTCTTGGTTGGCAGGCCTATGAAAAGTGAAGACATTGTCAAACGGAATGCCGCAGACAGGGATGTCGATCCGGAAAGAACCTGAATAGTGACTCCGGTATAATCAATCATGTCAGATTGTTATTGATCGTCGCATCGCTCGATATTCTCCGCATCTCCTGATCAAAACACAACAGCGAAGGAGACATCAACCGCAACATCGCGTCGCCGCCATCAGGCAACCGATCACGTTGATGTCACGGCTGGCCATCGGGTCTGGAATCTTCCGAAAAACCTTGCGCAGTCCGGACATCATCACGTCCACCCTCTGCAGATGGCGCATTTCTGTTGGGCCATGACACGGTGTCATGATGTTGATTATTGCCGTCTGGATATGCCATCTTTCTCCTGCTTTCACCCAGTTTCGGGCATAAATCTCAGCCGTGCCGATGAGACAGATAACGTTCGGCATCGAGTGCCGCCATGCAACCCATTCCCGCTGACGTGACGGCCTGACGATAGACACTGTCAACGAGATCTCCTGCCGCAAAGACACCGTCGATCGATGTTTCTGTCGATTCCGGCTTGGTTATGACATAGCCGCCGGCGCGTGTTTGCAGTTGACTGGCGACAAGCTCCGATGCCGGTGTGTGACCAATTGCAACAAATACCCCCTTGCAATCCAACTTGGACTCTGCACCATTCCGGGCATGACGCAGCCTCAGTCCCGAGACAATGCGCGGGTTGTCGCTGCCCAGCACGTCATCGACGACATGGTCCCAAAGGACATGGATCTTTTCGTGATTGAAGAGCCGTTTCTGGAGAGTCTTTTCGGCGCGTAGACTGTCGCGGCGATGAATAAGAGTAACCTTCCTGGCAAAGTTCGTGAGAAACAGGGCTTCCTCAACGGCCGTGTTGCCGCCACCAATGACGGCGACATCCTGATCGCGATAGAAAAACCCGTCACAGGTTGCGCAGGCTGAGACACCATGACCCTTGAATTTGTCCTCGGAATCGAGTCCCAGCCAGCGGGCCTGGGCACCCGTTGCAAGAATCAGCGCATCACAGGTCAGAAGGGCGTCGCTGTCGAGGGTGATCCTGAATGGTTTCTCCGCAAGGTGAATGGACTGCACATGATCATTGAGAATTTCAGCACCGGTACTCACGGCATGCGCTTCCATACGTTGCATGAGATCCGGCCCTTGAACATTAATGTCTCCTGGCCAGTTTTCGACATCGGTGGTGATGGTCAGTTGCCCGCCTGGTTGAATGCCTTGAATGAGCAAGGGATTGAGCATGGCGCGGGCAGCGTAAATCGCGGCCGTGTATCCCGTTGGACCGGATCCAACAATCAACAACCGTGTGTGGCGTATTTCTGTCATGAGTTTCTTTCGTTCATTTCATGAAGGAAATTTTCGTGGATCTGTCAGTCATACACACAGCAGTTCGAGTCCATGTCCCGATAGAATCTCGCCACCTGCTGCGGTGACAATCGATGTTCGCCCTGTCGTCATTGCGAGCCCTGTTTCGTCGTCGGCAAGAATGATATGGATAAACATGACCATGCCAGGTTGCAAAATCGTCGTTGCTCCTTTGCGGAACATTTCCTGTTCCATCCAGCTGGGTGAAAACCGGGCGCCAAGCGAATAGCCGCAAGCATTCAGGCGGTATGATCCGAGACCAGCATTGTCGAGTGTTGCGGCATGTGTCTTGAACACTGATTCCATACTGTTTCCCGGAATGAGCATGGCTTCACAGCGCAACAATGCCTCAATCGCTGCTTCATGCATGCGCAGATGTTGCGGTGCCGGGGTGCCGACAATCACCGTGCGCATCATCGCTGCATGGTAATGCCTGAAGACTCCCGCCCATTCGAGCGTCAATTGGTCATTCGCGCACAGCTTCCGGGTTCCGGACGCATAGCGCACGAGAAGCGCTTGCGCGCCGGAGCCGATGATGAATTCGTTGGCCGGATAATCACCGCCACCGGTGAATATCGATGCCTGCATTGCCCCCAGTATTCTGCCCTCGTCAGCACCGGGCCTGATTTCCATGAGAGCCGCATCAAGCGCATTGTCGGCGAGGGCAGCGGCTTTGCGGACATAGTTCAATTCCTGCGCGGACTTGACGAGGCGCAGTCTCGATACGAGGTCGGAAGCATCAACCAGGTTGAAATGGGCATCCAGTGCACGGTGGACACGAAGATAGTTGGCAGCGGTCAGGCCATGCGTGTCGAGTTCGATTCCAAGATTTTTGCCAGAAAATCCGCGCTGGTGCAAAAGTTCAGCGAGGTCAGCAGCCGGATCGGCCATTTCATCATCCACCCAGATGACGACATCCTTCACATTGGAAGTCAGATTCGCCTGCAGGCGGTCCGCCGAGCGGGTGATAAGGACAAGATGTTGTTTGCTCACAACCAGACATTGGAAAAAACAGAATCCGAACGTATCGTAGCCCGTGAGCCAATACATGCTCTCCTGAGCAAAGCAGAGGAGGCCGTCCAGTTCCCTCCGTTCAAGTTCCTGCATCAGGCCAGCGCGTCGCTCAGTAAATTCCTGATCGGAAAAATGTCTCATGATCGGTTCTTCACAAATGTCTTCGGCGGTTTCGCGATCACTTAGTCAGTACAGTATCGACGGCGCAAGACCATGATGAAAGAAAAATGGTCAAGTTTACATATTGCGATGCACGAAATAGAAGAGGCAACATGGATCGCGGACACCGCTTGTGCATGGGGAAACAGATACTGGTTGTCTTGATCAATCCGTGATGGGTCAGGGTCATCTTGGTGCTGGCCGGAACGTCGGACACGGCCTGCATCGATATCGGCTGAGAGGATTTTTTCAGCTCCCATCGCCAACCCGACATCTGCGACCGTCCACACCGGTTTTACGCGTATTGTCTCCGCCAGAATGCAAGGAAATCACATTTGGCAGTTCACATTTTAGCCATTTTCAGCTAGATTATGAGAAGTTTTCACTGATGCAGACAGGCGGTCGGATTCGAGTCGCAGGAGGATCAACATTATGGAATATGCCGCTCCGGCGACATTGGACAATGCCTTGGCGTTAGCGCACGAAACCGATGGTCAGGTTCGTTTTCTCGCCGGCGGTACCGATGTGCTGGTCCAGTTGAGATCCGGACTGTTCGAGCCTGATCTCGTTATCGATATCAAACAAATTCCTGGAATGCTTGACGTGACCCGCAGTCCAGAGGGGGCATGGACAATAGGGGCTGCTGTTCCGGGACGTATATTGGGAACAATCGAAGGCTTGCGTGATGATTGGCCAGGTATCGTGGAAGCCATGGAATTGATTGGATCGACACAAATCCAAAGTCGGGCGAGCCTTGTTGGCAATCTGTGCAATGCGTCCCCAGCGGCTGATGGCATCCCGGCCATGGTTGCCGCCGGTGCAACGGTGTCGATTGCCGGTGTTGATGGTTTGCGCACGGCTGAAGTGGCAGACATCCTGATGGCTCCCGGCCAGACCAACCTCAAAAAAGGTGAGATCGTCACTTCAATTGATCTGCCGGCCCGCGTTGCCGGGAGTGCCGACGCCTATCTCCGCTTCATTCCACGAACCGAGATGGATATTGCGGTCGCTGGTTGTGCTGTGAACCTGACCGTTAAGGACAGTCAGGTGTGCACTGCACGCGTTTCTTTGGGTGCGGTTGCGCCCACCGTGCTGCTGGTCCCGGATGCGGCCACGGCGATTTGTGGAACCTGTCTTGACGAGACCGCGCTGAACGATCTCGCCGCGGCGTGTCGCGCGGCGTGCCGACCGATAGATGACAAGCGGGGAACTGTTGCATTTCGAACGGATATCGCCGGGGTTCTCGCACGGCGGGCGGCCATTCTGGCATATCGTCGTGCACAAGAAAGAGAGAGCGCATGATTCACGTGAAAATGAAGGTCAATGGTGACCCGACCGAGTTTCTTTGTGATCCACGCGAGACGATGCTTGACGCGCTGCGTGATCGTTTGAATCTCACGGGGGCGAAGGAGGGATGCGGGACCGGCGATTGCGGTGCATGCTCAATACTTCTTGACGGAAATGTTGTCTGCTCATGTTTGGTGCTTGCTGCGGAAGGGCAGGACAGGGAAATCGAGACAGTTGAGGGAATGGCCGCTGGCGAAGACCTGCATCCCTTGCAGAGAAAGTTCCTCGAGCATGCAGCTTTGCAATGCGGAGTCTGTACACCGGGTATCCTGGTGGCGGCGAAGGCCCTGCTGGAACGAGTCCCTGATCCGACCGAGAGCGAAATCCGCTACTGGCTTGCTGGAAACCTGTGCCGTTGCACAGGGTATGATAAAATCGTGCATGCTGTGGCCGATGCGGCAATTGAAATGAGGAGCACATAAAGATGGCATTGGATGATCTTCGAACAAAAGAATTCCGGGTTGTTGGAACTCGTCCGATACGCCCGGACGGTATTGACAAGGTCACCGGACGTGCGAAGTTTGGAGCCGATGTCACGGCATCAGGCATGCTGCATGGGGCGATTTTGCGCTCGCCGCATCCGCACGCCCGTATCCTGTCAATTGATGTCTCCAGAGCCATTGCTGAACCTGCCGTCAAGGCGGTCGTCACCCGTGCCGATTTTGCCGGTAACCTGGAGGGCGAAGACTGGAACGTCCTGGAGAATATCATGGCGGGTGAGCGCGCATTGTATGATGGTCATGCCATCGCTGCGGTTGCGGCGACGTCTGCCCTGTCAGCACGGGATGCACTGAAACTGATTGATGTGACTTATGAGAAGTTGCCTTTCGTGACAGATGTCGACGAAGCTATACGTCCCGGCGCTCCGGTGATCCGTGAAGGTGCTGCTGATGAAAGCGTACCCGAAGGTCTGCATCCGAATATCGTACGGTATCATGAAAACGGCCATGGAGATGTGGAAAAGGGTTTTGCTGAAGCGGATCTTGTCATTGAAAGATCATTTGTCACCGAGGCAACGCATCAAGGCTATATTGAGCCACATGCCTGTCTGGCGCAATTGGGCCCGGACGGCAAAGGGGAGCTCTGGTGTTGTACGCAGGGTCATTTTGCCGCCGCCCGCATTTGCGCCAAACTCGTGGGAATTGATGCCAGTCAATTGCGCGTGACACCGTCGGAGATCGGTGGTGGATTTGGCGGGAAGACAACAGTTTTCATTGAACCTGTGGCTTTGGCTCTTTCACGAAAGGCCAATCGTCCGGTGAAGATTGTCATGTCGCGCAGCGAAGTGTTCCGCGCGACGGGCCCGACATCTTCCGCATCAATGAATGTCAAGATCGGGATGCGCAAGAATGGTGATATCACGGCCGCCGAAGGAGAATTCCGGCTCCAGGGAGGTGCATTTCCCAATGCGCCCATGGAATTTGCGGCGATGTGCGCGTTTGCTCCTTACGATCTTGAACATGTCCGCTCACGGGGCTGGGATATCCTCTGCAATCGACCCAAACAGGCCGCCTATCGGGCACCGGGGTCGCCGATGGGTGCATTCGCGGTTGAAAGCGTCATCGATGAGCTTTGCAATCGCCTCAAGTTGGATCCGATTGAAGTGAGGCTGCGGAATGCCGTCAAGGAGGGCGCGCGGGCGGCCTTTGGCCCGCGCTTTCAGCGAATCGGATTGATTGAGACCCTCGAACAGGCGAAGGCACATCCCCATTATATGGCCGAATTGAAGCCGGGGCAGGGGCGCGGTGTGTCCTGTGGATTCTGGTTCAACCATTCGGGTGAAACTTCGGTTTCATTGGCTCTTTCTTATGATGGCACCGTGTCTCTCTCAGTCGGCACGCCGGATATTGGTGGTTCGCGCGCCTCGATGTGTCAGATGGCGGCTGAGGAATTGGGTATTCCCTATGAAAATGTTCGTACGACAATCGCCGATACCGGGAGCCTTGGTTACAACGATATTTCTCACGGCAGCAGGGTGACTTATGCTTCGGGACTCGCCACCATCCGGGCGGCACAAGATACGATCAGGAAGTTATGTGCACGGGCGGCAGCGCGTTGGGAAATCGACGAAGAGGCCGTGGTTTGGGAGGACGGGCATGCGCGCCCTGCCGGGCCGAATGCCGGGGAATTCGAGCCACTCAGCCTCGCCGCGATTGCCGCTGATATGGGGGAAACCGGTGGCCCCATCGCCGGACATTTTGAGATCACGCCAAACGGTGCCGGAGTCAGCTTTGCGACACATATCGTTGATGCGGAGGTTGATCGGGAGACCGGTGCGGCCAAAGTCGTCAGATATACGGTCGTTCAGGATGCCGGAAAGGCCATCCACCCTTCCTATGTTGAAGGTCAGTATCAAGGTGGTGCAGTGCAAGGGATCGGCTGGGCACTCAACGAAGAATATGTTTACGGTGATGATGGTTGCCTCCAGAATGCCGGATTTCTGGATTACCGAATGCCCGTGGCTTCCGACTTGCCCTTTATCGACACGGTGATCGTTGAAGTTCCCAATCCAGGACATCCCTATGGGGTGAGAGGCGTCGGAGAGACGTCGATTTGTCCACCACTGGCAGCGATCGCAAATGCCGTTTCCAATGCCGCGGATGTCCGCATGACCCATTTGCCGATGTCTCCGCCACGCCTGTTGAAGGCAATCCAGGAGAAAGAGCTTGGTTGACGTCGTGTTATGGTCAAGTCTGAGACGATTTGCCGATGACAAGACCAGCGTTGAAGTTGATGCCGACACGGTTGGCGGCATTCTGTCAGGTTTGATTCACCTTCATCCCGCGCTCAAGCCGCATATTGAACGCGGTGTTTCAGTGTCGGTTGATGGCACGATTATTGCTTCCGGGCGAAACGAGCCAGTGGCCCACGACAGTGAAGTGGTATTGCTTCAGCGTATCAAGGGCGGTTGAACCCGCATGCTGTATCGTTGTTCTTTTGCCATCGACATCGTGATTCATTTGAGGTGAATGGAACTGCACAATCGCGTATTTGGCCCGGTATCGCTGTCTGCTGTTCTGCTGGCGACGGCTGTGGGCTGCGTCGAAGTGTTTCTCACGCTGCTTGAACTGCCGTTTCTCGTGCAATCAACCGGCATCAGCCGGATGGACGTTTTCCAGACATTTGCTTTCGATCCATTGGATTTCCGCTTTCGACTGGAGATGGCCTCCCTCTTTTCTGATTCGCTCAGTCTGATTGGCAGTTCACCATTCACACTCATCTCATATGTCTTTTTTCATGCGAATCTCACCTCTGCTGTCTTCAGTACGGTGCTGATCCTTTGCATCGGCAGTTTACTGAGCCGCCTGGCTGGCAATTGGCTGTGTTTGCTGACATTTTTCATCAGCGCCATCGTCGGCGGACTCGCTTATTCCCTGCTGCCCAGCTCAGCTGTCTTTCTGGTTGGTTCTTCGCCCGGAATTCTGGGAATGTTTGGCCTGCTGGCCGGTTTGCTGCTGATTGCGCATGGCAGGGGCGTTGCGGGCGCAAGCCCTGCCATGATTGCTCTTCCGTTTCTTCTTGTTGGATTGACGATCGTCTCTGATGTCATTTTCGGACCTGCCGGTTATTGGGCTGCAAATGCAACCGGTTTTGCCGTTGGCCTGATGCTTGCGAATCTGGTGGTACGCGGTGGCTTACGTGCCACCCGGACAGGTCTGAGCCGTCTGTTTCGCGATTGAGACGCTGTCGACTATCGTTTGATGAGTCGATGAATATCTGACCGTCGCAGCGCGCCCGTCAGATAGAGAACGGTCCCGTAAATCACAGTGCCCGCCATGACGATGGCGGCAAGCCAGGCGTAGCGCCACGCCGATTCGGCAACGATTGGGTAACTCCAGGACGTGGCCAAATGAAGAGCAAGGCACATGACGATGGTTGCTGCAATGATTTTCGGAACCGTATTCAGGCAACGGCGATCAAACCGTGCAGTTCGCCCAAGGCGGTTTGTCTGCAACAACAACAGGATCAATAGGCCCCATCCCGCACATGTGGCACCAAGGGCGGCTGACAGGTATCCAAGACTCTTTGCCAACCCGCCCGCAATAGCGGCATTGATCAACATGGCGATCAATGCACAAACAAATGGGGTCCGTGTATCGTGCCGTGCAAAAAACTGCGTTTGTACAACCTTCTGCAGGACAAATGCCGGGAGACCTGCGGCATAGAGAGTGAGTGCGGCGGCAGTGGCGACAGAGTCTGTTTGGTTGAACTCGCCCCGCTCAAAAAGGACTTGTATCATTGGCAGGGGAATGACGGCCAGTGCTCCGGCAGCTGGCACCGACAAGGCCAGCGCCGCCTCCGCCGAGCGGCTGAGAGCTTCCCGGGCGCCCGTACCATCCTCGCTGGCAAAGCGACGTGAAAGCTCGGGAAGCAGCACTACGCCAATGGCGATGCCCACGACGCCCAAAGGGAGCTGGTAGAGCCGATCTGCATAGCTCAGCCATGCGACCGCGCCCTCAAACATGCTTGCGACCTGTCTTCCGATCAACAGATTGATCTGAACGACACCTCCCGCAAGAGCGGCCGGAGCCGCCACGATGGCAAGGCGGCGCATCTCGGGAGACAGACGCGGCCACCTCAATTTGAGGGAATAACCGGCGCGATGCAATGCAATCCAGACCAGCAGAAGCTGGGCAAGTCCGGCGGCGAGTGATGTCCATGCCAAGGTGAGACCGGCATCGAGGCCAAACGCGTCGGCGGCGAATAGCGCGACGATAAAGAATGCGTTCAACAACACGGGAGCCGCGGCGCTCGCAGCAAAACGATTCGCCGCGTTCAGCATGCCCGACAGCAGCGCTGCAAGAGAAATAAACAGGATATAGGGAAAGACGATTCGGCCCAGAAGGACCGTCAGGTCAAACCTGCCATCACCAAGAAATCCGCTCGCCATGGCAACGACCAACACGGGCATCGCCAATTGTGCGATAACGGTGAGAAGGATGAGTATTGCAATGAGGCCCGAGAAGGCATCATTGGCAAAGCCGTGCGCGCCGCCGGAGGCGAGCTTCTTTGAATAAAGGGGGACAAAGGCAGCGTTGAAGGCACCTTCCGCAAAGATTCGCCGAAACATGTTTGGCAGACTGAAGGCAATCAGGAATGCCTCGGCGACAGGCCCTGATCCAAGCAAAGCCGCAAACACGACATCACGGGCGAATCCGAGGACGCGGCTGATAAGGGTCCATACTCCAACCGTGAAAAAGCCACGCGAAAGGGGTTGGCGCTCTGAAGGATGAGCGATGGGTGTGACCACCGATCTGCTGTCGGATCAATGCAATCGATTCTTGACAGATTGCAGTTAGGAAGGACTTTCACCCGCAAATTGGCGCGGTGCCGGAGAGATGATTTCGGCGCGGAAATTGCGAATCTCGGCAACCGCCAGCGCTCTTTCAATATGCCCGTCCGCCAGAAAACGGTAAGGTCCGGTTGCACCGATAAAACCGCCCGGTGCACGCAATGCAGCAACATTTGCGTGGGCTGAATTGCTGCTGAGCATACTTCTTGCGGCAATGATTCCATCATATGCCAATCCTGCGAGAGGGTGGGGCACTTGGTCGAATTCATACCGGTATCGATAGCTGAAACTGGTCGAAAGATTGGGATCCGGTAAGGGAAACCAGCCGCCTTGGAGGCCTTTGTTGCGCAAATTGCTTTCCGGGATATCCCAGCGCGTGAGGCCGGCAAACTGCACTTGTTCGATATCGATTCCGGCTTCGGGGAGGAGCGTGCCAAGTAACGAAAGTGCGCCTGCAGTATCGGCAGTGAAGACGATGATGTCAGCATCCGTGGTTTCCACGAGCTCTTTGACCTGTGGAACTGAGTCGACAACTCCGATTTGCGAGAATTCATAACTGAGACTGCCAGCCAGCTCAGCGTCATAGTCTCCAATCGATGCTTCGATGGCACTATTGCCCTTCATTCCCTGTTCATTGCGGGCATAGATCGAGAGCATATCACGACGGCCATTGGCAGCAGCGAACTGGACGATTCTGTCGGCTGAATTTTCGAAAGTATGACCAAGAATGAACAGATTGTTACCGACAATCGATGAATCGTTCGAGAAACTGAGTACCGGTACCCGTTGAGCGGCAGCGACTGCAGCGGCACTGGTTGCCGCATCCCTGAATACGGGGCCGAGGATGACTGAAGCACCATCTGCAAGGGCTGTTTGTGCAGCTGATGCTGCGCCCTCAGCGGTTCCGCTGGTGGAATAAATTCTCAGGTCGATCGTGCCAGTGGGACTGTCCCGTACTGCTAGTCTCGCACTGTTCTCGAGGCTTTCGGCAAGAGCCATCAAGTCTTTTCTGCTTTCATCTCCATAGGGGAGCAACAGTGCGATCATGCCTGATGACTGAGTTTCCTGCCGCTCCGGCAGAGGTACAGCAGGTCCCGAGACCTCATTGCCGCAGGCGGAAAGGAGTAACCCACAAGCCACTAATGCAGCCGTTCCTGCCAGGCGTATCGAGATGCGTGTCATATTGACCTCCGCTTGTTGTACTCGTGCTGGATTTTACAGCCAAACCGTTGCAATACAAATCCCACTTTTTGATTCGAGAATCATGGCCACTGTATCGACGACGAGTCCGGCGCTGGAAAAGCATCCGAACCTTGCGCCCGGCTTATATCTGGTCGCAACACCGATTGGTACCGCACGCGATATCACCCTGCGTGCCCTTGACGTGATTCAACATGCCGATATCCTCGCAGCCGAAGATACCCGCACGGCACGCAAGCTCATGGCGATATATGAGATTGCGCTTTCCGGCAGACAATTGGTTTCCTATCATGATGGCAATGGCGCCCGGCGAAGACCCGTTCTCCTGTCTGAACTCAATGCCGGGAGGCGCGTATGTCTGATCTGTGAAGCGGGGTCACCCCTCATTGCTGATCCTGGACACAAACTTGTTCGTGAGGCGGTGGCAGCCGGGATCGCAATTCACGTTGTTCCTGGCCCATGCGCGGCGATTGCCGCATTGTCCATCTCCGGACTTCCAACCGATCGTTTCCTTTTTGCTGGATTCCTCCCCGCAAAGCCGCAAGCGCGGGCAAGACGGCTCGAGGAGTTGGCCGACATTCAGGCCACCTTGATATTTTTCGAGACGGCACGTCGGCTCGCTGATTCGCTACGGGCAATTTGTGATATTCTGGGCGGCTCAAGGCCGACGGTTGTTTGTCGAGAAATAACCAAAAAGTTCGAGGAGGTCTGGCAAGGTAATGCCGATGAATTGGCGGCGCGTGCCGCTGCTGAGACACCGAAGGGTGAAATCGTGATTCTTGTTGATCGCACACCGGTTGAATATTCCAGGATGGCACTGGAACAGGATCTGACCGATCTCATGTCTCGACTGACTTTTCGGGAAGCTGTCGAAGCTGCAGTTCACCTGCATGGTGCAAGAAAGCGTGACATCTATCGGCTGGCACTCCGAATGAGCGGTGACGAGCCAGCGAGAAGCTGAGTGAAACGTGATGACCGTCACGATCAATCTTGTCTGGGGTGCTTCTCGAAGACGTCATAACGGGTCTGACAATTGTGTTTTGGCAAGATGTGGATTTCGGGAGATCACGGATCCGTTTGTGTCTGATTTCTCAATGATTGCCGGACCCGTATCCTCAGATGAAAGGCCGGACAGCCGGCATTGGTGTGCGCCATACATCCGGGATACACTCTCTTGTGATGCCTTCGTTGAATGCTGTTGCAGTCTGGCATATTTCGCTCGAGCGATGATCCATTGTCATCCATGGCTTTGGGTCAACCAATGCCCGGGCGCCACAAGATGGGTTGGCAATAAACCCATTGATTTGTCGGGTCAGTCAGTGTTCTTGATGCCCTGACCTCTTGGTTTTGCCAGAAGGTTCGTGAAGCACCAGTTCTGTCGGAAGATATGGGTTGAAAGCATCATTGCGACAATGTCTTGCGGGCGATGGTGAAGTGAAGCGGGAGTTTCGAGGATGAAACTGAATGTTGCGATTCAGATGGACCCTATTGATACCATCAATTTTCAAACGGACAGCACATTCGCCTTGGCCGTGGCAGCACAGTCACGCCAACATTCTCTCTTTTACTATTTGCCTGGGAATCTGACTGTTACGACTGGAAAGGTTATGGCACGCGGATGGACATTGACTGCGGGAGAGAGAATTGGAGGCCATTTTGACCACGGTCAGCAAGAGGTTCGGAATCTCGATGAATGTGATGTGATTCTCCTGCGGCAGGATCCGCCCTTCGATATGTCTTACATTACGACAACCTATCTGTTGGATCGGGTTTCAGATAAGGTTGTGGTGGTTAACGATCCCTTTTGGGTGCGCAATCAACCTGAGAAATTGTTACCGCTTCAATTTCCTGATCTGACGCCGCCGACCCTGATTTCTCGCGATACAGATGCGATCAGCGAGTTTCGAGAGCGTTACCGGGAGATTGTGCTTAAGCCGCTTTACGGGAATGGAGGTTCGGGCGTTTTTGTTCTCCGTCAGGATGATCTGAATTTCAATGCATTGTGCGAGATGTTTCTTGACTCGAGTCGTGAGCCGATTATCGTACAAAAGTATCTGCCCAAGGTCCGCGATGGCGATAAGAGAATTATTCTTGTGGATGGAAAGCCGGTTGGTGCATTGAACCGTATTCCGGCGGCTGACGAAGCGCGTTCCAACCTGCATGTTGGCGGTCGTGCCGAGGCAGCACAACTCACCACGCAAGAAAGAGAGATTTGTCAGCGAATCGGCCCGTTTCTGGCATCGCACGGACAGGTTTTTGTAGGCATCGATGTCATTGATGGATGGTTGACTGAAATCAATGTGACCTCGCCAACAGGGTTGGTTGAGATTGCACGGTTTGACGGTCTCTCTGTGACTGACCTGGTATGGGACGCCATTGAAACAAAGGTCCGAAGTGAGAGTGTCGATCATACAGTATGATGATTCGTCATCACCCATCTGGGCCAGCAACTCATCCATGCGATACGTGGCTATCGCGTCGCCGCCATTGAATCCCAAGCCGAACGAAAATGTCTTGACGCCTGGAGGTCACTCAATGATTGCTGCACCTTTCATGGCATCTTGCTGAACTCCAACAATTCCCGGTGATCTCCATCATGACGCAGTATCGTCATCGAGAGATTGGCGATGGATGTGGCGAAGAGAGTTTCCTGATCGGCATTATTGGCCCGACAGGCCTGCGACAGAATGGTCCCGAAATGCGCGACAGCGACAATCGTATCCCCCGGAAACTGTTGTATCAATCGATCAATTGAGTCACTTGCACGGAATCCGACATCCTGCCAGCTTTCACCTTGTGGCGGGGACACGCCCCGGGGATTGGTCCAAAAGCGACGTGAAATGACAGGATGCGACATTTCAATTTCTTTTGTTGTCTTGCCTTCCCACAAGCCGAAGTGAATTTCACGCAAACCGCGGTCATCCGGCAGACGGCGGCGACGGCCGACAATTGCGTCAGCGGTCTGGCTGGCGCGTTTCAGGTCGGAAGATACGACAATTGCATCTTCTGGCAGTCGGTTCCGGAGCCGGGAAAGGGTCACGACATCGGAGAGATCAGCCTCGATATCGGTCCATCCGACCAGGGTCCTGGTATGCGTAATGGCATGCCGGATCCAGATCACATTGTTGATTGAAGACATTCCGGTATAGATCCCTTGAGCGCAATCGGCAGACCGGCAACGGTTAGAATCACCAGGTTCGCCTGAGACGCAATCAACTGATTCACCTGCCCCAATTCTTGCGAGAACTGTCGTGACAGTTTGCCGGATGGCACAATTCCCATTCCGGTTTCGCCTGAAACCATAACTACAGGGACCGGACATCCGATTGCGGCGTCAATAAGGTTGACCGTAGCGTTGGTCACATCGGTATCTGCGATGATGAGATTCATCACCCACATGGTCAGGCAATCGATAAGTACTGCATTCCAATCACCTTGATCTTGAAGAATTTCAGCGATTTTCAGGGGTTCTTCAATGGTGATCCAGTTGTCTCCACGCGTAGCGCGGTGCCGGTGGATTTTTTCTTTCATTTCCGGATCGAACGGCTCAGCAGTTGCAATATAGGCGGGAGACTCGCCCCATCTTTCTGTCATTTGCTGGGCCAAGGCGGTTTTTCCACAGGACGCACCGCCCAGAACTAAAACGAGTTTTGCTACCATGATTGTGATTTTGATCACAATTCAGATGAATGCAAGTGGCGCTTCCGAGAGAGCCGTTGATTTTCGCCGACTGGCGGTTTTCTTGTGCAATGTCATCACTTGGCGTGACATGGAATGCCGTCCAAATAGCGCGTCAGACCGACAGTGACAGGTCATCTCCATGACACGAAAACAGCACTGCCGGAACACGCCTTTCGACAGAGTCTGAAGGCCGTGTCGGGTTTGACTGGACAGCCCAAATTTCGGCTTGAGTTTGGCAATCTGCAAACAAGGGAATAAACGACAGGAAAGTTTCAGGAAAGGCGACAAGGTCGTGACGTCAGTTCTGCGCGTACTCCTTATCATTGGCGGGGGAATCGCTGCCTACAAATGCTTGGAATTGATTCGGCAACTGCGGGAAGCCGGTCTATCGGTGACGCCAGTGATGACGCGCGCAGCCCAACAGTTTGTCACTCCGTTATCAGTCGCGGCCTTGTGTGGGGAGCAGGTTCGTGTGGAGATCTTTGACCCGCACGAAGAAGCACGTATGGATCACATCCAGCTGTCACGGCAGTCTGACCTTGTTGCCGTCGTCCCGGCAACGGCGGATCTTCTGGCCAAGATGGCAAACGGGCTGGCCGACGATCTGGCTTCCACGGTTCTTCTCGCGACCGACAAACCGGTTCTGGTTGCACCGGCGATGAATGTGCGAATGTGGCAACATCCTGCCACGCAGCACAATGTGAAAACCCTGCGTCACCATGGGGTTCATTTTGTCGGGCCCGAAAACGGGCCGATGGCCTGCGGAGAGACAGGTCCAGGGCGGATGAGTGAACCCCATAGCATCCTGTCTGCAATCTGTCATTTTCCGGCGCAGTGCCTGTTGTGCGGTCGCCGTATTCTTGTCACATCTGGCCCCACCTGGGAACCTGTTGATCCGGTCAGAGTGATTGCCAATCGGTCATCGGGTCGCCAGGGAACCGAAATCGCAAAAGCGCTGCAGGCACGTGGCGCTGAGGTGGTTTTCGTGACGGGACCGGCATCCGTGGCACTGCCTCCGAATGCGCAAATTGTCGCTGTAGAGACGGCAGATGAAATGTTGTACGCGACGCGCGCAGCGCTTCCCGTTGATGCCGCTGTTTTTGCCGCCGCAGTGACCGACTGGAAAGCCGATGCCGTTCGAGGATCCAAGATTCGGAAGTCGGAAGCTGCGCCGCCAAACCTCAGACTCCGGGAGAATCCGGATATTCTGGCAGAGATCTCACAGTTGACAGAGACCCGACCATCACTTGTTATCGGATTTGCTGCGGAAACGGAAAATGTCATTGAGAATGCCCTTGGGAAACTGCGACAAAAAGGTTGCGATTGGATCGTTGCCAATGACGTGAGTGCCGGCTCAGGAATTCTGGGCGGTGATGAGAATCAGCCAGTGATCATCACTGAAAACGGCGAGAACCAACTGCCGCGTCAATCGAAGGCAGAATTCGCGGGGCATCTGGCTGACCTGATCGCTGCAGAACTCCTGGCACAATGACCCCGGTTATTCGCATAACGCACACAGAAGAAGCTGATCCGGCAATCCCGCCCCCGTGTTTCCAGTCTGCAGGAGCAGCAGGGGCGGATCTGTGTGCCAATTTGCCATCACGACAGCGCGATGATGGAATCCTGATTGAATCGGGGCGGCACTGCCTCATTCCGCTTGGCTTGATCATGCAGATTCCACCTGGTTTTGAGGGGCAGATTCGTCCCCGTTCGGGACTTGCTGTACGATTTGGGGTCACCGTGTTGAATACACCGGGGACAATCGACAGTGATTATCGTGGAGAAGTGGGTGTCATTCTTATCAATCACGGTCCAGAGCCGTATTCAGTCCATCATGGTGACCGGATCGCCCAGCTGGTCATCTCCCAAGCAAGGTCAGTCTTATTCCAGTGGTGTGAGACCATGAATGAGACTGGACGCGGAGCGGGAGGCTTTGGTTCCACCGGTCAACGATGATCGCGACGGGTTTTTCTTTTGCAGGTGCAACGATTAGCGGGCAGTTGATCTTGTCGACTCCTGTCTTTGCCGCGGCAGACCTATCCGAATCCGCTGCCGGGTCATTTTGGATTTCCATTCTCGGGGTGGTCGGCTTCCTGTTTGTCTATGCGGCTTTCATGCGGCGCCTGCGCCGCAGGGCCGTCAAACCCCCGGAAACTGTTCCGCCAAAAGCCGGAACCTTTTCTTCGGTGGAGCTGGAACGATACTCGCGACATATCATGTTGCGGGAAATAGGCGGTGAGGGACAAAGAAAACTCAAACATGCCCGCGTTGCTGTCGTTGGAGCGGGTGGTCTTGGATCGCCCGCGCTCCTGTATCTTGCAGCAGCGGGGATTGGAATGATCAGGGTTATCGATGATGATCGCGTGGAGCTTTCCAATCTGCAACGCCAGATCATCCACACGGACAGTACCGTGGGGCAAAATAAGGCCGAATCTGCGGCCCGGGCGATTCGATTCCTGAATCCGCATGTCGTGACGGAACCGATAGAGGGCAGGTTGGATTCGGCTCATGCCGAAATGCTTGACGACATTGACATCGTTCTTGACGGGTCAGACAATTTCGCAACGCGATTACTGGTCAACCGGATCTGCATTGAGAAGAATATTTCTCTGGTCTCGGGCGCCATCAGTCAGTGGGAAGGACAGGTCACGGTTGTCGATCCGGGCCGCGAAGCGCCATGCATGGAATGTCTTTTTCCGGTGCAACCCAGTGCTGATTTGGTCCCGTCCTGTGCAGAGGCAGGTGTTATGGGTGCCCTTCCCGGCATTGTCGGATCAATGATGGCAACTGAGGCCATCAAGGTGCTCACCAGTGCGGGCTCACCGTTGCACGGCAGTCTATTGATTTACGATGCCCTGTGGGGTGAAACCCGGGTCGTCAAATATGGACAAAGACCGGATTGTTCGGTTTGTTCAGGGAAGCGCGCGCGCCTTTCATCCTGATCATAAGCTGCCCGGAACCACGAGATCGGGCGGGCGGTGGCCATCGGCGAATGTCTTGATATTGATGAGGACCCTTTCACCCATTTCAATCCGACCTTCGACCGTTGCTGATCCCATGTGCGGCAGCAACACCACGTTGTCCAGTCCACGGGGCGGAAGATCCATATTCGTATCACGGGCAAAGACATCCAGCCCGGCTCCTGCAATCTGTTTCTTGAGAAGCATGCGAATCAGGGCATTCTGGTCGAGCACATCACCGCGGGACGTGTTGACCAATATCGCGGTGGGTTTCATGAGCCGAAGACGACGTGCATTCAGCAAATGATAGGTGGATGGCGTATGAGGGCAGTTGACTGTCACAATGTCGACGCGGCTGATCATCTGGTCGAGACTATCCCAAAAGGTTGCCTTTAATTCACTCTCGACCTCCGCATGCACTTGTCTACGGTTATGGTAGTGGATCTCCATGCCAAAAGCCGCGGCGCGTCTCGCGACGGCGGTTCCAATGCGTCCCATTCCCAGGATCCCGAGCATTTTGCCGCCAACCCGGTTGCCCATCATGGCCGTTGGCGACCAGCCGTCCCAACTGTCGGATTCCATCATATTGATTCCTTCTCGTAGGCGTCGTGAAACCGCGAGAATCAGGCCAATGACCATATCAGCGGTATCTTCGGTGACGACATCCGGCGTGTTGGAAATCAGGATGTCGCGTGCCCGCGCCGCTTCCACATCAATATTGTCGAAACCCGCGCCAAAGTTGGCGATGAGTTTGAGCCTCTCACCGGCTTGCGCCAGAAGAGATTCGTCAATGATGTCGGTAATGGTCGGCACCAGGACATCGCAGTTGGCCATGGCCGCTTGCAATTCTTCCCGGCGCATCGGATGGTCGTTATTCCGCAACCGGAGATCAAACAGCTCTCGCATCCTGTTTTCTACCGGTGCTGGCAGACGCCTCGTGACTGACACGGTGAGTTTAGCGTTTGACATCTTGCGGCTCCGACGGCATCGTGACATTTGACTGCAATCAATCTGACAACCGTAAGAAAAATACAAGGACAGGTCAGGGTCGCGATGTCAATCAGTTGCGCGGTGTGAGGCGGATTCGGGTGACAGGTTTCTTGACTTGGAATCAATTACTGGCAGCGCTTATTGTGACCCTTTTCATAGCATCTCCTGCGGTGGAAGCGCAGCAGGAGACCTCGGAAAACGCCGCTGTCCCGGCAAAGTCCGGCTCTGTGACGGGGCGTCCATTGCCGCGTTTTGTCTCCATGAAAGCATCTGTCGGGAGGTTACGGGTTGGACCTTCCAGCTCGCATCGGATCATCTATGAATTCACGCAACCCGGATTGCCGCTCAAGATCGTTGAAGAACATGGGCTGTGGCGTCGGGTGGAAACTGTCGACGGGTTGAATGGCTGGATGCATTCGGTTCTATTGACCGGCAAACGATATGTCATGGTGACCGAAGATTTCGCTGAATTCAGGGTCAGTCCAACCTCTGTGGCAACCGTTCGAGCACAGGCAGAGAAAAATGTGATTGCCGAACTGAAAACATGTCTGCCGGACTGGTGTGCGATCAGAGCCGGTGGGTACCAGGGATGGGTTCATCGATCGCAGATTTGGGGTATCGGCCCACACGAATTTCGTGAGTAAGCCAAATCACCGACATCAACGGCGTGCTGTCTTCTGTACTGACAAAACCGCACACAACTTTCTTTTCGCTGTGAAACGTGCCGTCAGCCGCGACCTGTTATGCGCGATCAGAACGTTACCCAGATTTGAGCATAACCCTTTGGAAACGATCGATTCGGTTGTCCGTATTCGTTCACCGAACGAGTACATTCAGAACGTCGAAGTGAATCTTCGTTATTTGAGCGATCTCGCTGAACAAGAAGCTGAAAAATACGAAGAGCTTGTTGAAACTCTCGAAGGAAAATTCGAAGGACGCCCCATCGAAAAACTGCGGCCAACTGAAAAGCGCGATTTATCTAAATTCATAAGCCGCGCGGCCAAAGAAATTAAAGTCAAAGACAAAACCAATAAGCGACTTGAGCAAAAACGTGCGGTTGCCGAAAAGGAACTGTGTGTCGAGCAAAAGCGACGCCTTTTTGCCGAGGCTCACTATTCGACCGGTCAACACACAATTCTACAGTTACATCATCAGGTAAACCTGATTGCCGATGGCATCTGGAAACGCCTAAACGGTGTGAGCCGGAGATTCCGAAAGGACCCGTTACGATACTCTAAGGAGGAGTTGATTGAGGCGATTGAAGCGGGTCAGTATGAGCTTGAGAAAATTCGTAATGCGACGAAGTTGGCATTAAAAGCCAATTTCGATTTAATGACCAATAAAGTCAACGCTGACATTGTACAGTTCATTGAGGAATATCTTGAAAGTTATAAGGATATCCTTCACGCGCTGAGCATTCGTATATTTTTTGAGAATCCTGACGGGATAATCCTCAAAAGATCTTTCAGGCCTATCGAAATGACCATACTTGTCGATAATCTTCTTGTGAACGCCGGAAAAGCAAATGCCACCAACGTTCGGGTTGTTGTATCGAAAGCGAAAGGCAAGACGAAGGTAGCTTTTGTTGATAACGGAATGGGTCTGTCTGCGAAGTATGATGCCGACGATCTCTTTGAACGTGGAATTTCGACAACGTCCGGTTCAGGAATCGGGCTTAACCATGTGAAGCAAATCGTCAGTGATCTCAACGGCGGAATCTTGATCCGAAACGATAACGACGGCGGAGCCGTTGTCGAACTGGAGTTATAGACTTTTGAAAACTTCCTATAATATCCTATGGATCGACGACGAGCCTAACAATACGCAACCGGATCAGATTGATATAACAGAGTTTCTGGAAGAATTCGGCATATATGCTGATATTAAATTTGTAGAGGCACCTCCAGATGGGTCCATTCACGACAGAATTAAGGATAATCTCAGCAACCCTGAACTCGATATTCTGATCGTTGATTACCATATGAACGGATTGAGTGGAGACGAACTTGTTCATCTCATAAGGAATACTGACCACGTTTACCTCCCCGTGATTTTCTATTCATCCAGTCCTGAAGAAGAGATATTTGACGCCGTGTGCACAAAGCGACTTGATGGCGTTTATATCGCAAATCGCCGATTTCTGATGGACAAATTCAAAGACGTTGTAAGAAGCCTCCTGAATAAGGAGCAGACGACAAAGCAGACTCGTGGTCTCCTTATGGAGGGCGTTAGTGAACTTGATGCCCGGCTCAATCAGATTTTTTGCAGGCATGGCAGAAACTCGAAAACGACCATAAATCAGCGCTTGCTCATTATGTGAAGGGCATCATCTCAGATCGTTCGGAATCTGCCAAGAAAGACGCAGATGATTTCCCGGATGACGTCGGCGTGTTTGCGACTCACATGACCAAATGCTTTCTCTCACCTGTTTATGACACGAAAACGCGTTGGAAAATCGTGAAAAAGATGTTGGTGTTCCTTGAGTATGATAGCGTCGAGCAGAATACGCTTCACGATTTCGCAAGAGATGATGATGGCGATTTTCGGTCGTTAAACTCGATCCGTAATGATTACGCCCATAAGACTCTCGTACGGCTCTCGAAGACGAACACGATGAGGGAAAGTGCATAGAAATAAGAAGAGAGCTGCGGCGACAACAGACAAATATCGACAGAATCGTTGAAAAAATTGTCTGAAGGGCTAACTTTAGCCGACTTAGAGTTTGACCGAGAATGTGGAGGGTCTATCCTTGTGAGAAGTACACTGAAACAAGGAGGTGCCCCGGGTCTGGAATGCGACCACCCGTGCGCGTGATCAACGCCAGACGGGGTGAGGTGATAGTGATTTGACGGATGACAAATGGTCATGGGTGTCGCCGCACGACGGATCTCCGTGCGGTCTGTGATGCAATCCCATAGATGTTGGCCACAGGCTGCCTGTGGTGGGCGATTCCCCAATGGTGTCCGCCATTGACGACGATTCAGCACTCTTTTGACGTGTAGCGCGACACGGGTGTCATCGCTCGCATGATGGAGGCATGGCACCCATGTGCAGACGGGGCGTGCGGCGGCGCCGACCGTCGGGGGATTGGCACCAAGATTCCGAAAAACACGCGTTTTCAACGGGTTGAAAATTCACGATTCCGCCATACGAGAACCACTCCCCACGCTTTGATATGACATCAATGCAATGACGATGGGAGATCAGTGGATGAAAGGGATCATGGAAAAACGCGCCCTCTGGCTGTAGCGGTCCCATAATTCACCATATTTTTTGCGGCAACGGCGTTCGTCGCGAACGGAGCGATGCAACAGCAGAATGGTGAGCCAGACTGGCAGCAGAAACGGTATCCAGGAGGAAAATGCCGTTGTCAAAGCAAATGCGAAATAGACACAGATTTCCCCTGTATAATTGAGATGGCGTCCAATGCCCCAAAGGCCAGAGATCAACAATTTTCCATCAAGTGTTTCAACGGGGCGTCCCCAGATCGAGGCCTTTGGCTTGTGTTTGAAGTCATGTTTCTGCTGGTTGGCTGTACGAAACAACCAGAACCCGAAGGCGAAGAGGGCTGTAATGGCGACGGCAGCAGCAGGAGACAATGTGACCCGGGTATCGACCAGAAACCATGCGGGCAGGCAGTAGAAGAATGGAACCAATACATAGTCGCCCCAGACGAGCATCCACCCGAATCGTTCACTGATGATATCCCATGTATGGATCATCCCATCCTCGAACTGGAAGTAGTTGAGCACATAAACAAATGTGAAGACCTGATAGAGAGCCATGGCGAGGCTGACTTCGCCGTACGTTTCGTACTGGACCACCGCAAATGACAAATTGAGTAGGGCTAATCCTATGAGTGAAGGTCGGTAGCTGAAAAACTTGAGGTCAATACCCCACCAGACGGGGGATGCATCCACGCCATAAAAATAGCCATGCAAAAAGCCGTGTGGGTAGCGTCGCTGGCGCTGCCCTTGAAAGTAAAACCATAGAGGAAATGAGAATGCGAACAGATTTGCAATGGCGAAAAGACCAAAAAAATGCGTATGCACCCAGGACAGAGAAAACCAGCCGAAGATGTAAGCCAACCCCACGACAAAAATAGTGAGCAGGAATATGACGAAACCGTTCAGACAATAGACCCTTTCACCGCCATCAGCATCCGGTCCGGTGGCGCGCTTCCCAGGCAGAAGAACGGAGGCAACAAACAGCAGGATCGTAAAGGCCAGGCCCCCGATTGCCGCGGACAGCAGCATTTCTCCTGACATGACTGGCAACGGCTCAGTGGGGTCGGGCACGCTTGGCGGTTTGGGCGGCGGCGGCCTCTGCCGTCCGGCTCAGATATTCGTTCCACTTGCGCACGGTCACCTCTTGAAACGCTTTGACAACTGGATTGGTTTCAACAGGAAAAGAGTTCCAGTGATTTTCATAACCCTCCTGCTCCGCTTCCAAGGCAAACCTGTCCTCGGAGAGAAGCGGGACGATCAAAAGACGGTTGGAAATGCGCATCAGGGTATTCATGGCGATACGCGGTATCCGAATCGGCAGAAATGGAATCTTCAGGGCCTTGAAATAGAACAGGAAAAACACCCGTGAGGTTCGCTCATTCATCGGTAACACGAACAGATAATGTTTGATCGCATTGTCAGTATTCGACCACTGATACGGGTATTCATAGCAGAGCTTCATATGATTGGTGTTCAGCTTTTTGTGGTCAACAAACAAACCGGAGACTCGGCCGCGTCCAACCCGCGTGTCATACGCGAGATGCACATTATCGCCGACCGTCTCATATTCGGTCAGGGTGGCATCTTCGAATGGTTTGAAGCGACGGTGAAGATGGGCGTGGGTGAAATCGCTGACATTGTCGATCACCATGGAGTGATGCGCTGACCATTGAAAACGCAGGGGTATACATGTCCAGCGATTGGAGCCTTCAAGCTCAGGAATATCAGGAATCTTACGTACTTCAGCCATTTCCTTGTCGCCGGGGAAAATCCAGATGAGCCCGTAACGAACTTTGACAGGATAGGTTCTGAGTGCCAACGCCGGGAAGCTTCGCCCCTGATCAAAGGGTACACCGGGAGGACGATCCTTTCCGCCATATTCCCAACCATGATATTCGCAAACCAGCCGACAACCGACCACATGCCCGAGCGAGAGTTTGAGTTGACGGTGTGCGCAGCGGTTTTCCATGGCCTCAAATTCGCCATCTTCTCCACGAAACAAGGCAATAGAGCGTTTCCAAAACACGATTTCTGTCACTGTTCCGGGTTTGACATTGCGCACTTCTTCCGCCGGGTACCAGTAATTTGGGTCCATGCCGGCGGCTCGAGCCTTCTGGCGGAGGTTGGCTGCCTCTTCAAAGCGCGGTGGTCCGTTGGTCGTCATCTTGTTCAATTTATCAGTCTCCGATCAAGTAATTTATCAGACGTTACGCTTGTCTGACATGCCCTCATCATGATCCGTGTTGCGCGGTGGCTTTGCGCTTGGATTGGTGACCACTCCACGCGCGTGATGAAACGAATAGGCATTACCCGCTGCGCGACGAATGGATGCCGGTTGATAGCCACGCTCCTGTCATGTTTTGCCGCCGTACAAAAACGCGCACCCGCTGCCCATCCTGCCGCCGCCGCCGGATCAGATTTGCCCCGAAATGACCGGAAGAGCCGGTGACAGATACGGGATTGTCTGATTTCGGGGGAATTTGAGAATTGTCCACAACCATACCTTAATCAAATCGTATGACAGCGATACAAGAGAGATGCCGATGATGAAAGGCTATCTATTCCAAACCGCCTGATTCAGCAATCAGGTGGCGTTGCTGCAGGTTCTATGTCTTGCCAATGTCAATGCCATATTCACATTTGAGAGTCAATATTGGGCAACAGGCAGGGAGTGATTCCCATATGGCTGGGTTTGGACCCTGATTGATTCCTGATCTGTTGCTTTTGGCGAATCGTCAGGCGGCCCTGGCGCGGGGCGTGC
>JAPOTI010000068.1 GCA_026709265.1 Paracoccaceae bacterium | reverse complement strand
CCACGCGTCTTCATGCATCCGCAGCATCGTGCCATCCCGCGAGACCCGCAGGGCCACCGCATCATCATGCCAATCTTCGTCATTCCGTATCTCTGCGAGGAGATCGTCCGCCTGATCTTCAAATTCCTGACCCCCCTCTGCCGTCAGCCGGATCAGACTACGGGTTGCGGGCCCCGCCCCACAGATCCGCTGCCAGAGATCCGCCCCATCGCGTGCCGGCAGGCGCGCCATGATCGCGGCTGAGAGACCGGCGGTCGCCGGTGTCATGCCACCCGGGGTCAGACCCCGAATCGGCTCTGTCGGCACCACCGATGCTCCCGCACCGGACGGGCGAGTGCGCGCCCGCGGAAAGGTCACGGTCCCGAACAGGGTCGTCGCCTGACCCGGTGAGGCCGCCACCTGGCGCGTGCTCTTGCCATCAATCTGCACCCGATCCCCATGATCATCCCGTGCCGCAAAGGCCGGACCCCACAACCCACGGGCCAGACCCGCAACCGCATCACGCAGATCAAGCTCGGCCTGATGCGGATCCTCCCACAACAGACGCACCAGATCCTCCACAAGACCCGTGTCCGGCAACTGCGCCGCCGCGGCCTGCAGGGTGTCCACGACCCGCTGCCGCACCTGCACCCTGTCCAGATCGGTCCTGGCAACAGGGGTGTCAGAGTGTCGATGGGTCATCCGCGTGTTCCGTCTCAGGGGTCTCCATCATGGAGAGTTTTTATCTCGGAACACGCGACCTGATCCGGCAGACAGACCCAACGACTCCACCCCGATCGGGTCAAATCCCGCGATTTTTCCCAGGATTCCGCCAAATCATCAGAACGCACGCCATCAGGATTCAGAAAACCACGCGTTGTCAACAGGTTGAAAATTCACAAATCCGCCAGACGAGAACCACTCCCAACAGGCATTCCAGCGAACCCGCCCGCACGGCAACGAGCGGCCAAACAAGGGGAGAAGTCATTGTTCGCGTTTTGGCGAAAGTTGGACAGGGTGAATTTTATGCTGATGACTCCCATCACGCGATCGTCTCGGCAGACTCCGACATGAATCTTTTTGGATCATACATACCGTCAACTTTGATTTTCTCGTGTCGGTATTGTTGATCCCTCGATGACGAACCCGTCCCCAAGCGAACCCATCAACGCCACAATAACACATCCGTGAAAGTGAACGGGTTTTGCCTGGGAGCGAGGATGATGGTCCATACAGCATGGTCTGAGGCCTGCATGGCGTTCACGCATCGTGAGTTACCGGCGAGGGGGGGGGGGGGGTCAGCATTGTTGAGCGGGCTGTCTTTCATCGGGCATGGCATAGCTCCAAGAGCGGGAAATCTTGAATGTAGGTTTTGGCATAGGAAAACCATCCATTCCTGAAGGGGCGCGATACCAGACGAATATACCGGGCCATGTCGGCGCCATTGAGTTCCCCGAGTAGCACGTCAATGGGTACGCCGGGCCTGGGTTTGACGCAATAGCCACTGTAGAACAGGGATTCAGGGTCAGAACACTTTTGGAAGTTGGGTGCGGCATTCATACCTGATGTCAGTATCTTCTCTCCAAAGCCGGACAGGATGGAGACGTCCCGCCCAAATCCATACCATTTCGCCGGATCAATGCTTCCCTTATCCCTTTGCAGCAATTGTTGCTTGTGTTGCATGAGATAAGCGTATGCCTTCGGGTATTGTCCTGCCAGATCGCTTTCAGGGATGAGTTGTCCATCATTGTAAGGGTAAATCACGCGTCGTCTGGCTCTGTCTTTGCCATCTTTCATTACGCTCGCCTTTACAATCCGTCTGGTGATTCCGGGTTCGATGTCCAGGTTTCCTTCACCCAGAACAAAGACATCATCGGCAAGAGTCTGAATGCCGACATGAATGTCGGCAAGATCGCGGAGTCTCTTGGGGCGGGTTGTCAGGCGCCGTAAATAAACAGCATCCTGGTGAGACATGACTCTCAACCCATTCTGATTTTTGAAGATGGTCGCCCGGCGTAAATTGGGGCGTCCATTTGTGAAACCCGTGCAGGCCCAGCCCTTGGCCCTGTTGATTGCCGGGGCCTTGACCTTGATATGTGTGATCGCGGTGTATGTTGTGACATGAGAGAATATCTGGTGACCCCCGAAATCCGTTATCGAAACCAGCCCGTGATGGTCTCGAATCAGATTCCTCAACGGCTTTCCAGCGCTATTGTTCATCCACGAACTTGGGGTGATGTAGATGAGTGAACCGTGCGATCTGACCAGTTGCAGACCCATCTCGAAGAACAACATATACAGATCCGCGCATCCTTTCATACAGCTCCAGTTTCCCTCGAGAATACGTTGTCGCCGACGGGTCTCCAGATGTTGAATGCGAACATAAGGGGGATTGCCAATGACGACATCGAAGGGACCCAAGCTTGTCCATTTGTTTCGGTCGAGGGCGTCAACTCTGATGAGATTCCAATTGACGGGTTGACAACCAGCCTTTTCGACAACCTGGTTTAACCGGCGACGGCATATGTTGAGTGCTTGCTCGTCAATGTCCAGGCCCGTGAGACGCTGCAATGTCGACTCATATGGGTGTGGGTCCACACCCGCGTGAATCTTTTGACACAGACGCTCGGCCGTAGCGACCAGGAACTGCCCGTCACCACATGACGGGTCGCAGACCGAAACGCCATCCCAGGACTCAATCTTGTCAAGCATCAACTCGACTACCGGCCTCGGCGTGTAAACGATCCCGAAATGTTTTTGTTCGCTGTGATTGACCATTCATCGGAACTCCGTCATGGGCGTCCGGTTGATCCAGGCGAAATTAAACACCGTGTTCCAGCGGTGTCATCTGGGGTTTCGATTTTGTTCGGAATGCCAGCCTGGTTTCGATCTCCAGGAACCTCTGGGATGGTCCTGGTTTACGGGACAGTTTGAGGTTGGAGCTAAGGTGAATTTTCATCTTGGTCATGGTCCCATGATCAAGACCTGGCGACAAGGAAACGTGCGATCGCCTGTTGTGATTCGGGTTCATCAAGAAACGGGCAGTGACCACGATTGCGCGCAGTTGTGATGATAAGGTCCGGGCAGGCCAGTTGCATATTGGCAGCCGTTTCTGACGACAGGACATCCGAATTTTCACCACGAATCAATGCCAGGTTCATGCCGTTCAGTGCTTTGAATTCCTGCCATAAGTCCAGATTCTGCAGAGCTGCCGTATGAATACACGCCCATCTCAATCCCGGATCATAACGGATATTGAGCCGACATCCGGCGAAGCGATACCGATTCTCGGCTTCACGCCGCCACTGGCGCATGGAGACATCGCGAAAGCCGTGAGCAATGGAAGCCAATTGCTTCGCAGCGTCTTCCAGATTCTGATATTCAGGATTGCGACCGAGATGGTCAAAAATGCGCTGTATACCTGCGGTTTCAATTTCAGGTCCGATGTCATTGAACAGGATTCCGTCGATACGCCCACGTGCAATTGTGGCCATCTTCATGGCCACCAGCCCACCGCGCGAGGTTCCAATGATATGCACCCGATCAATATCGAGATGGTCAAGCAATTCAAATGCATCATCAGCTTCCTTCTCGGTGGTGTAGGCCAACGAGTTGATATCCCAATCCGACTCGCCCCGCCCGCGGTAGTCCATCATGATCAGGCGGGTGTCACGGAATGAATTTTCGAGCCCAACAAAATCGCTGGAATTTCGTGTCAGTCCGGCCAGACACAGCACGGGAATGCCGCACCCCAAATCGCGATAGGCGAGAATCGTTCCGTCTGATGCCCGGAAGTTATACATGCGTGACCCTGTTCAATAGGAATGCCGTCGGTGGTAGCTCACAGCTCTTCAGAAAATATCTAAAGATTGTCTGGTTGCGGCATACCGAGTATGTGGAAACCACCGTCAACGGTGATGATATCACCAGTGGTGCAGACCCCATAATCTGATGCCAGGAACACAGCTGCTCCACCAATGGCTTCAAGCGTCGCATTGGCACCGAGTGGAGCATTGGTTTCAGTATGGCGGAAGGTCTTGCGGGCACCGCCGATGGCTGCGCCTGCAAGTGTCTTCATTGGACCGGGGCTGATTGCATTCACCCGAATACCATCCTTCCCCAAATCATTGGCAAGATATTTCACTGAGGATTCAAGGGCCGCCTTGGCGACGCCCATGATATTGTAATACGGCGTGACCCGATTTGATCCCTGAAAGGTCACGGTCAGTATCGTTCCTCCGTCACGCATCAATGGATATGCCCGCCGCGTCAGGTCAATAAGCGAGTAACAGGAAATCGTGAGCGAGGTCTTGAAATTTTCGCGGCTGGTATTGACAAAACGACCCGTGAGTTCATGGCGGTCAGAGAAAGCAATCGCATGAACCAGAAAATCGAGCTTTCCCCAGACATCCTCGATGCGGGAAAACAAATGGTCGAGGGATTCAGCATCTTCGGTATCGGCACGTTCGAAAATCTCTGCACTGAATTCCTCAGCCAAAGGTGCGACCCGCTTTTTGATACTGTCATTCTGATAAGTGAGAGCGAGTGATGCACCTTCGGCATGCATGGCCCGTGCTATCCCACACGCAATTGAGCGGTTGTTGGCGATGCCGACGATCAAGCCGCGGCGATTGTTCAGAAGATCAGGCAATGATCACGTATCATAACGACTGAGAGCAAGTGTGGCGTTGGTCCCCCCAAACCCGAAACTGTTTGAAAGTGCCGTATCAATTTCCACATCTTCTCTGACCTGGGTGATGATTTCATCAGGTTCGATGTCCGGGTCAAGACTGGTGACATTCGCTGAAGCCGCAAGAAAACGTCCCTGCATCATCAGGAGTGTATAGATCGCTTCATGAACGCCAGTCGCCCCCAGTGAATGCCCTGTCAAGGATTTGGTGGAACTGATAAGGGGCTTTTTCTGGCCATCAAATACACGCCTGACAGCTTCGACTTCAACGACGTCTCCGGCGGGCGTCGACGTGCCATGCGCATTGATATAATCCACCTTGTGACCACTGGCCTGTGCGATTGCAAGGCGCATCGAACGCTCACCACCTTCACCGGATGGTGCCACCATGTCATGACCATCTGAAGTGGCACCGTAGCCTGTCACTTCCGCATAGATCTTTGCGCCACGTGCCCGTGCCCGTTCCAACTCTTCAAGGACGAGGACACCTCCGCCTCCCGAGATCACGAATCCGTCTCGAGTCGAATCGAACGGTCGCGAAGCGGTTTCGGGCGTGTCATTATATTTTGAACTCATGGCACCCATCGCATCAAACAAGCACGACAGAGTCCAATCGACTTCTTCACCCCCGCCTGCGAAGACAATATCTTGCAGCCCGAACCGGATCTGCTCCACCCCATTGCCAATACAATGTGCCGATGTCGCGCATGCGGAAGTGATGGAATAATTGACACCCTTGATCTTGAAAGGGGTCGCGAGGCAGGCGGAGTTGGTCGAAGACATGCAACGCGTCACCATGAATGGCCCCATGCGTCGCGGGCTGCCTTTCTCACGAACTGCGGTATGTGCGACATAGAAATTGGATGTTGACGGACCTCCACTTCCCATCACCATACCAGTCCGCTCATGGGAGACTTCATTGTCTGCGAGTCCGGAATCGGCAATGGCCTGCTGCATTGCAATAAAATTGTAGGCGGCACCTGCACCCATGAAACGCAATTGGCGCTTGTCCAGATGGTCCGTCAAATCAATTGACGGGATGCCATGGACCTGGCTGCGAAAATTCCGTTCGGCATATTCTTCACTGAACGTGATGCCTGACCGGCCGGATTTCAGCGCAGCAAGAACCTCTTCCTGGTTGTTGCCGATTGGTGATACGATACCTATGCCAGTGACAACCACGCGCCGCATTTTGGTCTCCATTGACTCAGGCCGAAAAAAGGCCGACCTTCATTCCTGCTGTCTTGTAGATTTCACGTCCATCCGCAAGCATACAACCATCAGCGATGCCAAGTTTGAGTTTTCGTTCAATGACGCGGGTAAAATCCACAATATATGTCAGCAATTTGCGGCTTGGTGTCACCATTTCTGTAAACTTGACTTCATTCACGCCCAGCGCCCGACCACGACCCTTGAGGCCACGCCAGCCAAGATTGAAACCGGTCAACTGCCAAAGTGCGTCCAGACCCAGGCATCCCGGCATGACCGGATCATTCGGAAAGTGGCAGGAAAAAAACCAGAGATCGGGGTGAATATCGAGTTCGGCAATCACGTGGCCCTTGCCATGTTTGCCGCCGTTGTCCGAAATCTCGGTGACACGATCAAACATCAGCATCGGGGGCAGAGGAAGCTGGGCATTTCCCGCGCCGAACAATTCTCCGCGCGCGCATTTCAGCAATCCTTCGCGATCAAATGAAGTCGGATACTTGGCCATGCCCTGATGTTCCAATGCAATTAGGTTCAGACGAGTCACCTCTTAACACTGACATTGTCACAATGGAACAACATGCAATGTGACGTGGTGCGATTCCCATAGGGCTTGGTTTTGTTATCATTGTTATGTGAGGTCAATGATTCAGGTTGCCGCGATGAGAGGCGGGTGCTTGCCGTTGGCCCAGAGATGGGCATGGGCGTGTCGCCGTCTGTGGGTCAGTTGGGCCCATTAGGTATTTTGATGGTTGTCAACTCGAGTGTATAATCCCTATCCCGAAGATCCAGGCCACCAGGATCAGGACCTTTGGGGTCAGATCGTTCCGCCGAGCGACCCTTCGAGTTCAGCGAGTTCCTGACCGCCGGCCATCATGTCCTGCAGCGCATCGGGGGTGATCTCACCCCGTTTGGCGGTGCCGAGGGTCTTGCCGCGGTTCAGAACCGTGAACCGATCCCCTGCTGCCAAGGCATGGCGGACATTGTGGGTGATGAAAACAACGGCAATGCCCTGTTTGCGGACCCTGTCGATCGTGGCCAACACATTGGATGTCTGCCGGACACCAAGCGCCGAGGTCGGTTCGTCGAGAATGAGAACCTTGGCACCGAAATGCACCGAGCGGGCGATGGCCACTGTCTGGCGTTCTCCGCCCGAGAGGGTTCCCACGGCCTGGTCGGGTCCCCGGAGGTTGATCCCCATGTTGCGCATCTCCTCCATGGTCACCCGGTCGGCATACTCCCGGTCATAGAACGGAATACCCAGACGGGTCTTGATCGGTTCATTGCCCATGAAGAAATTCCGGGCCACGGACATCAGCGGGATCATGGCCAGATCCTGATAGACCGTGGCGATTCCGGCAGCGATGGCATCCCGCGGATCGGCAAATTCCATGACCTGACCCTCAAAGAGGATTTCGCCATGGGTGGGTTGGTGGACTCCACTCATCGTCTTGATAAAGGTGGATTTGCCTGCCCCGTTGTCGCCAAGGAGGCAATGGCATTCTCCCTGGTGGATATCGATCGAGACGCCGGCCAGCGCAATGACATTGCCGAAGTGTTTCTCGATGTTCTTCATGCGAATGATGGGCGCGCGCGCGCCAGTGTCCGTCATGTCAGCGCGCTCCGGTGATCAGGCGCCGAATGTAGGTGTTCAGGATCACGGCACCGAGCAGGATGACACCGAGAAACACCCGAAAGAGGGAACTCTCGACACCGGCAAAGAAGAGTCCCTGCTGGACCACCCCAAAGATGAGGGCCCCGAGGGCGGCCCCGATCACTGAACCGTAGCCACCGGTCAGGAGGGCTCCGCCGATCACCACGGCGATGATGGCCTCGAACTCCTTGAGAAGCCCCCGGTCGGCACCTGCCGAGCCGAATTCCATCACCTGGCAGGTGGCGAACACCGTGGCGCAGAAGGCCGTGAACATGAACATCAGGATCTTGACCCGGTTGACGGGGACCCCGGCGTAGCGGGCCGCCTGGGCATCACCGCCGGCGGCATAGATCCAGTTGCCAAAACGGGTCTTGGTCAGCAGGATATGGCCAAAGATGACGAGAGCGATGGCCCACACAATCAGCATCGGAACGCCGTCCACGACGGGTTGGCCAGCCCGGGTGCCACGTTCGAATGTGGCCAGGAGTCCAACCTCACCGAGCCAGGTAAACAGACCCTGAAGGATCTTGCCGCCAAAGACCGGCGCCAGCCAATCACCCTCCGCAACCTCACGAATGCCACCAATGATGGTTTTCCGCTCAATGGTTTGGGGGAGATAGATCGTGAACCCCCGCAGGATGAACAGGAAGGCCAGTGTCACGATAAAACTCGGCAGCCCGGTCCGGATCACAATGAACCCGTTCAGGGCCCCGATGGCGATGGCCATGGCAAAGGTCGCGAGAATGGCCAGCCAGACCGGCCAGCCCAGGGTGACGGAAAATATGGCAATCATCATGCCGGAGAACCCGATCATCGAGCCCACGGACAAGTCGAATTCCCCCGCGATCATCAGCAGGCAGGCACCCACGGCGATGATCATGAACTGGGCCGAGACAATCGACCAGTTCAGCGTTCCCTGGGCGTTGAACATCCCGCTGTCGAATGCCGTCAACAAAAAGAATGTGAAGACAGCGATTGTCCCGACAATACCACCAAGCTCAGGCCGGATGAGCGCCCGCCGCAGCGGCGACATCTCCTTGATGCGTTCGTCTGTTCCCGCCATCACTCAGCTATTCCCAACCCTACAATGATATGATCTGTGCAGAGACAGATCCGGACCAAGATGGGCAACCCGGTGCGGGATGCCCACTGGTTATGCTCTCAACAAGAGTTGCCGGGCTCAGCGATATTCGCCAGCATATTGTTCCACCAACTCAAGGGCATCCTTGGTGATAAAGCCAGGACCTGAGTTGATGTTGTTGCCCGGCAGGACCCCATAGCGGTGATAGTTGGCCAGCACGACCACAGGCAGATAGGCCTGCAGGAAGGGCTGCTGGTCAATCCCCCAGTTGATCACGTCGCCCTTGATCCCCTTGACGATCTCGGTGCCGAGGTCAAATGTCCCGAAGTAGATATCGCCTGCCATGCCGTTTTCCTCAAGTGCGAGGATGGTGGGATCGGCCGAGGTCGGGCCAAGGGTCAGGATCGCATCGGTATCGGGGTTGGCATTCAGATAGGCCAGCACCCGATTCTTGATTTCCGCTGGATCTTGTCCGCTGTCGATCATCTGGTCGCCCAGATCGACGCCGAGGGCATCTGCAAATCCCTGGCAGCGTTCCACCGAGGATGGTGATGAGATGTAATGGTTCACACACAGGAACGATCCGACGCCGTCCGCCTTGGCTCGCTGACCGGCGGCGAATCCGGCATCATATTCCGGCTGCCCGACATACATGAGCGCACCCACTTCACGGGCCTGCTCGGGGGTGCCTGAGTTCATGATGATGACATCAATGCCCGAGGCAACCGCATCCTGGATTGGCCCCCGCAGGACGTCATAGTCGGAAAGTGTGGTGATGATGCCATTCGGACCGGCGGCGGCGGCCTGCTCGATAATCCGGGCCATGTCGGCAAGATCACCTGTCGGCGGATTGCGGTATTCCACCTCCACGCCCATCTGCTCACCGGCCAGGGCGATGCCATTCTTGATGGTATTCCACCAACTGTCACTGTCCGGCGCATGGCTGACAAGGACATAGTTCAGTTGATCATGGCCATCGGACACGGCCGCCATTGGTGAAGCCACGACGGCTGCAGCGACGGCAAGGGATGAAATCAGTGTTTTCATGGTTACCTCCATAAACAAAAATATTGGACCACTTTCCTACGGCAATCGCCAGACCTGCACAATATCCTTTCGATAGGGTTGGGCCTTCCTGAACATGATCCCTGAGATTGTTATGGCGCGTCAATCAACCTGAGAATCTGCGAAAAACAGGATGCGAGTAGCGGCCAGAGGTCCGGAGCTTGAGCGATGGCGGTCTGTGAATCGACAACACAGAATCCACGACGAAATCTTGCGGCGCTGAACGAGAAGGTCAGGACGTGTTCTCGACGGATGATTTGCGTCCGGCCTTTGATCGGGGTTTCGAGCGGTGGTTCAGCACCACCATCAACCGATTGGCTGGAAGACAGGCTCCTGGAGTGTGCACGGCACGACATCTACGTGAATTGAACGTCACAAAACATCAATTTGCGGTGCCTGAAGGAGGACATCGCCAAAGGGGTGCGGCGCGGCCATATCAACTCTCTCAGTCCCAGATCGGTGCTGAGCGAATATCGTGCGATCTCCCAGATCATGCTTTCAAAGGCTCGAAGCTTGCAGATTCCGCCATACCAGAACCGCACCCGTGTGACACATTGCTGAAGAATGGATCATCGAAGCGCAAGCTGGCGCGCAGTTTCCATTGTCAAAAGCCGTAGACAAGGCTGACCTCGACAAACTTGTCATCGCGCAGCGGATAAAGAGCGTTGTCCTGATTATTCGGGGAGCGCAGAAACCAGAAGGACTCAATATTGATCAATACAGAATCCGAAAGGCGGCGTTCAAACAACAAGCTCAGACTGCGGGTCGGGTAATCAAGATCATCAATCACTGCGGCGGTGAAACTGGTCTCTTCGGCATCGTTCCAATTGTAGCGGGCCGCCAGAAACAGATCGTTCTGAAAGGCAGTGGTCGCAGATTCCCGTCTCTGGTCCTGGTTCCATTCGCCAAACAATGTCAGATCCGCGTCTGATTCAAAAATCCCGTAAAAACTGTATTCACCGCCAATCACGAAAGCCTTGTAAGCACTCGTGTCGGATTTGTAATCAATCTTCTTGAGGGAATCATTTGTAGATGTGATCGTTTCAAAACCGCTGCGTGTGATTGCTTCCGCTTTGCCAAGAAAATCACCCAGCGTCAGTTGCAGATCCAGCCCGACCTGCTCGATTTGTCTATAACACTGCAAAAGGCGATCGGGTTTGACACTTAGGCCTGTCGCTAACTCCGATTCTTCATAACAATGCAAACGGGGATTGGTTGCGCCCAAATCATTATTTTCAACTTTGGCAGTGGGGTTTTTGGGTGCGAGAGTCGGTTCGCGGGCGGTGCCTTTGAAGGCTGAGACCCCGACATCCAGCGATCCAATGGTAGTGCCATAACGTGCGGCAAAATCAACATGGTTGTCGCCATCCTCGTGTGTGTAACGAATATCTGACGAACGGTCAGAAATCCACGGCTGCGGGCGCAATCGGCCTTTGCGGCCGGGAAAGGTCCTGGGTCTGTGATAGGGGAGGACGAGGAGATTCAGGATACCAAAGTCACCGGCAATGGTGCCATGGATCATCGGTTGCCCCAAACGCGAGTCGCCGGATCGGTCAGCGGCAAAGTCTGTCTGGTTGATGATATTGACAAGATTGTTGGACTCGGCAGTTCCCCAGAAAACCTGATCAATTCCGAGCCGCAGTTCCCATTCGAAAGCCTCGGTATTGCCATAGGTCAGGAAATAAGCCTCTCGGATATCCAGCCCGGCCGCATTTGTCCCACTTTCCCCGGCCCGGAGATGCGGGCGGAAAGTGAAACTCTGGCCGTCCAGGTTTTCAATATACAAAGTGGGTTCAAATGCGAGACTGGCATGATGACGGGATTGCTGCGGATCGAGAGGCGAGTCGAAAAACAACCGGGTTGTGGTGTTCACTGTCCCCCAGGTCTCCGCTTCCCAATCTCCCGGTTCTTCGGCCCCGGCGGCCATGGCAGTGACTGCGAGACTGACGGCCCAGAAAAATCTCGGCAACTTTGCAAACAGCGACGCGCCGACCAGGAAACCGTCGGAGTCGGGTTCACGTAAGTTGGCAATCACCCGGTCTGATATCGAAATCGTCGTCGCTCCAATTATGCTCCCTACGCGTGCGCGCGCTGCGGTTGACCATCTGCGACACGGACGCCCACCAATATCTGCCCATAGACGGCTTCAAGTTACGGCAGGTCAGAATTCCCATATGCGCGTCGTGACTTCGGTCGTTATGTTCCACCTTTTGTTCGCAACGAGCCTTGGTGTTGTACCAAGCGGCCTTTCGGTAAAGACCGCCCCCCCCCCCTTTTTTTTCCCAGGTGTAAATTTTCAGCCCATCGGTGCATATCAGGTGGCCCGAGAACCTATTGCCCAGTCATCCATGCCGGAACTTCTCAACTTCAGCTGCTGATATGCCCACAGGAGCAAATTCATGACACGAGTTTCTCATCCTTGATTCCCGGTCTTCATATCAATTGACTGTATGGAGATTGTCCATCGATCGCAGTTCCTTTGGCAACCGAAAGGTCACATTCTCATTGACGACGTCAAGATTATCGACCTGCGTATCAAAATTCTGACCCAGATGTTCCACCAGGCCCTGAACCAGTCGCTCGGGAGCTGAAGCTCCGGCCGTGATGCCCACGGTGTGGACATCGTCAAACCAATCGAGCTGGACATCATCTGCATCATTGATCAGGTAACTGGTGACACCCCGCGTTTCGCTGATCTCGCGCAATCGATTTGAATTTGAACTGTTTTGTGCGCCGATCACGAGAACGAGATCACAAACACCGATCATCTGTTTGACAGCGTCCTGTCGATTCTGGGTCGCGTAACAGATGTCGCTCGCACTCGGCCCCTCGATGTCCGGAAATCTCTCTTTCAAGGCCGCAATGATTTCGGCGGTGTCATCAACACTCAGTGTCGTCTGTGTGATGTAAGCGAGCTTGCTCTTGTCTGATGGCTGCAACTCGGCGACATCGTCGACCGTTGACACCAACAGAACCTTGCCTTCAACACGACCCATTGTTCCTTCGATCTCGGGATGTCCTTCATGCCCGATCAGGACGATCTCAAATCCCCGATCCGTGTAGCGTTTGGCTTCGTTATGGACCTTGGTCACCAGTGGGCAGGTTGCGTCGAGGACATGCAAATCGCGCAGCTTGGCGTCATCCTCGACGCGTTGCGACACGCCATGCGCACTGAATATCGCGACGGCACCGACTGGAACCTCATCGACCTGTTCGACGAACACGGCCCCTTTCTCCCGCAAGCTGTCAACGACATGTTTATTGTGAACAATCTCGTGTCGAACATAGACGGGAGTGCCGTAAAGCTGCAGTGCCTTCTCGACAATGTCGATAGCCCGTACAACACCCGCGCAGAAACCGCGTGGCTGAGGAAGCACAATCCGTAAAGGCCGTTTGCCACTGTCGTTTCGCTTCTCAATGGAAATCGCTGTCATTCGTGCCTCGTTTCACGACCCTATACACTGTTATGCGATTGCGACTGACGGTGCCAGTGATTTCATGTTTTGACATGAATCAATCAGACATTCGCAGTTCCAATCAGGCGGCCAGTGCTTCCGGCTTATCTGGACTCGCGTCTGCCGTTACGATCTGCAGCCGCGCGCGCCGCCTTCGCTCGTAAAGTCCAAGAGCATGCAACGGGAAATACTGGCGGTAGAGGACATAATCGAGGAGGGCTGTACGGAAGAAGACACCAGCCATATCCTGTTTCGGCCACCCTCCATCCTCCTGCTGCATCTCCAACAACCATTTGGCAGCACGAGAAATAGCAATCCAATCCGGATTTTTGGCTTCCAACAACGCGATCAGAGCCCAGGACGTCTGTATAACCTGGCTTTCGTGATGCTCCACATATTTGCCACTGAGACAACCGCTGTGATGTTCGCCCCAGCCGCCGTCGTCCAGTTGGCGCTCGAGAAGCCAGCGTGTCGCCAGACCGATGGCCGCATCATGTGTTTTTGTTCCGGCGGCAAGCAATCCGCGGATTCCGAATAAAGTTCCGTAGATGTACTGGACTCCCCAGACGCCGCGCCACGATCCATCTGCTCCCTGGGTGCGGCGCAACCAATCACCGCCACGCATGATCGCATTGTTGATGATCGCATTGTCGGCAATATCGGGGTAGTTCGTGCGGCAGGCTGCCAGTGCAGCGAGGCAGGAAGCGGTGCATTCGACAAACGAATGTTCGGTCATTGATTCGCCAAACATCTCCGCCGGATTCAGCCATTCAAGGCCGATTGTGGATCGCCGCGATTCATAACTGCCAAAACCACCATCACGATTTTGAGATCGCAGCATGAAGCCCGTGGCATTGCGTATCACTGTTTCATCCAGCGATTGTCCGCACGCATTGATGAGTCCGCACACGGCTTCTGCAGTGCAGTCGCTCACCGGCCAGCCATGCCAGCCACCGGCAAAACACCATCCGCCTTTCGGATCAGATCGGAAAGCATCTTTAAATCCCGGGAAGCTGAATCTGATCTGGTTGTCCAGCAGGAAACTGGCACCGCGACTCAATGACTCCCTGATCTCCATCGATTCGGGAAGGGTGGCGAGTGATTGCAGGGCAAATCCCGTATCCCATGAGGCACTCCTGGCACCGGTAACGCGCACCCCATCGTTTTCGTCTTCCCAGATCCACCCTTCCAATTTGTCCAGTGCCTGCAGGCAGTCAGTATCGTTCGGATCACGAAGCCACAACGAGAGAATATTGAGCAGGCCACTGACTGGCGAAATACTGGTATGCGTGGTCGTCTGCACCTCCCAACGGATTCGTTGCAACATCTCATCGACACAACGCTGACGCAGCTGACGGCCATGAAAACGCTCAACAAGACGGGCAATACCAAAAGTACCCTTGAGCAAAATGCTGGGCTTGGCGAACAGATCGCCCAAACGCAGTCGATTCCGGGTGGCGGCAAAACTGACCCTGTCAAAATCCTCGACATAGAGCTCACTGCGCAACGCGGTGACCAGGGGATTGACGCGCACCTGGAATTTCTGCGCATAGATCACTGACATTGCCAGTGCGATCAGCCGGGTATGGCAGTACCATTTGGAAGGATGGAAAGGAAGTTTTCTTGGCAGCACCCAAAGCTCAGGAAGAATCGGGTTGATCCCCTCCCAGCGATAGAGATTGAGTACGGCGAGCCAGAACTTCCCCCAGCTGGGAATTCGCGTGACATCTTCGCTGCGGATAAATTCCCGTGCAGGCGCAACCAAAGGATCGTCTTGTTCGACTCCCAGAGTTCTCGCCGCCACATAAACCAGTGACGTGACGAATAGATGGGACTTTGAATGTTCATGCATGCCCCATGTTCCATCGGTCAGGCGGCTACGCTCAAAGCTGCGCAACAGGCGGCGCCGACGGTCCGGTTCCATTGGACGCCCGATAATCCAATGCAAAAGCGCATACTGTGCCGACAGCATGGGGCACCAGACCATCTCACCTTCCCACGCCCCGTCCACTCCTTGCAGACTCAGGAGACGGGAGGTCGCAGACTGCAGGGCAGAACGCGCATCGGGCGATTGCAGATCCATCCGCCTTGACCCTGAACCGATCCGTCGCGTCGTCGGCTCCACCGTGACAGACGATAATGAGTAGAGAAAAGCACGAGACAGATTCTGATTCACTGCACTGCTGTCCTCCTGCCCTCGCCGCGTTTGCCTGCGCAGCTCTCTGACGCTGCGTGTGAACCACCAGAGACGTTCGGCCAATGCCGTGTAGATAGCGCGCGCACGCGATGATTCCGTGCGTCGAAAGAGTGTTGGAATCTCGCGCAGAAAGGCGCGAGTGATGGTCCCGAAGGTCGTCAGAAACAAGGTCGTGACAGAGCGGTCTTCACATGCCAGGATGCGCATCGTCCGATCACGGTAAGACTCATTCGATCGCCAGCCGCGGTAAATTGCGTTGCGCAGAGAAGCCGCTTCCGCGCGGTAATCAGCAAACACCTCGTAGAGTCCCATGGCCAGTAATTCGGGCATCCGAATGGCGCGAAACCGATTGTTGGTGAAACCGTGAAAATCGTCTGTTTTCGCAAGCGCCTGTGCATCACCAAATCCAAGCGTCATCCCGACAGCTGTCAGTGGATGATAATGGCCGACCGCATCGCCGATCAGCACTTTTCTGGAATTGCCATATGTGACGCGCGGCCTGAATTGGTTGACCGCGGCGTGAAAAGCTCCTGATTGCAATGCCTTTATGAAAGCATCACCGAGATCACCAGGCAGAAGTTTTGCACAGGACTCCGACAGGTAACCAATCCGATCATGTGGCACCCATTTCTCGAGCGGTATGTCAACGGAAACACGGATATCTCCATTATGCAGTGTGTAGATGAGGATTGGACCGGGTCCGCCCAGAACCACGTGCCCATAATTTTTGAAGGGGACCGTTGCACCGGACAGCGTGACCCCCACCATTCGCGAACAGATCGTGGGATTCACGGGCAGGCCAAGCGATTTGCGCACCACGGATGTGCGCCCGTCAGCCCCGACAACGCGTGAGACGCTGAGCGATTTTTCCACCCCTCCCTGCATGTAGGTTAGGCTGTTGCCATCAATTCCGGTGACTCTGGCACCTGCAATATAGTCAACCTTTTGGGAATCGTCAGCGGCTTCACGGAGCAGCGATACCAGAGTCGCATGATCGACAACCAATCCTTGTGAATCATCCGCATAAGGTAAGAGAATGGGTTCAGTTCCATCTTCGGGGAACACGGCAAATCCATCTCCGCGCGTACTGCCCGGAAGCGTGTTGATATCAAACCCGAGCTCGCGAAGCGCCCGCACGGCGGGTGGATGCAACCACTCGCCAGCCAGACGGTCCATGGCTTTGGGGTTCGCTTCGAGAAGAGCAACGCGTTTTCCCGTTTGGGCCAGGACGAGGGCACAGAGACTGCCAACCGGTCCCGCACCAACAATTGCCGTATGGTATGAATGCGCCGTCATGACTCAAAGACGGTCGGTTGTGTCCGCCGCCGATACTTGATTCGGACGGGGAGTGTTGGCCCGGTCACCCAACTCCCATAATTTGGCGAAGGGAAGCTGGAGAGCGGCTCAAATTCAAAGCGATCAAGCAGGACCGACCAGATCGCCTTGAGTTGCATGATGGCAAAATTCTTTCCCATACAGGCATGTTTCCCGCCGCCAAACCCGATCAGGGCATAGTGATGCTGGTCAAGTTCAGAGTTGGGGCGCGCGAAACGGTTTGGATTGAACCGATTCGGATCCGCAAAAATATGTGGAAGCCGGTGGGAGGCACCGGGTGCGACCATCGCAAGACTGCCCGCCGGAATCTCTTTTCCCTTATATACGAGAGGTTCGAGGACCTTGCGGATCAAAATGATGAGTGGCGGATGCAGGCGCTCACACTCGCGCACCACATTCTCCATGTCTGACTGTTGCTGTAAATTCTCAAATGACATTGTCCCGGAATCAACATAGACTGCACGCATTTCATCTCGGACCTGTTGCAGTGTTTCAGCTGATCTGAAAATTTCCAGGCCCATCCAGGTCGCAAGCACTGCGCTGGTATGCTGTCCGGCGAACAGCGATGTAATCAGCAGTCCGATTACTTCGTCGTCGGGGACGCTACGACCATCAGAGTATTGTGCTTCCATCAAAGTTTGCATGAAGTCTTCTTCTTCACTGCCATTGCGGCGACGTGAAGCCATGATCTCAGAAAATATATCGCCGATTTGATTCCGCGCACGGTCACGACGGCGATGTCCCGGTGTCGGAAGTTTGGGAAAGATGAATCCGATGGTGTTGATGCCATTTTGCAGCTCGTGATAGGCTCCGGCAAATCCGGTATCGACACGATCACGGACTTCCTGACCAATGAGGCAGCGACTGGCAATCTTGACCGTGAGTTCGTTCATCTCATGGGGCAGGTCAAGTTCACCTTCATGACCAAGCGAGTCTGCAAAAACACGGGATTCGTCGTACATGATCCTGGCAAATCTTTCCATGGCCCGTCGATTGAGGGCCGGATAGAGAAACTTCAACTGTTCGGCAAAGATTTGCGGTGTCGCATCGTAAGCAACACCCCGCCCAAAAATGGGAACTGTGAATTGGTAACAGGCTTTGGCATTGAGTTCGTCGTCGCTGGCGCGGAAGTAGAAGTCATGGGCCTCGAGCCCGGAAAACAGGACAAATTTCAGTGGGCCGACATTGAAACGAAAAAGATCGCCATGCTCCATTGCACCATCAACGAGCATGGAAATCGGATCGCGCTGAAAGCGGCGCAGATGGCCAACAAGCGGCAAGCCACCATCAAGCCTGGGAATAGCCCCGTTGAGCCCGGTCGGTTGAGGCGCGTCCAGCTGTGCAGTGGAACCCGACATCAGAGGTCAGTCTCCGAAGCCAATGGACAGGTTTCGAATTTCGATCTCATGTCCAGGTCTTTCCAATTGACATTCATCTTTACCCCACTGGAAAACAGGGTCAGGTTTGACCGTGAATTTGCAATCGATCCCTTGGTCATCACCACGTGTTTCCTCCCGATCAGGATCAATCATGTTGCCCTCTACAGTCGCACAGCATGCAAAGCCTGCACGGTCAACTGTCAAACCAACTTCCTGGTGGCCGACAATAGGGCAATATAAGCGCGATTTCCACCCAAGTTCAAACCGTCGATCAATTCCATATTAATTTTGTCTGTCTCTTTTTCCAATTCTTTCTTCTGATCGTCCCTCTCCCGAAACATGACAGTTGACCCGTTACCGCCGAAACCTCGCGGGTCTTCATGGGATGGTTTGTTGTCACCAGAAGGGTGTGATTTGATACAACGCCACCCAAAAAGCTTGTTGTGGTCAGCCGGTGAATGGGGATAGCTTGGCCTGTGTTCGATTTGAGTCATCGGAAAGGCAGATCTTGCAGGGAACAGTCCAACTCGAAGCAACTGATAATGTTGCCACGGCTCTGCGTCCGCTGAAGGCGGACGAAAAAGATGTGGCAGAACAGATTCCGCGCGGTCACAAAATCGCGTTGAGTGACATTCACAAAGGCGATGAGATCATCAAATATGGCCAACTGATCGGCTATGCGAGTCAGGATATCCAGCGCGGGCAGCATGTTCATGTCCACAATCTTGAATATCGCAACGTGCAGCGTGACTATGTCTTTGGCGGCGACGGGCCCGGTTCCACCGGTGGCGACTGTACCGATCAGTTCATGGGTTATGTCCGGGAAAACGGCACAGTCGGTGTGCGCAACACGATTGCGGTCCTGTCTTCGGTCAATTGTTCGGCCACCGCTGCGCGTCGCGTCGCAGGACATTTCGATGAGAGTCGACTGAGAGATTTCCCGAATATTGATGGTGTGACTGCGTTTGTCCACGGTACGGGATGCGGGATGGCGGACAGTGGTGAAGGATTTGAATCTCTCCAGCGGGTGATGTGGGGCTATGCACGCAACCCCAATATCGCCGCGGTGCTGATGATCGGATTGGGCTGTGAGATCAATCAAATCGACTGGCTGCTGGAAGCATACGGATTGCAAAGCGGCCCCTTATTTCAGATCCTCAATATTCAGGATCGATGCGGTCTGGCCCGAACAGTGACAGCCGGTATCGAGAAAATTGAGGCCATGCTGCCCATCGTCAACAGGAATAGTCGCCAATCGTGTCCGGCATCAGAATTGAAGGTCGCGTTGCAATGTGGGGGTTCAGATGCATGGTCGGGAATTACGGCGAATCCGGCATTGGGTCATGCCGTTGACAAACTGGTGGCAATCGGCGGGAGCGGTGTACTCGCGGAAACACCGGAGATTTACGGTGCGGAGCATTTGCTGACGGCAAGGGCCACATCGCCGGAAATTGCCAGTCGCCTGATCGAGCGGATTGATTGGTGGCATGACTATACGGCAAGAAACGGGGCGAGTTTGAATAATAATCCGTCGCCCGGCAACAAGGCTGGTGGATTGTCAACCATACTCGAGAAATCTCTGGGCGCCGTATCCAAGGGTGGGAAGACACCTCTTCGTGGGGTCTATCGCTATGCCGAACACGTCTCTGCGCGCGGATTCACCTTTATGGATTCCCCGGGATATGATCCGGCTTCTGTGACCGGTCAAATCGCTGGTGGATGTAATCTGGTGGCATTCACAACCGGACGGGGATCGGCTTTTGGTTCCAAACCGTCGCCCTGTATCAAGATTGCTTCCAATCCCGAGATGTTCAGGCGGATGGAGGATGACATGGATATCAATGCCGGGAAGATCCTTGAAGGGGGGTCAACGATCGAAGAGGTTGGACAGGAGATTTATCAATTGTTGCTCGATGTGGCATCAGGCAAACCCAGCAAGTCGGAACTCCAGGGTCTCGGAGAGTTTGAATTTGTCCCCTGGCAGATTGGCGCGGTGGTCTAGCCGTCGTTGCTGACTCCACATTTCCGGCCAGGGCGACGATACGGGTGCCAATTCGCTGCAAAACGGGTATCGCTTCGGATGACCGGGTCAACTGGGTTTCAGCCATGTTGCATTCGGGTCATGTCAGCGGGTTGATCGTGCCCGGCGATTCTGAAGATCTGATCTGATATCACGCAACCGGAACGCGACATCGGCAAGCGGCAGGAACCAGGGGCTTTTGCGGTACCAGAACCGACGGGTAAATCGGGTGCAAGAAAGAGCCGTTCGACCCTCTGCGCTGCCCAGCATCTGCTTGGCCGCCTTGTAGCCAAGATAGGGTGCCGTGCTGTTTCCCCCGCCGCAGTAGCCCAAGGCGTAAAAGACTCCCTGATTCTCTCCCAGATGCGGAAGAGTCTCGAAGGTAAAACCCGTGTTTCCTTTCCAGCAGTGGCTTATTTTCACATCAGACAATTCGGGGAATATTCCGTGAATCAACTTCCTCAGCTCACGTCTCGTGAATGAGCTTGAAGCCTGAAACAACGCGGCGCGACCCCCAAAGATGAGTCTCTGCCTGTCGGGAGATGCACGAAAATAACAGTGACGCTCACGGGATTCGACAATCATCCGATTGTTTGGGATCAGTTGCCCGAGTCGGTCTTCGCCCAGCGGCTCGGTGACGACAATAAAACTGGGAACTGCAAAAATGCCTCTGCCGACGTCATCAAACTGGCCATGAGTATAACCATTGGTCGCGATGAGAACCTGTTTGCATCGGATTGTGCCGCCGGACGTCCGAACTGCAATCCGTGATCCATTTCGATCAACTCCCATGACGGGAGTCCTGCCGCGCACATGTGCGCCTGCGCGCTCCGCGGCGCAGCGAATCCCGTGAGTCCATTTGGCAGGATTCAACCCGCCCTGGAGTCGATAGAGAATTCCACCAAAATACCTGTCGGTCTTCACTTCACGGGATTGCTGTGATCGCGAAATTGCATCTGCTTCAACCGGTGCCAGCGACCGGGTCAGTTCAAGGTCGCGGACCGCATGTTCAAGATGGCCGGGTAACCATTGCGCAATATAGCGTCCAGTCATCTGAAAATCGCAGTGTGTCTTCTCTTTTTCCATCAGTGAAAGACAGTATTTGACTGCATCCACATGCAGTTCCCGGAGCAGATCTGCGACCAAATCGGAACCATAACGTTGGACAAGAGTTCGTGTGGGGATTCTGCAGCCACCACCTATCATTCCGCCGTTACGTGAACTCGCGCCACTGCCAGGGTCAGCGGCATCCAGAACCAGAACCGACCTGCCTTCGCTTGCCAGAACATGACCAGCCGATAGGCCGGTCAGTCCTGCACCGATGACAATATTGTCGACAGAAGTTGGCAGCTTGCCGTGTTCTGCCGGCTGCGGGGCGGCACCGTCGTCCCACCAATAGGGGTGTTCGAACATAAGACAATCAGTTCTGCTGTTCAGACAGAAGACATTTGATTTGCCTTGACGATGTTGCGTATGCGCGCCTGCACCGAAGCAGCGGAATCATCATGGGCAAGGGAAAAGGCCTGTAACGCTTCGGTGCGGCAGGCCTCGCTTTGTTCAGCCAGTGTATGCAGGGCATCAAAAGCCCAGGCACGAACAAAATTGCGGCGGTGAAGGATCAGGGACCTCAATGAAGCAAGGCACTTTTCCTGACTCGCTTCGGGTATTGTGAGATGGCGTATTGATTGGAGCAGGTGAAGGTGCGATTCCCATGCGGTCACTGTTCCGAGCAGCGCAATGATCGCCGAACTCTCTTGTGGTGTCGTGACCATGTCTTTTTCAAGGTATCTCTTGATCAGCCATGTTGCCTGTCGCTCCAGTTCAGGTGACGCAGAGAATGCGATGAGGGATCCAAGAAAATCGGGGACATGGCAGTGCTGTTCGAATATCTCGACCCGCGCGCGCGGCGGACCGAAATTATCGACATGCAGGTTTGAAAGCAAAGACATGGCCTCCTCAGTTAATCAATGATCTTTGACAGAGCAAATGCTGCTGCTGACAGGCGTGTTGAGTGGTCGCTGGCCCCTGAATAGGCGTCCCTTCCGGGACATTACATAACGCGCGGATGCCGTGTTTCGTATTGATCGGCCCCGATCATTCGACACGAGCCATTGCGCTGAAACCCGTCGGGTCATTGCCAAGGCAGATGACGGATCGATTGTGGCTTTTGTGGCTTTAACCCATCGCATATGTCGGTGTTGACCGACGCTGGCGGCGATTGACCGACAATACAGGAAGTTGCCTGAGCATCTTATCTGTTGGCACTGCCCCGTGGGTCGCCGTATAGCGATTACGGATTCGGAGGTCAGATTGGCAAGTCAGGGAATGATGAAGCGACGATTCGGCAGACGGGGGCCATTGGTGTCTGTGCTGCGCATTGAAGGGATTATCCAGCCCGGGTCTCGACCGCGTCAGGGTGTGATTAATGATGCAGTGCTTGCCAGACTGGTGGAGCGCGCCTTTGAACGCGGACGACCGAAAGCGGTGGCACTTGCCGTCAATTGTCCGGGTGGCTCTCCCGTGCAGGCATCCCTTATCGGGGCCAGAATCAGGCGCGCTGCGGACAAGGCCGAGATACCCGTCTACGCTTTCGTTGAAGACCTCGCCGCATCGGGTGGTTACTGGATTGTGGCTGCTGCAGACAAGATCTATGCCGATGCCAGTTCCATTATCGGGTCAATCGGTGTGATTTCCGGCTCTTTCGGATTCCATGAACTGCTCAGGAAAACGGGAATTGAGCGGCGACTCTACACGGCTGGGACGGAAAAGAGTTTGCTGGACCCTTTCCTGCCACAAAAGCCTGAGGATATTGAACGCATCCGTGACCTGCAGAAACAGATTCACGATGAATTCATTGCCCATGTGAAGACATGCCGCGGCTCTCATCTGAATGATGAGGACGTGTTTACCGGTCGTTTCTGGCTTGGTGAACGTGCCGTGGAACTCGGCCTCATTGACGAAATCGGACATCTGACGCCTATCATGACTGAGATGTTTGGTGAGAAGATCAGATTTCGCCAGTACGGGCTCAGGAATCGGTTACTCGGTAGTCTGGGAATCAGGCTTGCCGAAGACGTGCTGGCAGTGGCCGAGGAACGAATCATGCGCGCCGGATTTGGACGCTGATATGGGTCATGATCGTGTGGGCGAGATTCGTGCGGCAGTGTTGAGACATGCATGAGGGGGCACTTGTAACAGGTGGCTCCAGGCGGCTTGGTAAAGCAATCGCAATCGCATTGGCACGGCGCGGTCTCAATATCGTCATTCAATATTGTCATGCCGAAGACGATGCGAAACAGACGGTTGCTGAACTGCGCACTTATGGTGTCCGGGCCGATGCGCTGCGGGCGGATTTTTCGCGTGAAGGAGAGGTCGAATCGCTCATCGCGGCTGCCAGTGAATTGCTCGCCAGTCCGCTGAATCTGCTGGTCAATAACGCTGCGGTTTTTTCACGCGATCACATCATGGATGCGCGGCGCAGCGGATGGGATTCCCACATCGAAACGAATCTGCGTGCACCATTTGTGTTGACCCAGAAGTTCGCACAGCAGGCACCTCCTGCGTCAATATCCGGTGACGAGCTGAAAGCGCATTCCAGCATTATCAACATTGTGGACCAACGAGTCGTTCGTCCGACTTCAGAATTTGCCACTTATACAATTTCCAAAATGGGTCTGTGGGCCCTGACCCAGATGACGGCCGTTGCCCTGGCACCGGATATCCGTGTCAATGCCATCGGACCGGGTCCCGTGCTCATCGCCGCGGAACAGTCGGATGAACATTTCGCATGGCAACGTGCATCAAACCCATTGCGACGCGGGGCCGATGTTGAAGAGGTGGTTGCAGCCATGACAATGTTTCTCGACAGCCCTTCGGTGACCGGGCAACTGATTTGCATAGAAGGCGGCCGAAATCTCAATTGGCAATCTGCCGCGCGACAGCACGGAGCGCCTTGACAACCAGTCGGAAACACAGGTGAATTTGATCATGACTTGCCGAGAACATGAGGCGCGACAGGCGTGATCGGGCTGCGTTGATGAGAATCCGAATCGATTCTCCATTCATATGCCGGTGAAGAATCATCCGAATACGCGTGTCGGTTCGCTGAAACCCGCAAAATACGCGTGCATTGCGGGGTATTTGACAAAGTTTTCCACCGGTTTGACACATGATGACCGGAAGAGAATCCGTCCCATGAGTTCCCGCAATCTGACATTTGAAACACACAATATAACATTAAATATCAAAAGGTTAGAATTGCAATACCAACTGGAGACAGTTTGGTGGGAATTTGGTCAAGGGTTATGAACCGGAGGTGATCGTGACAAATCAGAAAAAATCCACAAGGTTATCCACAGGCTGCCAACAGCTTTGCCGCACAGGATTGTCTGTGGCACTATATCAGTCTCGGGAATCCGGCACATGAGGAATAAACTTCGGAAATCATGACAGAAACTGAGGCCAATTCAGAGCCCGTTGAACGGCCAGCAGGTATCGAGGTGATCCGAAAATATCTTGCTGCATTGGATGATCGGCCGGGCGTTTATCGTATGCTGAACGATCAAGGTGAGGTCCTGTATGTCGGCAAGGCACGCAGCCTGCGCAAGAGGGTCCGGAATTACGCCAGTTCGACGGGTCATAGCCGCCGCATTGAACTTGTTGTCGAGCAAACAGCGTCAATGATGTTCCTGACGACAGAAACTGAAACTGAAGCCTTGTTGCTCGAACAGAATCTGATCAAGCAGCTGAAGCCACGATACAATGTGCTATTGCGTGACGATAAGAGTTTCCCGGGCATTATGCTCACGACAGCACACAAATTTCCCCAGATCAGGAAACATCGCGGTCGCCGCAGTGAAAAGGGCAGCTATTTTGGCCCTTTCGCATCACCGGCTTCGGTGAACCGGACGCTGAAACAATTGCAACGGGTCTTCTTACTGCGCAGCTGCTCCGACTCGGTTCTCGATAGTCGCTCGCGTCCGTGCCTGTTGCACCAGATCCAACGTTGCAGTGCACCATGTGTCGGTTTGATCACGGAAAATGCGTATGCAGATCTGGTGCAGGATGCGGAACGATTTCTCAGCGGAAAATCGAGCCGGATTCAGGCGGAACTTGCGACACAAATGAAAGCGGCATCAGAAAGCCTCGAATTTGAACGTGCCGCGTCCCTGCGCGATCGCATCAAGGCCCTGACGCAGATCCAGTCAGCACAGAATGTCAATCCACGGACCGTGGATGCAGCCGATGTGGTGGCGGTACACTTTGAAGGCGGTAAATCATGTGTTCAGGTTTTCTTTATTCGGGCCCATCAGAATTGGGGCAACCATGCTTATTTCCCACGAACCGGTTCATGGGCCGACGAGACAGAAATTCTTGAAGCTTTCCTGGTGCAGTTCTATAGCAACAAACAGCCGCCGCGGCAGGTCATTCTCTCGCATCATCTGGCATCCGCTGAGACGGTCGGAGATCTTTTGTCGAAGCATCGGGGTGGTCGCGTCAAACTCACGGTGCCGGTCCGCGGTGAAAAGGCAGCGCTGGTTGCCGGCGCATTGCGCAACGCGAGAGATGCTCTTGCGATGAAACTTGCCGAATCACAGACACAGGTCCGGCTGCTGCAAGGTCTCGGAGAATTCCTGCAACTGGAGGCGCCGCCGCGGCGGGTGGAGGTGTATGACAATTCGCATGTGCAGGGTGCACATCAGATCGGTGCCATGATCGTTTCTGGCCCGGAGGGATTTCAGAAATCTGGTTACCGGAAGTTTACAATTCGCAACCGCACTGGCAAAGCGGGTGATGATTACGCGATGATGCGCGAGGTATTGGGACGGCGGTTCAATCGGCTCATGGAAGCGGATCCGGATCGCCGTGGGGGTGAATGGCCTGATCTGGTGCTGATTGATGGTGGTGCCGGCCATGTCTCTGCGGCCTGTGAAGCCCTGGCGGCGACCGGCGCACACGATATCCCACTCGCCGGAGTGGCCAAGGGCAGGCAACGAAATGCCGGGTTGGAAGAATTTCATTTACCGGGCGGGCGCGTTGCCGCCTTGCGACAGGACAGCCCCATCCTGTATTTTGTCCAACGCATTCGCGATGAAGCCCATCGTTTCGCGATCGGAGCCCATCGCGCCCGACGTGCCAAGAGCATGGTCGCTTCACCGCTTGCGGAGATACCCGGCGTGGGTCCCCGTCGCAAAGCGGCGCTGATGACCCATTTCGGCTCGGCGCAAGCGGTCGCTCGAGCCGGATTGGATGACCTTAAATCCGTCAATGGAATATCTGACGCGCTTGCTGAGACCATTTATCGTCATTTTCAACCCGCCGATCATGGATAGTGGTGTGGTCCTTGTGGCCGTGAAAAACACTGATTTGCATATATTGATGGACATTATTCGTGTGGAAGAGATACAAGGATTTCCGCAATGCGCGTGCGTGGGATCATGTTGTGTCAGTGGTGGCCGGGCAAGAGAATACTGTTTGTATGACCAGATTTAATCTTCCAACCTGGTTGACAATTTCCCGTTTCGGTGCAGCATTGCTGATCCCGGTCGCATATCTGGTCTTTGATCGTCCTCTTGCAGATTTTGTCGCCCTTGCCATTTTTGCCATCGGCGCAGTGACCGACTTTGTCGATGGTGAATTGGCACGCAGAATGAGGCTTGAGTCCCGTCTCGGTGCGGCACTGGATCCGGTGGCGGACAAGGCCATGGTGATCGTTGCCCTTGCAGTTCTGCTGGCCTACGCCGATGCCCGCGCTGCATTATTGCTTCCGGTGGCGGTCATTCTTGTTCGCGAACTGGTGGTATCGGGAATGCGCGAATATCTCGGGACATCAAATCCGACAGTTCTGCGCGTGACATGGACGGCCAAGATCAAGACCGCCTGTCAGATGACGGCCATTACCCTGCTCTTTTTGAGTGCAACTGCCGGTTTAACGGGTCACATTGCGGGTCACATTGGAGTCGTTGCCCTTTGGCTTGCTGCCGGACTGACCGTCATTTCAGGCCTGGATTACCTGCGAAAAGCGCTCCATGCGATCGAAAATGATGTGCATTGATGGTCTGGCCCGGTCTGGAAAATGTCGATGTGATCACGCTCTGCCATGATGACCAGCAACCAGATTGACATCGTGTATTTTGCATGGGTGCGCGAACGGGTCGGGCATCCCCGTGAGCGTATTTCGTCTCGTGCCACGACCGTTATGGAACTGATCGATGAGTTACGCCTGATGGGCCCGGAATACGAAGCGGCATTTGCCGATATTGCAGCGTTGCGGGTTGCCGTCGATCAGCAGCTGGTGACTTTTGATGCACAGGTTGGCGAAGCCAGCGAAGTGGCGTTTTTTCCGCCAATGACCGGTGGCTAGAATGACTGTCAGAATCCAATCTGAACCCTTTGATGCAGGACAGGAACTCAGCCGTTTCACAACGCAGACAGGCAATGTCGGTGCGGTTGTCACCTTTACCGGAATTGTTCGCTCAGATGGTGACAATCCCGTGACAAAATTGATGATTGAACATTATCCTGCCATGACAGAACGCGCCGTTGCGCTGATGGTCGATGCTGCACGCGAACGTTGGTCAGTGACCGATTGCCTTGTGATCCACCGTTTTGGCGAACTGCATATTGGCGAGGAGATCATGATGGTCGCTGTCAGTTCGGCGCATCGGGCGGATTCATTCGAGGCGGCACAGTTCCTGATGGATTATCTGAAGAGCCGTGCGCCCTTCTGGAAGAAAGAATTCCGCACGGGAACGGCTGCCTGGGTTGACGGCAAGTTGGAAGATGAGAACGCACTTCGACAGTGGGATTCTGAACTTTAGGGAATATTGATGGACAATCACGTCACTTGTCGAAGTGCCGTTTCGCGTCGATTTTCCCAGCCATCTGAACGTCTCCAACGTATGGACAGATCAAATGTCTGTGCAAACGTGCCAGCACACGGTGACAGGTGGAGTCCGTGTTTTTCAGCGACCCCTCATTCCGTTATCGCGGGCAACTATCGGTTATCTTCTGTCGCATCATCTTCTGCGAGCGGATCATCAAATCTGGATCCGATGCCTTTGGCCGTTTTGACATGCGGTGCAATGAGCGGTTCCGGTGGAGTCGACTCTGACTCCTGCCGGTTCAGCCGGTTCCTGCTCATTTGTCGTCGTCGCAACCACAACCAACAGGCGGTCCAACCCAGCACAAACATCACGAACGCACTGCACGAAAACATCAACGCGAGGGTTAAACGATCCATTTTCAATGACTCTCTGTCATCATCACAGTCACAATCCGTACCCGAATGTATCATCGCGAAGGCGAAACTCAATGCGCCGATTTGCCTCTCGCCCTTCCTCAGTATTATTGTCGGCAATGGGTTGGGATTCGCCATAGCCAGCAGCTGACATATTGCTGCGTTCGCGCCCGGCTTCCAGTGCGAAAAGTACGGCGCGCGCCCGCAATTCGCTGAGTTCCTGGTTCATTTCGGCCCGCCCCTGGCTGTCGGTGTGGCCAGCGACTTCAATGGGTAAATGTGCACAATCGTCAACAAGTTCCAATAATCCATCAATCGTCACCCACGCATCGGTCGTAAGCTGCGCTGAACCCGGGGAGAATTTTATCGGTGATTTTGCCTGGACGTCATTGAATAGGGTGACGCAGCGAGTTGGCGTCATTTGCTCCGGCGGTGCATTGATCCTGGCATCATAATGGATTCTCAGGTCCAGCATATGCGGGTCAAAATGGTCCAGCAGGAACGCCAAGACCTGCTCTTCACCCGTGGGTGTGTCGGTGATACCGTCAATGACAATCCTGTCTTCGCTAATGGTCAGGGTGCCGGCATAGAGAAGATTCAGGGCTTCACCGGCGACAATAATGGATTCGCCATCCGGATCGTCCTGGTCACGGTAAACAATTGAGTTATCCTCGATGACAGCTGAATCAAAAATCAACGATGAAGACAGAATGGCCGCCTTGCGCTCAGTTTCACTGGGAAATCCACCGTCGAATTCAATATTGCCATTTGCGCCCTTGGCAATTCTGACTGTTGACGCCTGAAAGTCGGTGTCCGGAGGTGGTGACAGTCGTACAATCCTGTATCCCGGCGGGACGTCCGCGATATTCGCCGACCGGAGCCTGTCATCGGTCTCTCCATTGAGAGGCATGAGGCGAATTTCCCGTCCACTCACCAGAATCTCAACAGAATCAGACGATGTCACCGCGTTGACCGCGTTGATGATCGCCGTACGCCAATTCTCGTCGGGCGCACCCGAAGCCAGTTGGCATGTTCCGGTGACAATGCGTTCTGCTTGTGACAATGTCGCGATAATCTGTTCACGATCGGCCTTGGTCTCCATGATGCAGTCCAGGATTCGTGATGAAGATGGATTGATCTGGGCATTGAATGTGAAAGGCGGGCTGTCGAGATCGGGCACCACGTTCAACTGGTAGGCGAGTTCAGGCCCATCTGCTTGTATCCGGTCCAGTTTCGCAATGACCTCAGTCTCGCTGACTTCTGAGTTGACGACAGCGGTCATTTTCACATCGTCGCCGCGCATTTCAATGCGGATGATTTCCGGTATGGCGAGGGCTTCAATGATGAATTTAAGCTCGCTTTTCCAGTGTTCGCGACTGTTTCCCGGGAGGGTCTGCAAAGTGATATCTGTCACTCTCTCGCCCCACTTTTCACGGGATGAACTGATCAGTTCCCGGCGTGCATCTTCACCGATGATGGCACCGAAAATCTCGATTGAATCACCTAATTTCTGCAGGTTTAATATTTGATCAAGGCCATCCGGCAGGGCAGCGACGTTGGTTTTGTCATGCACGTTGCTTTGACCAAAAAGAGCGCGCAAGCTGCCGAGCGCTGCATCCCTGACATCGGTGCTCGGCGCGATTCCGGCAATTTCAACGATCAACCCGTCGGTCCGGGCACTGGCCCAACTGTACCCACCATCTTCAAGTATTGCGGTCGCGGATTCGTGGTGCGCATTCTCAACCAGTTGGATGCCGAACCAACCGAGGAATGCAGCGAGCAGGGACGCAACGAGAAACGCAATTGGAGGGAAAATGACAGCAAACATGAAACTCTACGAAAATAGAATGAAGGCGGGATCAACTCACGACATTACGCAACCAGAGCGGCCACCGCAAAGAAAACTACAGGTAAAAGCCCGGCATCGCGATTGGCACGAAACAACATCAGACAATTGTCTGGGTTGCTGATATCGAGCTTGACAAGTTGCCAGGTGAGGTGGATTCCGAAGACGATCGCTCCGCCCAGAGCAATCAACACGACTTTCAGATCGGTATGGGGAATAAGTGCGATGGTGATGGCCATGACCATCAGAAGAACAGCGGCAACAGCAAAACCCGCAAGCCAGAATTTTGTGTGCGTACCCAGAAGCCGGGCGGTTGACCGAATGCCAATCAATCCGTCATCCTCCCGGTCCTGATGCGCATAGATGGTGTCGTAGAATAGCGTCCAGAAGATGCCTGTTGCATAGAGCAGCAAAGCGCCAGGTGAAATCTTGCCCGCGATCGCCGCCCATGCGAGCAGGGCGCCCCAGTTAAATGCAATTCCCAGGAAAATCTGCGGCCACCAGGAGACCCGCTTGGCAAAGGGGTAGAAGGCTACAGGTATGAGTGCGGCGATTCCGAGCCCGATCGCGAAGGGTTTGAAGGTTAGCAGGAGTGCGAATGCCAGAAGTGCCTGAATGACCATCCAGATAAGCGCGTGGATCGGCGTGATCTGGCCGGAGGGCAAAGGTCGAGAACGTGTGCGACGGACTTCGGCATCCAGTTTTCGGTCGGCAAAGTCATTCCAACTACAGCCGGCACCACGCATGAGAATCGCGCCGATGGCACAGGCCAGGGCAATCCATAAAGTACCGAGAATGGATGCCGTTGATGTGGTCATTATGGCGAGTGGGAGTGACCACCAGCAGGGCAGCAAGAGCAACCAACTCCCAATAGGCCGGTCTGCTCTCGAGAGGCGCAGATAAGGGCGCGTCCAGGGAGGCGCATGCCTGTCCACCCAGTTGCCGTCAATCGAGTCAGCGACCCGACCGGGGGTGTTTTCTGATTCTGGGTTTGGTGGAGTTTCGTGCATACAGACAGAGCGGGATCAATAATGTTGACGGAAAGTCAGCGCATTCCGAACTGTGGGCCCATTTCGTTGGTCCGAGAAGCGCGTGCAGTTACAAAAGCCTTCAAGCGTGGAGAAGATCCAATCCGGAAAGCCTTGCAGCCATGCTGAGGAGTGGCGGGAAACGCACCGTTCCAACAGGCAATTGACCGTTACAATGTCTCTTCTTTGCGTTCAACTGCGCAATTTGTAAGAGTGAAGTTCAGGATGGTAGATCAAGCGGCTGAGCGAACCTCCATTGTTTGTCAAATCTACATGAGAGCTACGCCACTGAGCAATAAAGACATGATTCAAACCCATCGAATTGACCGATACCCGCCCCCGAAGGACACATGCCCCACAAACCTGTGAAATCAAGACTCTTTGTGGAACAACCGCTTGCTGAGGCGCAACGGCTCGCTTTGAGCAGTGGTCAATCACACTATCTTTGCCGATCACTCCGTTTGGGAGTTGGTGGACGGGTGAGCGTGTTTAACGGCCATGACGGTGAGTGGCTGGCAGAACTCGTTGAGACCGGGCGCGCGGCGAAAGCCGATTGCATCAGGCAAATTCGCTCTCAGTTCAAACCCTCCAACATTCGATTGTTGATGTCACCCTTGCGGCCGGCGAGAACGGAATTCGCTGTGGAAAAAGCGACCGAACTCGGGGTTTCCCGCATCACATTTGTTTCGACTGATCATGCGGTCAAGCGCGCAGTCAATTTTCGGCGTCTCCGCGCGATAGCGGTTGAAGCTGCAGAGCAATGCGGAGGTATGAGTTTGCCGAAAATCGATGGTGTGATTTCGCTCGACGACGAGCTGGTCAACTGGCCAACAGGTTGTCAACTCCTCTTTTGCGATGAATTGGCGACGAGCGACTGCGGTTTTCCGTCATTGGCGGCAGACCAGGCGACTGCTGTTCTCGTGGGTCCGGAAGGCGGGTTTTCTGTCAGAGAAAGGGCACGAATTGATGGGTTGCAATTCTCAGTCAGGATCAGTTTGGGATGCCGGGTTTTGCGGGCAGAAACCGCGGTAACGGCGGCACTTGCGTTGGTCAACACCTGTTCCCTGACGAGATCCGGGGCTTGCCGCACCTGGCAGGGCAAGGATATAGGCGCATAAAAGCGCAACATTCGAGTTCTGTTTCATGTCCATTCCACAATCCGGCGGCGAACCCGTCGAGAGTTTTTCGCAACTCGTGACTTACTTCGAATCGGGGTGCAAACCGAAATCGCAATGGCGCATTGGCACAGAGCACGAAAAGTTCGGGTTTGATACGCAGACTCTGGCACCACTGGCCTATGATGGCGATTGCTCAATCACAACGCTGTTGGAGGGCCTTCGCGACCGGTTTGGTTGGGACGCTGTGACCGAAGCCGGCGCTTTGATTGGACTCAAGAAGGACGGTGCGAATGTGTCGCTCGAGCCCGGGGGGCAGGTTGAACTCTCCGGAGCTCCCTTGGTTTCGCTGCATGAGACTTGTGACGAGGTCAATGAGCATTTGAGCCAGGTACGTGATGTTGCGCGTGACATGGGGGCAGCATTTATTGGGCTTGGTGCGGCACCATTCTGGTATCATCACGACATGCCACTGATGCCAAAAGGGCGTTATCGGCTCATGACAGACTATATGCGCAAGACCGGACTCTTTGGTCTGAACATGATGTATCGGACCTGTACTGTACAAGTGAATCTCGACTATTCCGATGAAATGGACATGGTGAAGAAACTCCGTGTTGCTCTGGCACTCCAACCGATTGCGACCGCATTATTTGCGAATTCACCTTTTTTTGAAGGCCGTGATACCGGAATTTTGAGTGTACGCAGTCGTTTCTGGCGTGATCTCGACCCGGATCGAACAGGAATGTTGCCGTTTGTCTTTGATGAAGGTTTTGGATTTGAAGCCTGGGCTGACTACGCCTTGGACGTACCGATGTATTTTGTTTATCGTCATGGACGATATATTGATGCTCTCGGCCAGTCGTTTCGTGATTTCCTGAAAGGAAAGCTCCCGGCTTTACCCGGGGAAAAGCCGTTAATCTCCGATTGGGCTGATCACCTGACAACAATCTTTCCGGAAGCCCGCGCCAAACAATTTATCGAAATGCGTGGAGTCGATGCGGGTCCATGGCGTAACCTCTGTGCTTTGCCGGCGTTTTGGACAGGAATCCTTTATTCACAAACTGTCCTGGACGAAGCCTGGGATCTGGTGCGCAACTGGGACTCGGAGACACGTGAGGGGCTGCGCATAGCAGCCAGCCAGACTGCGCTTGAAGGCCAAGTGAGAGATGTGAAGATTGGCGAATGTGCAAAGCTTGCACTGGATCTGGCAGAAGCGGGTCTGCGGGAAAGGGCAATCCCTTCAGCGGCAGGTATGATTCAGGATGAGGTGCATTTTCTCGACTCACTCCGCGATATCGTTGATTCGGGGCATACGCTTGCTGATGATCTGTTGCATCGCGTGCGTGATGATTGGGATGGGGACTTGCGGCAGATTTTTGTCAATTGTTGCTACTAAGCCCCGTTGACAATGATCGTGCGGCCACCCCGCCGGCCATCAGGTCAATCCCGGCTGCGAAGCTTGCGCGGGTCTTGTCGGAACGCGTGGCGAGACTGTGGGCCTCCTTGATTGTCGCGAAGACAGTCTCAATCCGATGCCGTTCCTGATCGGCGTCGCGGTCAAAATCGCGGGGTGTGCTGCGGTTTGACTTCGGTGGGATCACCGCCGTGGCTCCGCGTTCCGCCACTGTCTCCAGCACCCCATCCGCGTCAAAGGCCTTGTCGCCCATCAACATCTCACAGGTGAGATCGTCCCGGAGTTCAGGTCCAGCCTTGAGATCATGGGTCTGACCCGGCAGAACCCCAAACCGGATCCGATGTCCGACAGCATCGGTGAGGGCCACGACCTGGCGGGTCAATCCCCCTTCGCGCGGCCGATTCCTTCCGATTCCACTCCCCCTTTT
>JAPOTI010000024.1 GCA_026709265.1 Paracoccaceae bacterium | reverse complement strand
GGGATTTACCTGATGGCCGGCGTGGTGGCCGCACGATAATTGTCAACGGGCCTTAGTCTTTCTTGTTGTCAGCAATGACCTGACCGGCGAGTTTGCCAGTCAATTCCTGCAGATGGTCAAAATGACAAGTGAATGTGCCGACGCCCTGCGTCAGTGAACGGAGTTCAAGTATCAAATCCTGCAGTTCCGCTTGCGGGAGTTTGGCAGCTGTTTCATCCCACTGATCCCAACCTGACTTGGAGTCAAACCCAAGAATCTGTCCCCGCCGCCCACTGATCAACCCCTGTATATTGGAGGTAAATTGCGATGGTGCGGAAATCAGAACATCAAAAATCGGTTCAAGCAAGACGGGTTGGGCATGTGGCATGCCGTTACGCATGGCCAGCCAACCGGCTGTCTTGAAGGCCTGTTCAGAACTGTCGACGGGATGATATTTGCCATCACGGAGTGTGACTGCCAGGTCAACAACGGGAAATCCCAGGGGTCCGGCAGTGAGATAATCCTTCACCCCGGCTTCGACTGCGGGAATATATTGGCGTGGAACGCGACCGCCGACAATGACGTCGTTAAATTCAAACCCTTTGCCGCGGGGAAGCGGTTTGATGTCGATGTGGACATCGCCGAACTGTCCGTGGCCGCCAGACTGTTTCTTGTGCCGCGCATGTTGGGAGACTGGCTTCTTGATAGATTCCTTGTAGGAAACCGATGGACGACTGCTGCTGATATTCAGATTGTATTTGCTCTTGAGGCGGCTCATCGCCACCTGCAGATGAATCTCGCCCTGGCCCGAGAGAAGTATCTCTTTCGTGTCTTGGTTATGTTGCAATGAGATTGAGGGATCTTCTTCGGTCACCTTGGCAATGGCACCGCTCATCTTGGCTTCGTCCCCGCGCCTCTCCGGTTGAATCGCCAGGGAGAAGAGTGGTTGCGGCGGTTGCGGCCAGTTCGACTCGGGTGGCGTGCCCTTTTCCAGCAGAATGTCACCGGTCTTGACAGGCTCCATGCGCCCTAATGCGACGACATCGCCCGACACTGCAGTTGCACATTTTTCGAGTTCATATCCGTTCATTCGGCTGATGCTGCTGACTCGTATTCCATTTAGGGACATTCCGTCGCGCATTTCCCCTGCAATGATGCGGGCAATCGAAAGCTTTCCCGTGTGCGGGATATGAAGGGTCTTGAATACGGCGGCACCAGTGCCCGTCCCATGAGCCAGCCCCAGTCTTGTGCGGACCGATTCCACGTCTGGTGTCTCGTGGCGAATTGCCTTGAGTAAACGACGGATCCCCGCATCATTGAGAGCCGAGCCGATGAGGACAGAGACAGCGTTGTCCGCCTGGAGGGCAGCTGTCAGATGCCCATAAATTTCCTCCTTGGGGGGAACTGTATCTTCAAGCAGTTGCTCGAGCAGACCGTCATCGAAATCAGCCAGTGACTCAAGCATGTCTTGCCGTGCCTGCGCTTCACCCTCAGCCATATCGGAGGGAATCTTGGTGAGTTGAGAAGCATTTCCAGCACTGTATTCGTATGCCCGCTCACTCACCAGATCGACATAACCGGTCACGGATTCATCCTCCATGATCGGGATATGTCGTAACATGAGAGGGCGGTCCGAGGCCGCTTGCAGTGATTCCATCATCTGTGGCACGCTGGTTCCAGCGAGATGGTCGATCTTGTTGAGAAAGAGGCAATGAGGAATTTCGTGGTCGTCGAGAAATTTAAGAATCGGTGCCGTCATCATGGCTTTGTCGGTGGAGGGTTCACAAACCACGATTGCGACATCAGCGACCATCAATGCATTGCGGGTATCCTGCTGAAACTCGACCGACCCCGGACAGTCCAGGATCGTCCAATGATCGCCGAGATACTCAAGATTGGCGAGATTGACCTCGGTGCTCATCTCACGGCTACGGGATTCAGGAGATGCATCGCCGACAGTATTGCCGGACACGACTTCGCCTTTGCGTTGAATTCTCCCTGAGGTCGCCAGCATCGCTTCCGCCACGCTGGTTTTTCCACTTTGGTATGGACCGACCAACGCTACGCATCTCGGTTCAGAAGAAACTGTCATGAAAAAATCTCCCCTATTCGCTTTCGCCCTCAACCGGACAGCGACATAAAATTCCCGTCAACGTGCAGTGCAAGACTGCACCCGCTTTACGTTGCAAAAGCCAGCGAAGGATGCAAGCGCAATTGAAGGCTTGTTGTGGGCGGCACCATCTCTCGAAAGGCCCGGAACTGGGGCGCAGATGCGCAGCCCCCCACGTGGTATCCACAAAAAGATGCAAAATTCAGCATTGACTTCAACCTGCATAAATCATTAAGTTCGGTAACCGAACGAATAAATGGAGACAACGTGGCCACCCAGTCAAAAATTTCGCGACGTCTGTCTCAGAGTGCAGTTGTTCAGGCGATTGCCAGCTATGGGCCGATTTCACGTGCCAGCGTTTCCAAACTGACGGGTCTCTCCAAACAGACGATCTCTGAGATCGTAGGAAATCTGGAAGCGGACGGATGGGTGCGCACGGTTGGGCAGACAGCAGGTCATGTGGGGCGGCGCGCAGTGATTTACGAGGTCGCGCCCGATGCTGCAATCGTGGCCAGCGTCGATTTGGGTGGGACCAAGGTGCGGGTTGCGATTTGTGACCTGACGGGACATGTCCTGGCCGAACGCGTCGAACCCACTGAACAGAGAGGTGGCCAAGATGTCGTCGAACAGGTTGCCCGCATGGTGCTGGCGACTGTGAAGGATATCCGTGATCCGTGCGGCGCGTTGAGAATTGCTGTTGTCGGTGTCCCCGGCGTACCGAACCGGAAGACCGGTGCAATCCATATGGCCCCCAATATTGGGGGGTTGGACCAGGTCAACCTTTCCCGGACGTTAAATGAGCGGCTTGGCATCGAAGTTCTTGTGGAGAACGATGTGAATCTCGCCGCCCTTGGTGAGCATTGGATGGACCATCGCAGCGACCAGGATGACCTGGTTTTTATTTCTGTGGGAACCGGGATCGGTGCTGGCATTGTCGTGGGTGGCAGGCTTCTTCGTGGCGTATCAGGCGCGGCTGGCGAAGTTGGTTTCTTGCCTTTTGGTGCAGACCCGCGGGAAAACCTAAGCCAGAGGATTGGCGCATTGGAACGCGTCACAGCGACAGGCGCGATCATCGGCGGGTACCGGGGGTTGACGGGCGAAATCCGCAATGTTCCGGCCATCTTCAGGGCTGCCACCGAAGGAGACGCGGCGGCAGGGCAAGTCCTTGACAACGTCGCTTACCAGATTGCCCGGGCCTCAGCGGCGATTGTGGCGATTCTTGATCCGTCACTGATCGTGATGGGGGGTTCCATCGGTGCGGAGGAGCAGTTGATGCAGCGGGTTCAACGCTATGCCGCCGCTTGCTATCCCCGTGATATCACTATCTTCCCGTCGAAGCTTGGTCCCAATGCCGCTCTCGCCGGTGGCGTCTCCATTGCCTTGTCCCATTTGCACATTTCGCTCTTTGCCGAAGGACAGAAGGGCGCTGAAATTTCCGTGCCGCCACCCGCGCTCGAGTCCTTCAAGGCAGCCATGTCATGATCGCGGACACGCTGCATGACAGTCTGGTACGGGCTCAGGATGCTGACGCGGATCTTGCATTACTGCGCGCGGCACTGGCCATTCCCAGCGTGACCGGGAATGAGACATTATTTGCCCGATTTCTGGAAGGCCAGCTCGCCGAGCTTGGGCTGAAAACCCGATGCGACAAGTTCGCGGGAGACCGTGAGAATGTCTGGGCTGTTGCGCCTGGGGATCGACCAAACCTCATGATCCTCGGTCACACGGATACCGTTCATGTGCGGGGCTGGGAAGATCATTGGCACGATGATCCGCGCCATGACCCGTTCGCTGCTGTCATAAAAGATGGGTCTGTTTGGGCGCGCGGTGCGAGCGATCTGAAAGGTGGCATATGCGCGGCCATTGCCGGGTATCGTATGCTGAAAAAGATGGCCTTGAATCCCGGCAGCGGACTGACTTTTGCTTTCATCGGGGATGAAGAAAGCGGTGAGCCCGGGAGCTGTCACTGGCCCACACTTGACACTGTATCTCTGTTGCGATAACCTGATTCGCAT
>JAPOTI010000141.1 GCA_026709265.1 Paracoccaceae bacterium | reverse complement strand
GGGATTTACCTGATGGCCGGCGTGGTGGCCGCACGATAATTGTCAACGGGCCTTAGGTTGATTAGAAGATTCCTGACATAACACCGCAACAGATGTCATTTGTCACAAATGCGCCCAGATGGAGTTTCCAGCCCCTTAAACCCTTGTTTTTCGTCGCGGGGCCAGAGGTGTCACCCCCATCTGGGAAAACGAGCGTTTCCCAGACCGCACCCGCACCCGGAGAGTCGCAACGAATGTGGGCTGAAACCGATGATTGCAAACCGCTATCGACAGGGAACTGGCCGCACAGGCCAACCTCCACTGAAGTTATTTGTGACAAATGACGGCCGCGGCAGAAACTTCATGAACTGGCTCAAGACAAACAGGCATCGTAAAGTGGGTAAACCCCCACAAAGATCCTATGGCTGTGGGGATTTTGTGCTGATGAAGGACAGCAGCTTGAAAGGGTGAGGGCGAGATAACTAATGGGAATGGCTTACAGAACCTGTGACCTATTGGGGCAACTCACGGAATTCGAAGAAAAGAATGCTCCAGATCAGCTTTTCACTGAAGGTGACATAATGTTGCTGACCGAAGGGCGGCGTGTCGCCATTGTCGGGTCGCGTCAAGCAACCCGCGACGGTATCGCGCGTGCCCGGTCATTGACCACGGCTCTTGTCAAGCACGGCGTTACAGTCGTGAGCGGACTTGCAGAAGGTATAGATACTGTGGCCTATCAAACGGCCATCAAGAAGGGTGGAAAGACGATTGCTGTGCTCGGCAGATCCAATCCGGCCGCATGTTCGATCAGGCCGAGTTGATTGGCGATGTTGCGTTCAATATCCTCTGGCCCGTCAGACTTCCTGCCAAAGCTCAGCCGGGTCCACTGAAGTCTTCTGTGACAAACGACAACAAACGACCGCCAATATCGCCGGTATCATTGCGATAAAGTACTTGAATCAATATATGGGTGACGCCAGACAGTCTCAGTTCGTGTTTCGGAAACTACAACTCCATGCGCATCGTTCCAATTTTGACCGCACTTATCACTGCGGCTGCCGTCTATGGTTTGTTGATTGAGCGCGAAGCGCTTCTTAGTTTCGTTCGCATGCAAGTCGACCAGATCAACGCGCGGTGGGACGCAGATGATGATCTCGACACGCCTGCAGAACAAGCCGTTGTCACGGAAATCGCCAGCGAGATCGAAAGTGACGTACCTGAAAATTACGTGCGCAGCGACTCAGTGCGGGTCATTGCTGTCCGGACAACAGCGAAACCGATTACTTCCGGCGTCATTATTCGTGGTCAGGCAGAGGCACTTCGGGTTGTCGATGTCCGCGCTCAGGCCGGTGGCCTTGTCATTGGCGAGCCCAAACGCAAGGGTACTTTTGTCACATATGGTGAAACCATCTGCGAACTTCATCCCGGAAGCAGCGCAGCGGAACTGGCAGAAGCCAAGGCTATGTTGGATGAGGCGCGGCTGAATGAAGAAACCGCCACACAACTTGCTAAAGACGGATTTGCTCCAGAAAGTCGCATAGCGTCCACCCGTGCCCAGTTGCAGTCGGCTGAGGCCGCTTATCTGAGAGCACAGGAACAGGTTTACAAACTGACCTTGACCGCACCTTTTGACGGTCATCTGGAGTCAGATGCGGCTGAAGTCGGATCGCTGTTGCAGCCCGGATCGCTGTGTGCCACGATTATTCAGCTTGATCCGATCATTATTGCTGGAAATATCAGTGAAAGAGATGTCGAAAAGATCGCCATAAATGATCGTGCGGAGATACGTTTTCTTTCGGATCGAACAGCGAAGGGAGTTGTGACTTTTGTCGCCCGCTCCGGCGATCCGGACACACGAACATTCCGCATCGAGGTGACTGTCAACAATGACGATCTGAGGATTCGTGATGGATCAGCAGCCGAGGTATTCGTGGCCACCGACAATCAGATGGCGCACCTTGTCCCTCAATCGGTATTGACCTTGAATGATCAGGGAATTTTAGGAGTGCGAACCGTCGATCAGGACACGGCACGCTTTCATGCCGTTGAGATTATTCGTGACTCGGTCGATGGTGTGTGGATTTCCGGCCTCCCTGAGAGCGTCGATATCATTGTCGTCGGTCACGAATTTGTCATCGACGGTTCGCGCGTGACAGTGGTATATCGGGACAGTTCAGCGTGACCCGCATCGTTGATTGGGCGCTCAGTCATGGGCGCATGGTCCTTGCGACACTGGTTTTGGCCATCGTCACTGGAATCACGGCGTATTTCACGTTACCCAAAGAAGGATCACCGGACATTGAATTTCCGTCCTTCTTTATCTCAGTCACGTTCCCCGGTATCTCGTCAGAGGATAGTGAACGACTTCTGGTCAAGCCTCTCGAGTCACAACTTTCCCAACTCGACGGGCTGGACGAAATGTTCGGGACAGCAGCCGAGGGCTACGCCGGTATTGCCCTGAACTTTGATTTTGGAATCGACAAACCTGAAGTCCTTGCAGAAATCCGTGACCTGTTGAGTCGTGCCGAAGCCGAGTTTCCAGAAGGGGCCAATAAGGCCACCGTAGCTGAATTCAGTTTTTCCGAGATACCCATCATCGTGGTCGCACTGTCCGGCGACGTCTCGGACCGCGTGCTCATGCGGCTCGGCGACCAGATCAAGGATCAACTGGAAGCGCTCCCGCCGGTGCTTGACGTGATATTCAACGGTGAGCGCAAAGAGATGATCGAAGTCATCATCGATCCGCTTCGTCTCGATGCTTATAATGTGAGTCTCAACGACCAGTTTCAGGCCGTCAGTCGTAACAACCAACTGGTTGCAATTGGTGAGGTCGAAACCGAGAATGGTGCCTTTTCTGTCAAGATTCCTTCTTCTTTCGAAGAACTTGATGACATTAGAGAAATACCCCTGACTGTCACTGACGATCGCCTGGTCACTGTCGCCGATGTTGCCGATGTGCGCCTGACTTTTGAGGATCGGAGAGCTTACAATCGTCATAACGGTGATCCGACAGTTGCGTTGCAGGTTGTCAAGACACCGGGAACCAACATCATTCAAACCGCGCTGATGATACGGGCGACAGTGGCCGCAATTCAGCAGACCTGGCCTGAACCTTTGCAGGATGCGGTCAATATCGAGTTTGTGCAGGATCAGAGCTACAATGTCAGTGAGATGGTCACCCAGTTGGAAAACTCGGTCCTGACAGCGGTGCTGCTCGTGATGGTCGTTGTCCTTGCAGTCCTCGGAACCCGCTCGAGCATCCTCGTTGGCATCGCCATCCCGTCATCATTTCTGTTTTGCTTTACCTTTCTTGCAATCTTGTCAATTCCGATCTCCAACATTGTGATGTTCGGGTTGATATTGGCGGTCGGCATGTTGGTGGACAGTGCGATTGTCATCGTCGAACTTGCCGATCGGCGAATGGAAGAAGGTGATTCACCCCGAAAGGCATTTGGTTACGCTGCCAAACGAATGTTCTGGCCCATCATCTCCTCGACCGCGACGACATTATGTGCTTTTCTTCCATTATTGTTCTGGCCCGGTATTTCGGGCCAGTGGATGGGCAGACTGCCATTGACAGTCATGTTTGTCCTCTCGGCCTCGCTTTTGGTCGCATTGATTTTTCTTCCCGTCGTCGGAAGCGCATCGGGCACGATCAGCCTCTTCATTGAACGCATATCTGCCCGTTTGAGACAACGTTCGGTCATCCTGCGCCTGGCTCTTTTCGCAACAATTGTTCTCTTCATGGTATGCGCGGTTATCCTGACACTGGTGCCGGACCGTTTTCCCTTCTTGCCTCTTCCTGCGTATTCGGTCGCGGCCTCTGCTCCAGGTGCCATCCTATTTGCCGTTGGTGCCTTCCTGCTTTCAACGGTCGCTGGGTCGTTGAAAATCGAGCGAAAGAAACAGGTGACAGCCGGATGGAAGCGGTCTCCTTTTGGATCGGTGATATCCGTCCTGGTGGGTAATCCGGTGATGCCGCTGGTCAGCATCGCAACAGTGATTGCAGCGGTTGTCGGTATTTTCACCTATTACGGGCAAAATAATGCCGGCGTCGAGTTTTTTGCTGACAACGAACCGGAAACTCTGCGTATCCATGTACGGGCGCGCGGAAATCTCAGTCTGCACGAAAAAGATCGCATTATTCGGGAAGTTGAAGACGTGGTGATTGGGGCGCCCGGTGTCGCATCCGTTTTTTCCTTTACTGGAGGAAGCGGACTCAATTCGGCTTTTTTTGGACGCGGACCGCTTGACGGTATTGGTGTGGTCCAGGTCGATTTTGACCTCTGGTCAAATCGGCAGGCAATCGGCGGTATCGCAACTGATGCCCGCGATGTCACAGCACTCATACAACGCCAGCTCAGTGATCTGCCAGGCATCTTCGCCGATGTTGAACCTATTTCAAGTGGACCGATTACCGGGAAACCACTGAACTTGCGATTGACGGGATATGATTGGGATGAGCTTCTCGTCGCCGCGGAAAAAGCGCGCACGTTCATGGGGAATATGCAGGGGATCAACTATATCGAGGATACTCTGCCCCTTCCCGGTATCGACTGGAAAATTGATGTTGATGTTGAAGAAGCGGGTCGCTACGGCACCGATGTTGCGACCGTGGGAGCAATGGTGCAATTTGTCACCCGTGGTATCGAACTCGGAACGATGCGCCCGGCAGAACTCGAAGATGAGATTTCCATCCGTGTTCGTTTCCCGGAAAGTGATCGGCATCTGTCAACACTCGATGATTTGCGTGTCCGATCGTCCAATGGCCTGGTCCCACTGTCCAACTTCATCACCTGGTATCCGGAAGCACAGATCGGTGAAATCGCTCGATTCAACCAGAATCGCTACATTGATGTACGCGCCGATCTACAGTCTGGACTCTTCAATGAAGAAGGCCGGCCGATTACCCCAACCGAACGAATTGCATTGATGTCCGACTGGCTTGCCAATGAAGCAGACTTGCCGGCAAGTGTTTTTTGGCAGTGGGTCGGAGATCAGGAACAGCAGCAAGAAAGTCAGACATTCCTGACCCAGGCCTTTATTGCCGCATTGGCATTGATGTTTGCAGTATTACTGGCTCAGTTCAACAGCTTTTACAATGCCGTTCTGGTCCTCGTCGCAATTGTTCTCTCGACGGTTGGTGTCTTGCTCGGTCTGCTTCTGATGGGCCAAAAATTCTCGATTGTCATGACAGGATTGGGCGTTGTCGCGCTCGCGGGAATCGTTGTCAATAATAATATCGTCCTGATCGACACTTATCAGGAATATTCCCGCATCATGCCAAAAATTGAAGCCATCATTCGGACTGCACAATTGCGGATTCGGCCTGTCCTGTTGACATCCATCACCACAATTGCCGGGCTTCTTCCCATGATGTTTGGTTATTCAATCAATATTGTTGAAGGTGGTTACATTGTCGATACACCGACCTCGGCCTATTGGAGCAAACTCGCAACCGCTATCGTCTTCGGCCTCGCGACATCAACAATTCTCACATTGATTGTTACACCTTCCTTACTCGCCATCCGTATCTGGACGCAAAAGGGGTCCTACCGCATCTTTGTCGGAATGGCCGCCACTGTGGCCGGAAGTTCAAGCGATGTCTCCCGCGATTTGCGCTTGAGAAAGGCCCTCAGAAGGCACCGCGAGCCGACAATTCTCTGGCGCGATGAACATGTTTGAGACAGACATCCCGCCATCTGGGATCAGTATGCCTGGAGGGAGCCGGGGTATCGCACATAATGGCTGGGCACGCTTCCTGGAAAAGGATGCCACCTGATGACAGTGTCAATCGATTTTTCGCGTCGCACGGGGCGGCGAATGGGGGTCATGTTTGACGGGTGGTGTTGGGCGGGAAGTGTGCGTGCGGTGGAGGATTCAGGGCATCAGGGACAGATCAAAAGTCTCTGTGTATCCCCGGACACCCGCCCCGACCACAGGTTCATTCCCGGCAGTGCCATTCGACCACAGCCAAGTCCAGCTTCCACCCGAACAGATCACGCAGCGTGTCAGCGACTTCATGCTGGTTGGGCTTGACATCGCCCTTGCCCGCCCTCTTGATCTCACGTGCGGCAATCCGCCCATCGGGAAAGATCGCGATGACATCCGGGACACCTCTGAAGCTTCCCCGCCTTTCGTAGACCCGTGTCAGAATCCTGACTGTCTCAACACAGTTTTCAAGGATGTCAGTCATCCCACCAACGATCCTGGCGACACAGATCATGTCCTGATTGACCAGCTCGACCTTCCGACCGCCTCCCTATATTTCCACGAACACCGCATCATCGGCCCCATCAGCTTTCAGTTCATGCACCACCAACACGCCAACCGGCACCACAATGTCCTCCCTGTCCCGAACATAGTGCTCGCTCTGCTTGTCGGTCGTGGCCGCGTCAAACCAACTCTCACCGGGCTTTAGACTGTAGGTTTTGCGATAGGGTTGCACGGGTGCGCACGGCTATTCCCTGTGCAGAACCGGTACAAATCCACGCCAAATCTTGCGGTCATGCGCAAAACCACTCACTGAATTCGCTGCCGAGCCAATGACAGCCATTCCATTTCTTTCGCATATCATTATGGAGTTGGCTGATAAAAGCTACCATCCCTATTGTGAGATAACGATGCCGGAGAACCACCCCGATTTATTTGGGAATTATATACCAGCCTTCAGGCCCGTGAAGGAATCTTGCAGTCCGGCAATCTCTGGGCATCGCGTGGCAGGCACCTGAATGACTCGTCCGAGTTTGAACTGATGTGGGGTAAAATCACGCCGCTGCTGAGCCGATATCTGCGACCAAAATGAATATATTTGCGGAATGGCGGTGGATGAGGACGTCGATTGATAATCTGAGAGGCTGAATCACAAGCCTTTGATTTCGTTATTCTTTTTGTTTTCAAGTGCTTGCGTTGCGTGCGCGCTGCCGGATCAGGAAGCGGCACGCGGCGCGTTGTGCCCCGGTCAAGGCGCTCTCCAGACTTCGCTCAAAGTCCTTCGACCGCTGTCGGCAGCGGGACATCCAGGCGCAGGTTCGTTCCACCACCCCGCGACGGGAGAGAATGGTGAACGCCTGGATTCCCTTGGGTTTGTCGACGATCTCCAGGACATCCGGCACGCCCATTTCGGCCCGTTTCGTGCGGCGACCCCGGTGCCGCTGTCGGCCCACAGTGTCTGGATATCCGGTGCCGCCTCCAGCCTCTCGAGACTGACGTCCGGCCCTCCGTCCGGATCCGGGATGTCTGCCGGATGACCCCGCCATCTTCGTCGTCGTCATCGACGGGCTGTCAATCCCGGCGGCGGTCGGCGATGCCACACGCCCCGCCGGTGCGCGGGCACCTGCCCGCAACGCATCCCTCATGCGGGCGATGACACCCGTGTCGCGCCACGCGTCAAAAGAGTTCTGAATGGTCGTCCATGGCGGACAACATAGGGGAGTCGCCCGCCACGGGCAGCCTGTGGCCAACAGAGACGGGATCGCATCACAGACCATACGGAGATCCGTGATGCGCCCCCGCGTCGACGGGGGCGGCGGCGCAACACATGACCATACGTCATCGGTTCCATCGGTTTCAGATCGGCCCATCTGGCGTTGATCACGTGCACTGGCGGTCGCGTTCCAGACCCGGGGCACCTCCTTGTTGGTTGAACGTCTCACAAGGATAGACCTTATCGGGGACAGACCCTCCACATTCTCGATCAAACCCTTAGTCCAACTGTAAGGTTGCGATGGTTTTGCCGATCTGTGTGGCCAGCGCGTGCTTGACCGGAGACAGTCCAGACCGGGAAGAAATCATGATTCCCACTTTCAGAGATTCCAGCAAATCGTTTTCAAGTGGTATGAAACGCAATGTTCCTGCGGATATTTCTTCACGGAAACCGAGTTTTGTATAGAGTCCCATTGCCTGCCCGTCTTCGATCATCTTTTTAGCAGCGGGCAGGGAGTCGGTGAACAATCTTGTCGGCATGTTTTCGGCGACGCCGTCAACTGCCGCATCAAACAACGAGCGCCGACCGCGCGCGTCAACCGGGCGTACCAGCATGTAGTCTTTCAGATTCCCGACCACCAGCTTCGTGCGTTCTGCTAACGGATGGTCAGAACGCAACACGACGCCAATAGGGGCCGCTTTCTCCATCATTACGCGAATGTCGGGGTGATCTTTGTTCGTAAACGAAAAACCGATGTCCGCGCGCCCTTCTGCAACCGACTTAACAATATCTTCCGGTTGACTGGTCGTGACCGAATAAGTCACCCGTGGATAAACAGAAGAGAAATTACTCAGTACGTCGGGCAGCAGGCCCAATGAGGCCGAATCAAGAGACATGATTGTGATATGCTCGCTTCTTGCAGCGCGGATGTCATCGACAGATTCCCGAAGTCGTTCAAAATCATAGAGAGTTCTCCGGCAATGCTCTACGACTATGGAGCCGGCAGGTGTCAACACAACTCCCTCGGATGTTCGGTCAAATAATCGAACACCCAGATTCCGCTCAACGTCAAGAAGTTTGCGGTTTACTGTTGTGGATGAGACATTCAGCACCGCGCCGGCTTTGCGAATGGATCCGTGGCGTGCGACAGCATCGAGATATCGTAGAAATTTCGAGTGCATTGATATGTCGTCCTGACTTCCGACTGCTGCAAAAAATGCACCGTTATTGTGCATTTACAAAAAATTATGCACTGTTAACCTGAGCATCGTCAAGCCCGCGAATGGCGCGGACACGAATGAGAAGGATTTTGATCATGACAAGACCAATTGAGAGCATCGACCGCAGGAGCATGTTAGGCGGATTGGCGAGCATGGGAGGTCTTGCAGCCTCCGGAACACTCCTCACAGTGTCGCCTGGATCTGCAGCAGACGCATTCAGGATCCGTTTGCAATTGGGTTGGTTGGCCTCAAATGGCGTTATGGGAGAGGTCGCGGCTGATGCTTTGGGTTACTTCGCAGAAGAAGGGTTGGAGCTTGAGATCGTTCCTGGCGGTCCCAACATTGACGGCGTGGCATCGGTCGCGTCAGGAGCCAACAATTTCGGATCAATTTCTTCAAGTCCTTCCTTGATGTTGGCACGCTCGGCTGGAATTCCAATCAAGTGCATCGCCGCAGGCTATCAGCGTCATCCGTTTACCTATTTTTCCTTAGAGAGGTCTCCGGTGCGCGAGCCCGCCGATCTTGTGGGAAAAAAGGTCGCGACCCAAGGGACGGCGCGGATACTCCTGCGCGCGCTACTTGCGAAGAATGGTATTGCCGAGGACGATGTCGAAGTCTCAGTTATGGGAGGCGACATGGGCCCACTGATGACAGGTCAGGTTGATGTCGTGACCGGCTGGAAGACCAATATCAATGCGCTTTCTATACTTGGTGATGATCGTGTGGACATGGCTCTGTGGGACACTGGCATTCAACTTTACGCGAACCCTTATTACACAACGGACTCAGTGCTCGCTGAGCATCGGGACAAGGTTGAAGCGACCATCCGGGCAATTTCGCGCGGCTGGGGCTGGGCGTTCAGCAACCCGGAACGAGCCGTGGATTTTTTGATCGAGCGTTACCCTAACCTTGATCGAGATTCAGAACTTGGTGCCGTCGGTCTGGTCCTCGGTTACTCCTTTGACAACAGCACAGCTGAAAACGGCTGGGGAACAATGACCAGAGAGAATTGGCAAGCCCAAATCGACATCTACGATCAATTGGACCAGTTCGCAGGCCAACCTCCAGCACTTGATGACTTGATGACTCTCGAGATTCTTGATGCCACTGCCGATGTGAGGCCAAAACTCGGATAGTTCAGATGGACGCGTTGCGCAGGGCGGCCACTCGGCAGGACTTTGCTGCAGTTTTACAGAAGGCTGCAGTTCGGTTTGGGAGTTTGACTGCGCTTCACGACATCAGTCTCGAGATTGAGCAAGGTGCTTTTTGGACAATACTGGGCCCGTCGGGTTGTGGTAAGTCCACGATGCTTCGCCTGATATCAGATCTTGTGCCGGCCGCCAAAGGCGACGTTACGATCTTGGGAAAGACGACGAAAGCCGCCAGGCTGGCCCGGGAATTTGCTTTCGTGTTCCAGGATGCCACCCTGCTGCCTTGGAGAACGGCTCTCAGGAATGTGGAACTACCGCTCGAGATTGGTCGCCGAAAGGGTGTCGATATTCCAACCGGCGATCGGTCGCCACGGGAACTTTTGGCTCTCGTTGGACTTCATGGCAGAGAGGACGCTCTTCCTCATGAGCTTTCCGGCGGCATGCGCCAGCGCGTGGCGATTGCAAGGGCACTGGTTTGCCAGCCGAAACTGATGCTGATGGACGAACCGTTCGGTGCATTGGATGAAATGACGCGTGACCGTCTGAACATGCAGCTTCTCAGCATATGGGAGGAGACTGGGGTCACCATTCTCTTTGTCACGCACTCGATTCCTGAAGCGGTGTTTCTGGGACAGCGGGTGCTGATGATGAAATCCGATCCCGGCCGGATAATGGAGGTGGTTAAGGTCGAGTTACCCGCGCCACGAGAGATTGAAATCCGGGATACGAGAGAATTCACTGCATACACCGCATATCTGCGTCAGTTACTGGAAGCAGCCTGATGGCGGGCTTGGAGGGAACCGTGTCCATGAACCGGAGGTCCAAAGGGCAGGTTCCACAACTTGGGCGCGTGATTTCATCTGCTGTTCCGTTTGGGACGGCCATTGGTTTGCTACTGGTCTGGGAGGTCGGGGTGCGTCTGTTTCAGGTCCCGTCTTACATTGCGCCTGCACCGAGTGATGTTGGCCAGGTTATGGGTGAAGAATGGCCTCTCCTGATGAGGAATTTTTGGCCAACGTTTCTTGAGAGTGTTCTCGGTTTCGTGTTCGGCAATTCGGCAGCGATTCTGATCGCCGTGGCATTTGTGCACAGCCGGACTGTTGAGAAGGCATTTTTTCCAATTGCCGTTTTCATCAACACCATCCCGATTCTGGCGATTGCACCGATCCTCGTACTCATCTTTGGCGCGGGACTGACGGCCAAGGTCGTGATCGCGGCATTGATCTGTTTTTTCCCGACGCTTGTGAACATGGTGCGTGGCCTGCAAGCAGTCAGCCCCCAGACTTTTGAACTCGCGCGGATACTTTCGGCATCAAATGCAGAAATATTCTGGAAGATTCGTCTGCCTTCCTCTTTGCCGTTCTTATTCTCTGCCTTGAAGATTGCCGCGACAACCTGCGTCATCGGTGCGATCGTTGGCGAATGGGTAGGAGCCGATATCGGGCTGGGGGCACTCATCATCGACAGCACTTTCAACTTCCGTTCATCGCTCCTTTACGCAACGGTCTTTCTGTCATCCGGTCTTTCGGTGATGCTTTTTGCCATGGTGATCACCGCTGAGAAACTGATTGTGCGTTGGTAGGGCGAGCCTGCAAGAACTTACAGGAGTATGGATTGATGACACAACAACACAGGAACGAATTTATTGCGGTTGCAGGCGAGCACCTACCAATCGTCGACAATACTGACGTCGCCGTCGTCGGTGGTGGATCTGCCGGTGTCAGCGCGGCGGTGTCAGCTTCACGGAACGGTGCCCGCGTCACATTAATTGAACGTTATCATCATCTCGGCGGCATGGCTTCGGGAGGCATGGTGCTTGTGCTTGATGATATGGTCAATGAAGGCAATGAAATTGTGACAACAGGTCTGGTCACGGAAGTCGTTGAACGGCTGGAAATGCAGGATGCTGCAGTCTATCCCCCTCCAGAAGATTGCCTGACAAACTGGGAAATGTGGCGAAAGTGGTCGCGCTGGGGGTGCATAGACTTCCATAAAACGGGCATGCCGCAGCCTATTGTCCACGCCGTTGCCTTTGACCCCGACGCATGGAAACGAGTCAGTCTGGATTTGCTTAAAGAATCGAACGTCAATCTGCGGTTGCACTCATGGTTTTCGGATGTCTTGACCCATGATGGCCAGATCAGCGGGGTCATTGTTCAGACGAAGGCCGGGCGTCAGATTATTCGGGCGAAGATGGTCGTTGATGCGACCGGTGATCTGGACGTGGGTGCAGCCGCTGGCACGTCCTATGCTGACGGCCAATTCATCGTGACCACCGTGTTCAGGTTGTGCGATGTGGACACGGACAGGGCTGAGTCTTTCGAATACGCAAATCCGGAGAAATACAAGAAGCTTGATCGTGCAGCACGGCGCGAAATCGGTGGTGCCTGGGGAATGTGGTGGCTGAAGACCCCCTTGCCGGGCGTTGTCTGGTGCAATTGCCCACATATGCCGGGATACGACGGTATCTCAGTCGAGCATATGGTGGCCGCGGAATATGAAGGGCGCAAGCGGATGATGAAGCTTCTGGCATTCGCACAAAAGAACCTGCCTGGCTTTGAGAATGCCAGAATGCTGGGTGCCGCCGAACAAATGGGGGTCCGGCAGACCCGCTTGCTTCGGGGGGAGTATGTGGTGACCAGAGAAGATATCAAATCACGTCGCTATTTCGCCGATACAGTGTGCCGCGGGCGGGATTACTATACGCCGTATCGGGCGCTGCTGCCCAAAGGACTTGATAACCTGATCGTGGCAGGACGCCATTATTCGGCGGACAGTGAGGCACAAAAACTGTCAAGGGAGATTCCTCCCTGCATGGTGCAGGGCGAGGCGGCCGGAATCGCGGTGACACTGGCACTGGAGGCGGGTTCTGCTCTTCGGGACGTTGATTACCAGAACATCCAGAAACGCATGCGCGCACAAGGTGCCGATCCTGGCGACAGACCTTCCCCAAATGCGCTGATCGACAACAATCCCTTGGCGGCATGACGATGAAACACGGCTCTGTGACGACACTGCCGCTCAGCGGGGTACGCATTATCGACTTCACGCAGGTCATGCTGGGTCCTTGTGCGACGCAGATGCTTGGCGATTTTGGTGCCGACGTCATCAAGATTGAGCGCCCCGGGGCCGGTGATCTCTCGCGCAGCTTTTTCGGAGGGCGGACGAAAACACACCAGAACAACGTCGTTTACGGGTCACTCAATCGAAACAAGCGCTCAGTGGCGTTGGACATGAAGTCGGAAGAGGGCAAACAGGCCATTCACGCGTTGGTCAAGACAGCGGACGTTGTTGCCGACAACTTCCGTGCCGGTGTGATGGACCGACTCGGTCTGGGTTATGAGTGCCTCAGTGCGGTCAACCCGCGGATCATATGCGCATCCGGAACAGGATTTGGTTTCACGGGTCCGTATGCCCATAAAGGTGGGCAGGATGTGCTTGCCCAGGCGCTCACGGGAGTCATGGACAAGACATCTGATCCATCTGTGCCAAGGTCCATCTATCCTACGACGCTCTGTGACTACACTGCCGGAATGCATCTTGTGCAAGGCATTCTGGCGGCGCTGTTGATGCGTGAGAGAACTGGCAAAGGGCAGAAGGTGAGTGTCTCGCTCTATGACAGTATGATTGCAATGCAGATGCAGGAAGCGGCGCAGTGGAATGCCCACGGCGAAGTGCTGAATTGGGCGGCCATGCCCTTGACGGGATTGTTTGAAACCTCTGACGGCGCACTTGTCATCGTCGGCGCATTCAAGGCGAACCCGCTGCAGGATATCTGCATCGCGCTCGGCATAGAAGATCTTTCACCTGAATTTCCAGATCTGCCGAGACAGCGCGAAGCGAAATCCTATCTTCACCGTCGGTTTCGTGAGGTTTTGGCGACGAATATCACTGAACATTGGTTGACCCGGCTTGAAGAAAGGGATTTGCTCTGTGCACCCGTGAGAGATCTCGGTACGGCACTTGATGATCCTCAAACTGCGATCAACGAGATGCTCGTCACGATACAGACAAGCCATCATGGACAGGTCAAGTTTGTCGGCTCGCCTGTGCATCTGAGTGATGCTCCACTTCATGTCAGACAAGAACCACCGACCTTGGGAGAGCATACAGAAGAGATCATGCGCGAACTTCGCCTTCATTTCGCCGAGTATGGGTCTGCAAAGTGAGTGTGAAGCTGAATATTTCACGTCAGGTTGCACGGGTGACGATCGATCGCCCCGAGAGACTGAATGCGATTGACGTGACGGCAGCTGAACGCCTTGCGGCTATCTGGGACGAAATCGAAGATAACAAGGAGATCCGCTGTGTCGTGTTGACCGGTACCGGTGAGAAAGCGTTTTCGGCTGGAGCCGATCTCAAGGATTCCGCCGGGCCGAGCGGTCTTGATTATTGGAGGAACAAAATTGAGAAGCAGTTTCGCGATTTGTCGATGAGATCGACTTTGTCGGTGCCGGTGATCGCACGGGTGAACGGCCTGGCCCTCGGCGGCGGTTTCGAAATGGTTCTGGGGTGTGACATCGTCATCGCATCTGACACCGCGTTCTTTGCCTTGCCGGAAGCAAAGGTTGGGCGGGTGCCGCTGGATGGGGGTATGGTCACTTTGCCACGAATTCTTCCACGCAATATCGCTCTGGGGATGATGTTGACTGGGCGACATTTTTCAGCCGCCGATATGGCATCTTACGGATTGGTCAATTCGGTGGTTCCCATGGCGCAGCTTGATTCGGAAACCGACCGGTGGGTTGCCGACATTATCTCATGTGCGCCGCTGAGCTGCCGCACGATCAAATCAGTGGCACGAGGCACTTCAAACCTTTCGATTCATGAGGCCTACGCTGCGCCTAACGAAATCTTGATGGCCGCACTCTCGTCCGAGGACGCGGAGGAAGGCGTGAGAGCATTTCGGGAGAAACGTCCACCGGTCTGGCGCGGGAAATGACATATGACACTTGTCATCCTGAGTCCGTGCATTGATGTGAAGGACGGGGCGTGTACAGAAGTCTGCCCTGTCGACTGCATCTACGAGGGTGAGCGCATGTTCTATATCCATCCCGATGAATGCATCGAATGCGGCGTGTGCGAGACCATTTGTCCGGTGGACGCCATTCGCTGGGATGATGAGATCCCTCCAGGAGAAGAACCATTCCTTGGGATCAACAGTAATCCGTTCCAGGACGAGAACGGCAACGTGCGTGCGTGCGGCGGCTGGTCACGTGAGAACGATCCGTTGAAAGACCCAGAAGCTGTCCGCAACTATTCTCCAGCCGTTCAGCGAACGCCACAAAAATTGTGAACAGATTGAGCTGATCGGGCATGATCGGGCAAGACGGTGTCAGAAAGCGTACAGAAGACGTGGAGCAGGTCTGGCACAGACGATTCATGGGGTTGTGTGAACACATTTCGCAATGGTCCGAGGATCCGCATTTCCTCGTCGGGTGCGTCATCATCGGGAATGGACATGTGATTCTGTCGACCGGATACAACGGGCTTCCCCGTGGCGTGTCAGGCGAGGATCAAAACCGCTACGACCGCGAGAGCGGTGAAAAGTTCTTCTGGTTCGAGCATGCCGAACGCAATGCGCTTTATAACGCCGTGCGAACTGGAGTCGCAGTGAAGGGCGCAACGCTCTATGTCAACAGGTTTCCCTGTGCAGACTGTTGTCGCGCGATCATCCAGGCAGGAATCACAACTCTTCTTTGTCCTCCAATCCCGCAAGCCGACGGTGCTCTGGACGACAGCTTTCAGGCGGGTCGAACCATGCTGGAAGAAGCAGGGCTGCAGATCACTCTGATGTCAAATTCCGCACCCGGACATGCAGGTTGATCAATTACAACGAACATTCGTCACATGAAAAACACGATGTCTCAATGGGCGTTACTGTCCGGCATTGCCGGGATCATAGCGACTGCAGCGGTGACAGATGAATCAACAGAAGGGTGTTTTCGGTCATCATCGCCCTATGCCTGTTTTCCGTCTGGAAACTCTGCCAAAAGACCATAATCGTGCAACCGTCGCCAGAATCGTTTGCCAAGCCGGCCTTGATAATAGTGCTGAAGTTGTAACTATTCAGGTTCTTGTTGGGTCTTTCCGGCCTGCAAGGCGGTTCAGGACATCTCGAGCCGCTGGATGAGTTTGTCCGGCGGGGTCCGCAGTGTTCCCAGCAGCGCCAGAAAAGGAAGGCCTCCTTGATGTCCGCCGCAAAGAGATCAAGCACTGCGGTCACACATGCATCGGCATTGTCTCCGCTCTGGCCGCCATGAGTTCGCCTTTCAGTTCAGCGATCGCCAGTGCATTCGAAAGTGATCAGGCCACTTTTGTTGCATGGAGTGGCAAGGCTTCGGTTTCCAGTGTCGAGAGGTCAACGCTCCGTGAGGCCTGGTCAATGTCGAGACCCACCACGCGTCCCTCGGCGTCCAGGTCGATGTTCAGCCCGTCCGATATCTCTCTTGTTTCCACACCGGGCCCGGCCTTGAACTCAACATAGAGACTGTCTGTCTCTGGATAGTAGTGGAGCTTCATTCCTCGTCCTTTCTGAATCTTCGGTCAAAGAACGCGTTGTGGACAGTTTCCCCGTCTGCCAGAGTCACCACGCGCAGAACACGCGGCGGGTTTTTGCCGTCATGATGGATCTCGCCCCAGGAGCGAATGCGCCCGTCAGGTTGTGTTTCACGCCGGAGGGGTGCCGCCACGACGGCTTCACACCAAGCCAGTTCGATGTAAGGTCGTTTGCGCCGCACCTGCTCATCGAAATACCTTGTTGTTTTCATACTGCAGCTTGCTAAGCCTTTCCTCGCAATGAGACTACCACAAAGCATCCATGTCTGGAGTTAAGTGATTTTTTGGGAGAATTATATAGCTGCTTACCCATCGTACTATAAGTAGTGGCTCAGGGAGTTAAGTATATAATCCCTCTTTGTTTGATGGCGTCTTCATGACTGTCGTTTTCGGCATTCATCTCCGAAAAGTGAAAACAACCACAGCGCGACTTACTGCGCCGGGATAAATTGTCGCCCATATTCCGGATCAAAAAGATTGTCTTCGCCCGGCATCCTGAAGATCTGCCCGGGATAAATGAGATCAGGATCCCGGATCTGATCCTGATTCAAATTGAAAATATTGACGTAGAGTCGCCCAAGCCCATAACGGCTGCGCGAAATCCCCCACAATGTATATCCCCGCTGTACTGTCACAAGTTGTGGCAACTGTACGTCGGTGTCGACTCCGGGAGGGGCATTTGCGGCCTGTGATACCGACTCGAGCATCGCTGCAATAAAGTCCTTATCCTCTTTCTGAAACGGCATCTCGACCCGTCCAACGACCTGTCCCAGACTGCTGATTTCATCAATGCGCAGCGCATACCGCCCGGGAAGGATCTCTTGGAGACTGGTCGACCAGGTCATGTCGGCGCGAACATCTGCATCCTTGATAAATTGGTTGTCGAGATATATCCTTACAATACTGTCGAGGTTACTCGCCCGTCCACCGAGAATGGCTTCACCGGTTTCATCATAGGATACAGTTTCCACAAGAGTCTCCTGATCAAGCAACGGAAACTCCTGTTGCAGAAGACTCACTCCCGTTGACGATGATAACAGAACCGTGGGCTGAATTCCCTCCGCCGACATTGTCTCCGGGCCAGCAGCAACGGGAGGCACCTCGTCGTCTGGCATTCCAGCTGTTGCCGTAGGCACGGGATCAGTTTGCAGCACAAGTACTGATTGTTCGGAAACGATCATTTGGCCATCATCAGTTTCTGCCCTGAGAGTGATTTCCAATGCAGAAGACTCGGTATCCAAATCAAAAATGATTGCGAACTCACCGGTATCGTCAACTCGTACCCGATGCTTTTCTTCACCATTGACAATAACCTGAACCGTCGAATTGGGCGCAGCACGTCCCGAAATGACGGCCGTACCGTTCGGGTCAACGCGTACAATATCAAATTCTGGTATCACTTGAACTTTATCTGATGACGATTCCTGACTTTTGCCCGAATCCATCTGTGAGAGTCGATTTTCCGAATGCGGCAAAACTGTCTCAGAAGGACTTCGAACTGTCTCGTCCACCCGATCAGGTAAAGTGGCAGCCTGATTGGACCCGCTGTCACCCATGCCTGATGAGTCAGGAACTCTGTGACGCCCGGACGTGATGTCCACACTCAGCGATTCGGCCTCTTGCAAAAGCTTGTCTGCCTGCGCGAACACATCGTCATGAGACTCTTTGTGTGCCCCGCCTGTCATCGGTCGTGCCTGCATGGAATCCGGTTGGACGTCCTGTTCTGATGTTGAACTGTCCTCCGATGGCACCGGCATCGAGACCATCGGCTGTGTCGATGCATTGTCGGCACCCGTCTGACGCCGTGCGTTTGCATCCGGGACCTGTTTCTGGCCTTCCGACTGACCAGCGCGCGATTGCCCAGTTTCTTCCAACCGACTCGCAGTCATATCTTCTGGTCGAGCGATACTCTGAGAGGTACTGTCGTGGGCAGCAATATCCAAAGCAGTATTATCCAGAGACGCATGATCTCGAAGAGAATCGTCCGGAGAAATATCATCCGGTTGACCCCCCTCCTGAGCCACACCAGCGGGTTGAGGAACATCTGACGGAGCGCTCATGTCCGGGGCAGCGATATCTGGAACAACACCATCCGAACCTGCAACACCTTGAGGAGACACATCTTCCTGTGATTTGGAATCTTGTGACTGCCGCCCTGCGTCCTCGGATGAACCTGCTGTCGGCGCGGATGGTGGTAAATCTGTCTGCACCGATTCCGCAGTTTGTTCGCGAAGAAAAAAATAGGCGGCCATAAGTATCAGAAAGAAGGCCGCAACAATGAGGATTGCCCGTGTTGGCTGACGGTCGGAAAGATCATCCGGCATTCACAAAATATCCTGAAAACACCTCGAGGTCATTGAACCCAGATCGAAATCAATGCTCAATTGCAAAAAGATTGTATATCATATGCGACGAAATTGTAGCAAGCTGGAAGGACAAAGCCATGCACTCAATCTGTCTCTATTGCGGTGCACGCAGTGGCCGAAATCCTGCCATTATTGCGGCAGCACAAGAATTTGGCATGCTGGTCGCTGCCGAGAACTGGAGACTCGTTTATGGTGCGGGCGATACGGGCCTCATGGGAAAAGCGGCCCAGGCCGCCAATGACAATTCCGGGACAGTCTTCGGCGTGATCCCACAACATTTGGTCGATCAGGAAGTTGCCAAGACTGATTTGAGCTCTCTGGTGATTACAGAAAGCATGCACGAGCGCAAAAAAGTCATGTTCATGAATTCAGATGCAGCCGTTGCTCTCCCCGGTGGTCTCGGGACACTCGATGAATTCTTTGAAATCATCACCTGGAGACAACTCAGTATTCATGACAAGCCAGTCATTCTGCTGAATTGTGAACATTACTGGGAGCCATTGTTACGCCTAATTGACAAGCTCATTACCGAAGGTTTTGCTGATGCCGACATCTGGAACTTGTTCAGTCTGGTCGAGTCACCGGAAGAGGCCGTCGCTAAGCTTCGCATCCTCCTGTCCTGACGCAAGAGATCAGCTGAATACAAAGCAAGAGCGAGCCAAATCATGGAAAAGCTGATCAACTGAACAGGACCAAAGGGCTCCATGAAAATGAGAACAGCAACCAGAAACTGCAATGTCGGGTTGGTATACTGCAAGAGTCCGATCTCAGCGTAACGCAACCGCCGGATTGCATATGACAAGAGAATGAGTGGACCTGCAGTCATGATACCTGAGGATGCCAGCAATAGAGTATCACCCAGGTCAGCGCCGAAATAGCCGCCCTTGAGTCCCGTGAATCCTGTCCAACCCAGCAAATGCGTCCCCATTAACCACAGCAGAGCGAGCGGTGAAACCAGCAAGGCTTCGGCCGAGACCGATACAACGGGACCTGTTGGAGATTGTTTCTTGATCGCACCATAAACTGAAAAGCTCGTTGCCAGAATAAGCGCGATCCAAGGTGCCGTGCCCTGACCGATCGTCAATACAAGAACCGCAACGCCAGCGATGGCGACGGCCAACCATTGGACCGACGAGAGTTTCTCGTGGAAAATCACGATACCCAGAACCACCGCAAATAATGGAAAAACAAAGTAGCCGAGACTTGCTTCTGTCGTCAATCCAAGCTGTACCGCAAGCACCCAAACAAACCAGTTCACCGAAATCATCGAAGCCGCCAACAAGGTACGGGCGAATTCACCCCGGGTCCGTGTCATCTGTTGCCACATCACACCAAGTCGCTTTTGGTAAGCGAGCAATATGGCGAATGTCAGAAATGAAAACAAAATCCTGTGGGAGACAACCTCCATTGCCGGGATATGATCGAGAAGTTTGTAGAATAAAGGGGATAATCCCCAGACAACCCCACCAAGCAGCATCGCGATGATGCCTTTTCGTCGCTCATCAAATGTCATGCGGAAAAGGCCCCGCCGCTCTGCAGCGGAGCCCTTCAGATTTGCAACGCAGCTTCAGTCTAGCCGTTCAGGCGGCTCGCCACATTGTCCCAATTCACAAGATTGTTCAGGAAATTCTCGAGATAAGCCGGGCGTTTATTCCGAAAATCAATGTAATAGGAATGCTCCCAGACATCACAGCCAAGCAATGCGGTATCGCCGGTACATATCGGATTGACACCATTTTCGGTCTTGGTCACCTGCAATTCCCCGCGCGAATTCTCAACGAGCCAGCACCAACCGGAACCAAACTGCCCGACACCGGCTGCGGTGAACTCCTGTTTGAAGGCATCAACAGAGCCAAAACTGTCAGAAATCCGCCGCTCGAGTTCCGACGGTATCGATCCGGCACCCGGCCCCATCATTTCCCAAAACTGCATATGGTTCCAATGTTGAGACGCATTATTAAAAATACCGTTCTGGGCAACGGCACCTGATTGATAAGTCCCTGATATGATCTCTTCAAGAGATTGATCTTCCCATTCGGTCCCAGCTATCAACTTGTTACCATTGTCAACATAAGCTTTGTGATGCAGATCATGATGGTATTCGAGGGTCTCTCGAGACATTCCCTGACCTGCCAGCGCGTCATGCGCATATGGCAAATCCGGCAGAACAAAAGGCATGGTCTACCTCCTTCTCAACATTGCAAAAAATCCTTTAGGCGACACGGCACGCGTGGCACAGACACTTGAAGCCGCAAAAAAGCCATACTGACTGTGCCAGAAAAATGCAATCATCCACGCGCAAACAGATGCTGATTCAGCCACCGCAAACAATCGCGACCTTTCTTGATCCTCCTCCCCTTGCACTTGATCCTCCTCCCCTTGCACAGGAATCATTCCAATCTTGCCTTGACGAAGTGGCGCAACATTTGCCCACAGACAAACCGCCAGACCAATCGATGACTCGTGGCGAGGACACCTGATCATTCCAAATCATGACCCTTGCCTGTTCAAGATGAAGGAAAGGCGCCCGCGAGGGATGTCAACCTGCTTCAATATGACAGAGATTGTTTGTCCCAATCGAAACTCTTTTCCGCTATTCTTGCTGATAAGCGCGTGTGTGTCTTCGTCATATTCAAAATACTCAAATCCCAGCTTTGAGACCGGGATCAAACCCTCAGCCAGACCTGCATCGATACGGACAAACAAACCGAACGGTTGTACTGATGCGATGATTCCAGAGAAAACCTTCCCCACACTTCTTGTCAGGAATCTGGCGGCAAATCGGTCCAGTGTCTCATGTTCCGCTGCGACCGACCGTCGTTCGCATTGCGATAGGTATGATGCCAGTTTGGAAAGCCTTTCCAGTTCATTATCAGTGGCGCCGTCAGGACCCAAACCCAGCGCACGAATCAGAATCCGATGGGTCAAGAGGTCGGAATAGCGGCGGATCGGCGAGGTAAAATGCGCGTAATGCGGCAAATTCAACCCAAAGTGACCGCTGGGCGCGACACGATAAACAGCTTGACTCATCCCGCGCAGGATGGCGTGAGCGGCGAGATCACCCTTTCCCTCCCTGTCGGCGTACGCCATCAGCAGGTTCAAATCAGCAGGCGAGTCATAACACCAATTCGTCCGCGGTGCGCCAAGACCAGCCATCGCGGTTTCGAGGTCCCTGATCCTGTCACTCTTGGGAGGGTCATGCGCACGACAGAGATGAGGAGTTCCGCATTCGATGAGTGTGGTGGCGGCGCAAACATTGGCAAGAATCATGAATTCCTCGATCATTCGGTGACACTCATGCCGTTCGTCAATCCCAATCGACTCGATCTTTCCATCAGCGGAAAAGATCACCTTGCGCCGGTCAAGATCAAGCTCCAGGGGTTGGCGCTGCTGCCTCTCGCGGAGACGGCAACGAAAAGCATTCTGCAGCCTCAGGAGCATGTCTTTGAGAGAGAATTCTCTGCAGCCGTTCTCATTGATGCCGTCCATGATTCTCTGAGCCTTTTGGTAGCTCAGCGACGCGCGTGAGCGAATCAAGACACGTTGAAATTGATGCGAAATCAACCGACCCTCACCGTCGATTTTCATGCAAACTGCGAGGCAGGGCCGGTCAACACCCTCGCGCAATGAACAAAGATCGGCCGACAGGGCGGAAGGCAGCATCGGCAGCACCAAATCAGGAAAATAAGTCGAATTGCCGCGTTGCTTGGCTGCCGTATCCAATGCCGTGCCTGAGCGCACAAAATGTGCGACATCAGCGATTGCGCACCAGATGATATGGCCACCCGGACAAGCGGTGTCGGGAATCGCACAAACGGCATCGTCGTGGTCCTGCGCGCCTTCCGGGTCAATCGTCACGAATGAGAAATGCCGCAGATCTTCACGCGTTTCAGGTGAAACCTGCCTGAGACTTGCCGCCTCCTGTTCGACTTCATCGGAAAATGAAGTCCGCAAGCCATGTCCGTGAATAGCAATTTCAGAGAGGGAAGTGAGTTGGTCGACAGGCCCGAACGTCCTCGTGATACGTGCGCGGTCGGCGCGGTGTCCGGGACAGAGGGTATATTCGACCAGTTCACCAACCTCTGCCTTCAGTGATTGAGTCTTGGCGACGCCATATTCTGCATAGGGCCCACGACCGACCGGAACCACGAACAACCCCCGCCTCCGGCTGCTCAGAATGCCAAATTCCCGTTCCCGTTTCTTCTGCGTCAACTTGCTTTTTCCCGGCCCGGTACAGAGCCGATATTCACATGCCCGATGGCAAACCAGACAGGCACTCTGTGAATCGTCCTGTCATGCGGCAAAGTCAGGTAGACCTTTAAGTGCCGATGCTGCAATGATGGCATAGGCGACATGACGATATGACTTTTCTTTGGCCGGATTGAACATTGCCGCGCCGATGAGAATAAATGCAAGATACGGAACGGTCATACAAATTCCGATCAGGAGCGGTGCCCAGAAAAGCATGCCCTGGATAAACAACACAGTCAGAAGCAGTGCATCTGCCAACAGGAGAAAAAGAAAATTGTTGGCCCGGATGGCAGACGCGGGGAGCGAACTTGCCAGATAGAGAAAAATCACCGGCGGTCCGGGTATTCCGACAGCTCCACCGAGAACACCACTCAATGCTCCGGTTCCGTAAACCATTGGACGGGTCAGATTGCCACGAAATCGCAAACCACTCCAGAGCAGTACCAGCAAAAGGATTGACAATGCGGACACCGCGTAGCGGAATGCATCCGCAGAGAAGATCATGAGAATTGTGACTCCCAAGGGAAGACCCGCGAGGCAACCGACACCAAGCCGCACCACATCTCCAAGGTCACTGTCTCTTGCCGTCCTGTGTGCGATCATCAATGGCGCAATAAAATCCATGACCACCAGCGAGGTGACCGCCCAAACTGGCGGCATCACCGATGCGGCAAATGGCAGATATACCATCGCCGTACCGAATCCCGAGAATCCGCGTACCAATCCAGCAAGACATGCCCCAAAGATCAACCAGACCAGGTTTCCGACAGTCTCAAGGCCGATTGCTGTCACTGCAGAGACCAGACTATCAACCACCTAATCGTCCTGAGTGAACTTGGTCCCTGCGCCCTTTTGAGTCTGCTCCCAGTCGCGCTTGACCCCGAGTCGCAGCAGGATATTGGATGCCACGAATATGGAAGAATAGGTTCCTACGACCACGCCCCAAATCATTGCAAAAACAAAGGGGCGGATGACGTCACCACCAAAGACAAACAATGCAATCAGTGCGATCAGTGTCGTGACTGAAGTCATGACGGTCCGCGACAAGGTCCCGTTAACTGACAGATTGAGAACTTCAGACAATTCGGGTTTCTTGTAGCGTCGCAGATTTTCACGTACGCGGTCAAACAGGACCACCGTATCGTTGAGTGAATAACCAACAATCGTCAGCAACGCAGCGATGATTGCCAGATCGAACTTGATTTGCAATGCTGAAAAGATCCCCAGAGTCAAAACGACATCATGAACCAATGCCGTGACGGCACCCAGTGAGAACTGCCATTCAAAGCGCAACCAGATATAAAGCAGAACCGCGCCAATCGCCGCCAATACGGCAAGCACCGCCTTTTGAATCAGTTCTCCGGATACTTTTGGTCCGACACTTTCCACCAGGGGAAATTGCATCTCAGGGTCAAGGGCACGAAGCGCCTCCTGTATCCGCACAACAGTCAGTGATGACACCGCCTCCTCGTCACCCTGTGCCTCAAACCTGATCGACGCGACATTCTCATCAGGGCCAAAAGAGATGTCGAAAACTTCCGAAATCACGACATCTCCAAGCTCCAGAGGTGCAATGCGATTTCGATATTCACCAATATCAACGGGGGTTTGACTGACCGAACGTATCGTCGTGCCACCGCGAAAATCGATACCAAAATTCAGTCCAACCCATATCACCAGAAGAAGGGATACGACCGACAGTATTCCCGATGCATAAATCGCCCGCTGGGAATGCCGCATGAAATCCCAGCTTGTCTGCTCTGGCACCAGTTTCAATCGCATGATATTGTCCTAGAGACTGATCGTTCTGGGCCGGGATCTTGAAAACCACAACACCACCAGAAATCGGGTGAGGAAAATCGCCGTAAAGACCGAGGTGAGAATTCCAATTCCCAAGGTAATCGAGAATCCGCGAACCGGACCGGATCCGATGACAAACAGAATCACTGCCGTGATCAATGTCGTGACATTGGCATCGAGAATGGCTGTCAGTGCTTTCTCATAGCCACGTTCAATCGCACGGGCTGGCCCCTTTGCCGTCCTCAACTCTTCGCGGATACGCTCGAATACCAGGACATTGGCATCAACCGCCATTCCAATGGTCAGGACAATTCCTGCAATACCCGGCAAGGTGAGCGTCGCACCGAGGAGAGAGAGGGCACCAAAAATCAGAACCAGGTTGGTCAACAAGGAAATATTGGCAAACAATCCGAACATACCATAACTGGCGAACATAAAGACAAGAACACCGATAAGCGCGATGATGCAGGCAACCTTTCCGGCATCTATCGAATCCTGTCCAAGTTCCGGCCCGACGGTTCGCTCCTCGAGAAACGTCATTTCTGCGGGAAGCGCACCAGCCCGCAGGAGCACCGCCAAACGGGTTGATTCCTCAACCGTGAAACGCCCGGTAATGATTCCCGACCCACCGGGAATATGATCCCTGATCGTCGGTGCAGAAATCACTTCCTCATCAAGGACAATGGCAAAAGGAAACCCAATATTGGCCGCCGTATAATCACCGAATTTACGTGCACCCGCAGGGTTGAACCGGAATGTCACGGCCGGCAGTCCATTCTGGTCGAAATCGGGCTGCGCGTCGGTCAGTTGCTCGCCACTTACCACCGGTGTGCGTTCAAGAATATAATGCTGACCCGGCTCATCAACAGACGGGAAAATAACATTTCCCGCGCCTGGCACCTCATTTGCGTTGGAAGTCCGGCGAACCACCGGATGAAAGGCCAGCTTTGCCGTCTGACCAATCAATGCCTTCAACTCTTCTGCAGAGCCAACGCCAGGAACCTGAATGATGACGCGATCATTCCCCTGCCGTTGGATTGTCGGCTCGCGCGTACCAACCTCATCCACGCGACGGCGAATGATTTCGAGTGATTGCTGCATGGTGCGATCGTCGGTTGCGGCGCGCTCCTCTTCAGACAATGTGACGGTCAGCACATCTCCATCAGAGCCAACTTCGATATCTTCGGCACCGATCTGCGTCAAACTGACGAGCGGCCTTGCAAGACCTCTGACGGCGGCGACTGCATCACGCATATTTTCGGGGCGTGAAATCCTGACATGAAGTTCACCGACCGGTGCATCCTGACGGCGAATGGTGCCGACGGTGCCACGAATATCGCGCAGTGCATCGCGGACATCAGGCCACATCGCGTCCACGCGTTCAGCATAGACATCCTGCAACCGCACTTCTGCCAGCAAATGGGCACCACCCCGCAGATCAAGACCTAAACTCACCAGAGCCGAAGGCAGCCACTCTGGCCAGGATTCGAGAACTGCGCGCATTTCAGCGGTGAGACTGTCCCCCGCCTCAAGACTCTGCACAGCATCATTATGCCGCTCAACACGCTGATAGAATGCATTGGGAAGGGCTGCCACAAATCCAGCGAGGCAAATTGCGAGAATGGTCAGGCGCTTCCAGAGGGCGATGTGGAGCATTTCAGGGGCCGCCTTCGCCGCTTCTGATCGGGCAATCAACACGCATACGCTGGCTCTTACCGCTTCCTGTCAAATGACTGGACTGGAGACGTTGCTGAGACACCGTTTCATTGTCATCAGTTGGAATCGGCTGGCTCAGTCTTGTTCACCAGTTGGGCAATGGTGTTGCGGACAACCCGCACGCGAACATTTTCCGCGATTTCCAACTCGACCTCGTTGTCATCCTTGACCCGGGTAATTCGACCCATGACTCCGCCCTGAGTAATCACCTGATCGCCGCGGCGTAGCGCTTCAACCATTGCCCGGTGATCCTTGACTTTTTTTTGCTGGGGTCTGATGAGCAAAAAATACATGATCACAAATATCAGAATAAGTGGAATGAGGGAGGCAAAACCACCCATACCTCCTCCAGTCTGTGCATATGCCGGGCTGACAAACATTTCATACCTCTGAGTTGATTTCCTGGATGACCAGAACCGTCGCGGTCCTATATACGACATGCGATCATTGCAAGATATACAATGGTTCGTGGCAACAACTCACGGTGCAGAAACAAGCTGACTGATTGCAAGCCCTTGAGATTGAATCACACAGATAACGAGCTGAGATGCACGATATACAACAGATACGCGACAATCCGACTGAATTTGATCGGAATTTAAGACGTCGCGGTGAAATAGCGCACGCCAAGGAACTGATTCGCATGGATTCAGAGCGACGGGCCGCGATTTCCAAATCCGAACAGGCCCTCGCTGAGCGTAACAGGTTGTCGAAACAGGCCGGAGAAGCGCGTGCGCGGGGCAATCAGGCCGAATTCGAGCAGGTGCGCCAATTGGTGGTTGAAAACCGCGAGACAATTGGGCAACTCGGGGAACAGGCGGATGCGTTGAGTGACCGACTTCACAATAAGTTGCTTGAAATCCCCAATTTACCAATGAGCGATGTTCCGGATGGTGAAGATGAGACAACCAACCAGGAAATGCGCCGCAATGGTCAGATTCCCGCATTTGATTTCATGCCAAAGGAACATTTTGAAATCAAGGCCGCAGCAGGAATGGATCTTGCAACGGCATCGACGCTATCGGGGCCACGTTTCATGGTTCTTCGCGGAGACCTGGCACGCCTGCACCGTGTCTTGGCACAATTCATGATCGACTTGCATACTGAAGAACATGGATTGACCGAAGTCTGGGCCCCGGTGCTGGTTCATGACGAGATGATGCGCGGGACCGGCCAGTTGCCAAAATTTGAAGCCGATTCCTACCGTCTCGAAGATGGTAAATGGCTGATTCCAACAGCAGAAGTGACACTGACCAATCTCATCAACAACACGATCATCAACGAAGACAGTCTGCCGCATCGTTATTGTTCGCATACCCAGTGTTTTCGCTCCGAAGCCGGTGCTGCCGGCAAGGACACTGCGGGCATGCTGAGACAACATCAATTTGAGAAAGTCGAAATGGTTTCCGTCACCAGGCCAGAAGATAGCGAGGAAGAGCAACAACGCATGGTTCGTCAGGCAGAAACGGTCCTCGAAAGACTTGATCTACCGTACCGGACTGTCCTTTTATGTACGGGTGATATGGGTTTTAGTGCCCGTCGGACATTTGATCTTGAAGTCTGGCTACCAGGTCAAAACCGTTACCGTGAAATCAGCTCGGTTTCGACCTGCGGCGATTTCCAGTCACGCCGAATGAATGCACGATACCGGCCGACGGACGGGGGCGCATTGCGATTTCCGCACACCTTGAATGGCTCCGGAGTCGCGGTCGGTCGTACCCTTATCGCAGTCTTGGAAAATGGCCAACAGCGCGATGGAAGCGTGGCTTTGCCTGTTGCCCTGCATCCTTATCTTCATGGCAAGACGCATCTCAGCGATACCGGCCAACTGACGATGTGACCGAACAGGCAACTCCGCGGTCTCTGCCATTTCACCACCAGCATCCGCCTCCTCTCTTGTATCAATTCCTGATTTCGAAGAGATATGAGAGACCCACCGCCTCATGAGAACAGGGGTAAAATCGCTGACTACATGATCGGCGAGAATTGATTGCAGCAAGATCAAACCGGATCTGTGTCTTTACGGATGGCCTGAAATCAACTAAGTGGGAATGTGGCAGGTCAGAACAGTATCAAGCAATAATACAAACAGACAATGCGTATTCTCATTACCAATGATGACGGGATTAACGCACCGGGGCTGAATGTCATGAAACGCATAGCGTTGACATTGGCAGGTTCAGAAAACAGGGTGTGGACAGTTGCACCGGCGACCGAGCAGTCAGGTATGGGTCATTGCGTTTCCTTTACACGACCATTCCAGATCTCGCAGATCTCTCATCAGACATTTGCAGTTGAGGGCACACCAACCGATTGTGTGCTGGCGGCACTTTATGACGTGATGCCCGCAATGATACCTGACCTGGTGCTCTCCGGTGTCAATTGCGGTAACAATTCTGGGGAAAATGCGCTTTATTCGGGCACAGTCGGCGCGGCTCTTGAAGCGTCTTTGCACGGAATTACCGGAATTGCGCTTTCGCAATATTACGGGCCCGACAACCGTGATCTGAAGAATCCGTTCTCCGCCGCGGAAGAATTTGCAGTAGACGCAGTCAACGCGATATTGCGCAGCAGCCCGGAAACCGATGATGATTACCGCCTCTTCTACAATGTCAATTTTCCGCCTTGCGCCGCCGAGGATGTCGTGGGAATGTGTACCGCATTTCAGGGAAAGCGCAGCAGCGGAACCTTCCGTGCGCTTCGCGCCGATTCACCAACACGACGAACTTTCTTGTGGGTGCGCGCGGCGCCCCAGGATGTCGCTGGTCGTGAGGGCGCGGACGTCACGATGAATCTGCAGCGATATGTTTCAATCACACCGATGCGGGCGGACTTGACCGCATATGCAGACATCGACAATCTGAATAAGCAACTCGCATGTCCATAGACAGTCATGAACGCGCAGAACTGATCAACAACGTCCGCCAGCACGGTGTAACATCGGAAACAGTGCTGGAAGCTTTGCGTCAGGTCGATCGCAAGGAGTTCGTGTCACCAACATTCGCCAATCGTGCCTATGAGGATATTGCTTTGCCAATCGCCCGCGGCCAGACGATCAGTCAGCCAGGAATTGTCGGGATCATGACCCAGGCCCTGCAAGTGGAAAAATCCCATCGCGTCCTGGAAATTGGCACTGGTAGCGGCTACCAAGCCATGGTGCTCTCGTATTTGTGCCGACATGTCTATTCGATCGAACGTTTCCGTTCTCTGACCCAATCAGCGAAATCGCTGCTGATGGAGCATCACAAGCGGCAACGCGTCAGCATCATCCATGGCGATGGCAGCGAAGGTTTGTCCGATGCCGCACCATTTGACCGAATCATTATCACGGCCGCTGCTGAGGAGGTTCCACCGGTCCTGATGAAACAGCTGAAGCCCGATGGAATTATGGTTCTGCCGATCAAACGCAGTCATTCCGATCAGTCCCTGATGCAGGTCATCAGGAAACAATACGCAGAAGACGAATACAACGATCTCGGGATGGTGCGATTTGTGCCTTTGTTGGAAGGAGTCAATGATGAATAAATCTTTTGTCACAAACTGCCATGATCATTCCTGGTTCAATCAATCCTGCCCCCATCGATTCTGGCGGGTGCGTTTCTGGCAGACTCAGGTTCGATATCTGCTATCGTTGACTGCTTTGCCGGCAATTCTCCTGCTGTCAGCCTGCGTGAGCGATTTTCGCGAAAGCGACGTCACCCGGCCCATTTATGTCAACCCCCTGGAAACGGAAAAGTCTGACGAGGTTGAAACTGTGCCGCTCACGCGGCATGATGAGACCGAGAATGATGTAATGACACCGGCTTTTCGCTTTGTTGAGGCACGGGACGGTGACACCGCACGAACCATCGCCGAAAGAACCAACAACGACCCTGATGAAGTGGCTGGTTTGAACGGCGTCTTTCCCGATGCTCCCCTCAGCGCAGGTCGACTCATTCAAGTGCCCGTCGGTGATAGAGAAGACAATCGCAGGGACATTTCCCGGATCGCGGCATCAGCGCTGGGCCTCGAAAAACAGGAACAACCTGCGTCCGAGCGCGTTCTTCTCAAGGACCCCTTCGCCGCAAACGATAAACTTCCGCCTCCACCGATCTCCGATCAACCTCTTCCCGATGACATCGGAACGGTTGACCTGCCACGATCACCGGATTTTTCGCAATATCAATCGGCGCTGTCGGAGACACGATTCCAATCCCCGGTGGAAGGTGAGATCGTCCGGGAATTTGGCAGTGGTGGTGAAGGAATCAACATTGCAGCTCCCGAAGGCTCACCCGTCGTTGCCGCGGAAAATGGTGAAGTTTTCATGTTGTCACAAGCGTCTGATGACACGTCGATTGTCATGATTCGTCATCCTGAAGAACATTATACCGTCTATTCCAACCTCAAGAATCTTGCTGTTGAAAAAGGACAAAAGGTGACTCGCGGTCAAAATCTGGGAACGATCGCGGGTGGCGACAAGGAATTCCTGCATTTCGAAGTGCGTGTTGGGATCGAAGAAACCGACCCGGTTCCTTACATTCGTTAATTGCAGTAAAAAATATCGACTCCCGAGGTGACAAATTGAAACAAGAATCTGATCTCATTCGTGTCGCTCTGGTCACTGGCGGTGGCAGTGGCATTGGACGTGCGGCAGCGCTTGAACTCGCTCAAGACGGTTTTCGGACCGTTGTCACCGGACGTCGACCCGAAGCACTTGCCGAAACAGCCTCGCTTGCCAGCACTGACACAATTGTGCCGATTCAAGCCGACATCTCTGACCCGCAAAGCGTGGACGTTCTGTTCACCAAGATCGAAACACGGTTTGAGCGGCTTGATGTTCTCTTCAACAATGCCGGCATCGGGGCCCCTCCGGCCTTGCTTGACACAGTTACAGTTGAAGATTGGCTCTCATGCGTCTCGGTCAATTTGACGGGTGCGTTTCTTTGTGCCCGTCAGGCTTTTGGCATGATGCGTCGTCAGACACCTCAGGGCGGGCGAATCATCAATAACGGCTCAGTGTCGGCAACCTCGCCGCGTCCTGGTTCTGCCGCATACACAGCGACCAAACATGCCATCACCGGACTGACCAAGAGTATTTCGCTCGACGGGCGAGCTTTTTCAATCGCCTGCTCGCAGATCGACATTGGCAACGCAGACACGGCCTTGGCCGCCAGGTTCAAGACGGGGGTCCCACAGGCATCTGGTGATATTCGACCAGAACCGGTTTTTGATGTGAACAGCTGTGGTGAAGCGATCGCCTACATGGCGCGTCTTCCTTTGAACACCAATATCCAATTCATGACGATCATGGCGACCAATATGCCCTTCATCGGACGCGGGTAAAGCAGACTTGTCATCACCCAAGATCAGACAGATATTGCACTGATCCTATGATCCGGACTGGCTGGCCAAATGGACAAAATACTGCCACGCCACGCGTCCTGAACGCGCGCCCCGTGTCATCTGCCATTCACGTGCGCCACTCTGCAAGGTTTCATCGTCAATAGTCAGACCGGCTGACTCGCAATAGCGGCGGACCATTTCCAGATAGTCGTCCTGATGACATGGATGAAATCCAAGCCAGAGACCAAATCGATCAGAAAGTGATACTTTCTCATCAACGGCTTCGGATGGTCTCACCGCCGTTGAGCGTTCATTCTCAATCATGTCGCGGGGCATCAAATGCCGTCGGTTCGACGTTGCATAGAAGACGACATTTTCCGGTCGCCCTTCAATTCCACCATCAAGCACTGCTTTCAGCGACTTGTATTCCCGCTCATCCCCGGAAAAGGACAAATCGTCACAAAAGAGAATGATTCGTTCGCTGCGCCGTCGGAGTCGTGTCAACAGGGTTCCAACGGAGTTGAGATCTTCACGACGCAATTCAACCAACTTGAGATTGGAAAAGCGCACCGCCAGTTGAGCATGAATCGCCTTCACCAGTGAGGATTTGCCCATCCCTCTGGCACCCCACAGGAGGGCATTATTCGCATATTTGCCGCGAGCAAATTGGAGACTGTTGTGCATGAGATCGTCGCGCGCCCGATCAATACCGACGAGCAAAGACAGATCGACGTGATTCACCCGGGCAACCGGGTCAAGTTGATTGCACGCGGGATTCCAGACAAATGCAGGTGCCACCGTCAGATCCGGAGGCCGTGCTGGTCCCGGACTCATTCGCTCCAACGCTGATGCAATACGATCCAGGGATGATTCGTCGCTCATGCGTTTTTCGCTCCGGTCTTGTCCTCGCCAACCATCTTGTCGGCCTGTTTTTCAGCTTTGTCCTGCTGGGTTTCAGCAGCATCATGATCGTCGCTATCGAAATCAAGCCCCTGTTCCTTCAAGAGTCGGTCCCGCTTTTTCTCAACCCGCCGTACCAGGAAAATGGATATCTCGTAGAGACCGTAGACGACGACAAAAAGGATGACCTGGGTAATCACATCAGGCGGTGTTACCAGAGCCGCAACCGTTAATATTCCAACGACTGCGTATTTTCTGGCCACGGCCAGTCCGGCTGATGAGACCAGTCCAGCGCGCCCGCAGAGCGTCAGCAGAACGGGCAACTGAAAACACAGCCCGAACGCCAGAATGAATTTCATTGTCAGCGAAAGATATTCTGCGACTGACCCCTGAAAGGTGATCCCGGCATCGGCGGCAAAGGTGCCGACTGCGTCGGTATCTGCTGTCGACTCAGCCTGCTGCTGAAATCCCAGGAAGAAATCAAAGGCCAGTGGGATCACAATATAGAATGCAAAAAAAGCGCCGAGAAAGAACATGATGGGCGAGGCCAGCAGGAATGGCAGGAATGCGCTTTTCTCGTTCTTGTAGAGACCAGGGGCAACAAATCTCCATAATTGATGCCCGATAAAGGGAAAGGCGAGTACAAATCCACCCATCAATGAAATTCTGATGGCAACAAAAAAACCCTCCTGAAGTTTAATCAGGATGAGCCCACAATCCTGACCGCGAGTCTCAAGCGCCGAACAGACCGGTTGTGTCAGAAAATTGAAGATCGGGTTCCAAACAGTGAAACAGATGACCATCCCGATCAAAAATGCGACAACTGAACGAATAAGCCGTGTCCGCAGTTCCGCGAGATGCGCAATAAGGGGAGCTTTACTGTCTTCGATTTCGTCGTCGCTCATCTGCGGGGGGATTCGTCACCGCCTATCTCTGAAATGTCAGTTTCAGAGGTGGCCTGCGGTTTCTCTTGCGGTTCCTTCCCTTCCGCCAAACTGGCAGTGGTCACTTCTGTCGCCGTAGATTCACCATCTTGATTTTTCGCTGCTTCCGACGGCGTCGTCCGGCTGACCCCAAAACGGGACCTGTACTCTTCCTTGAGATCGTTCTGAATATTGCCAACTGACTGTTCGAGCTTGTCGATCCCGAGCCGCCGCGCTGATGTCGCAGTCCTGATATCCTTGGCGATGTCGCCAACTCCGGTCTCATCCGCAGCTTGATTCATTGCATTCTGAAATTCCCGGGCCATCGAACGCATCCGCCCAGTGATGCGCCCCAACGCACGAAACATGCTTGGCAGATCTTTGGGACCGACGACGATCAGCGCGACCACGCCGATCAACAGCAGTTCGGTCCAGCCAATATCCAACATTGCGGTTGTCTATTGGAATCAGGCCCCGGTGACTTTGTCTTTTGTCTCGGTATCCTGTGATTGCTCAAGTGACATATCGAGTTCCTTCTTGCCCTCGCTTACGCCCTTCTTGAATGATGAAATCCCTTTGCCAACCTCTCCCATCAGCGATGCGATTTTACCACGTCCGAAGAGAACAAGGACTACAACCACGATCAGGACCAATCCGGGTAGGCCAATATTGTTCAACATTCCCTATCTCCCATAGAAAAGGCACGAATCCGATGAGAACATGCGACCGCACGCGCTCGCTTGCCGTGACCACCTTCATTCAAATGATAAGATAACACTCGAAAGGCTATCTAAGCATTTTTGCTCGAATTGCAAATGAAGTTCGAATTCCCTGACGTTCGATACACTCTACACTTACGAGAATGGTCCTGATGGCCATCTCGCGGTTGTGCATCATCGCATCGGCTATGTCAGATGGGCAATACAGCAGAAGGCGACACCTATCGCGGGCCTTCCTCCTGCCCGACAGCAAACTGATGATCTTGCGAAAATTGGTTCAGTTGTCGTTTGTCGCAAATGCGTTCAGTATGGTAACTGCTTACCTTGGGAATGTCCCGGAGTGTGTTGAAACTCGTCTGAGCGGCGTTGCTGGGCCTGTCGTTGCGGCGGCTTCCTTGACCGGGTCAGGTTGTACGTTGTGACGCTGTCTGACGAGAGCCTCCTTGAGGAGGGGAGTTGTCGGTCGGCTTTGAGGTGCCTGAAACCCTTTTCGGCCTCGAGACTCCCCGCTGCGGTCCAGCGTCATGGCATTTTGGCGTTCCGCGATCGTTTCACATTCCGACAGGTTTGGCGGATCACACGGTTCATCGATTCGATGATCTGGGTGCGGGCCAGGGAGCAGTTGGCCAAAGGCCAGGCTCCTGTCACTGGCCCACACTTGACACTGTATCTCTGTTGCGATAACCTGATTCGCAT
>JAPOTI010000005.1 GCA_026709265.1 Paracoccaceae bacterium | reverse complement strand
AAAGGGGGATTGACCCGCCAGGTCGTGGCCCTCACGGATGCTGTCGGACATCGGATCCGGTTTGGGGTTCTGCCGGGTCAGACCCATGATCTCAAGGCTGGACCTGAACTCCGGGACGATCTCACCTGTGAGATGTTGATGGGCGACAAGGCCTTTGACGCGGATGGGGTGCTGGAGACAGTGGCGGAACGCGGAGCCACGGCGGTGATCCCGCCGAAGTCAAACCGCAGCACACCCCGCGATTTTGACCGCGACGCCGATCAGGAACGGCATCGGATTGAGACTGTCTTCGCGACAATCAAGGAGGCCCACAGTCTCGCCACGCGTTCCGACAAGACCCGCGCAAGCTTCGCAGCCGGGATTGACCTGATGGCCGGCGGGGTGGCCGCACGATCATTGTCAACGGACCTTAGCACGAATGGCCCACCTCATTGATAACCTTGGATGGTCTTATCTCATAGCTTGACCCCTGCGCGTCAAATTGGCATTTCAAACCTGTGCAGGCTGGCGGCGAGTTTCTTTTCGCGCGCAATGCGAACCTGCTAGAGTCGAGGGGTTCCGGCGATGGCTTTCCAGTGGATCCGCTCCTTGATCTTCATTGCACAAATGTACCTGTTGATGGCGGCAATGGCGTTGCTGGTCACGCCGTTTGCATTGTTCTTTCGACAGGCTGCGCATTGGGGAATTCGCGTTTACTGTCAGTGGGTCCGCTGGAGTGCGGCTGGACTCGTCGGATTGAAGTCGGAAATTCGTGGTGAAATTCCGCAGGGGAACACACTCATTTGTTCCAAACATCAATCTTTTTTTGATATCATCATCATCTGCTCAGTTGTCAAATACCCCAGATTTATCATGAAGCGAGAGATTCTGCGTCTGCCAATTGCCGGCTATTACGCGCGACGAATCGGCTGTATTCCGGTTGATCGCGGAAGGGGTTCCATGGCCGTGCGTCAGATGCTTGATGGCGTAAAGACTGACTTTCCCAGTCCGGGCCCGCTCATTATTTTCCCCCAGGGAACGCGGGTCGCACCCGGGGTATGGAAACGATATCGTATTGGGGCTTCACTTCTCTATGAAATTTACGATTATCGCTGCGTTCCAGCAGCGACCAATGTCGGAATCTTCTGGCCCCGTGCAGCAATCCTACGCCGTCCGGGCACGGCGGTTGTCGAATTCCTCGAACCCATTGAGGGGCAGATGCCGCAGGGGGACTTCCTGCGCAAACTTGAAGATATGGTTGAGACGAATTCCAACCGATTGATGGATCACACATGACCGTACGGCATCATGCCTTGGAAATACGATAGGGAGGAGCAGAACTCAGAGTCGCTGATCACCCATTGCCATGAATCGCGCATGGCGCTCCTTTTGCAGGGTCTCCGGGGATTTGGACGTCAGTTCAGCGAGCATCTTGGACAAGCAGCGCCCCACATTTTCAATCACTTTCTCCTGATGCCGTTGAGCCCCGCCGGGAGGCTCGTCGATAATTTCGTCAACCACGCCGAGTTTAACCAGATCTTGTGCGGTGAGACGTAATTGTTCTGCGGCCTCGCGCATTTTTTCTGCATCCTGCCAGAGAATTGATGCGCAACCTTCGGGGCTGATGACTGAATAAACCGAGTTTGACAACATGGCTGTGCGATCTCCGCTTGCCAGCGCGATGGCACCTCCTGATCCGCCTTCGCCAATGACAACTGACAGCAATGGCGACTTCAGCTGCAGGCACCTCTCGGTTGAACGGGCAATGGCTTCGGCCTGTCCGCGTTCCTCAGCGCCTTTCCCTGGATACGCCCCCGATGTATCCACCAAAGTGATCACCGGCAGGTGGAATCTGTCGGCAAGATCCATGAGTCGAATGGCTTTGCGATAACCTTCTGGCCGCGCCATGCCAAAATTATGATGCACCCGAGTCGTGATGTCGTGTCCTTTTTCCTGTCCGATGACCATCACCGGACGGTCTTCAAACCGCGCCAGACAACCGATAATGGCTGTATCGTCGGCATAAGCCCGGTCACCCGCGAGTTGAACGCGATCAGTAAAGAGAAACCTCAAATAGTCTTTGCATCGTGGCCGGTTTTCGTGGCGTGCAACCTGGCATTTTCGCCACGGATTGAGATCGGAATACAGTTCCTCGAGAACCTTTTGAGCACGGGCATCAAGTGATTTGAGCGCGTGTCCATCGGGACTGTCATCGGGCGGATTCTTGGCGCGCAGCTGATCGGCTTCTGCTTCGATTTCAGCGAGCGGTTTTTCAAATTCAAGATAACTGCGCATTCAAAACTCTATCCCAAACTGCACGTATCGTGCGCGATATGCGGCACGCCTTTCGCTCCATACCCAACCCTTAATGTTCATGAGTTCACTGAACAAGCACCGTATGTAGGGTGCTAGGCACATGTGATCGGCGCGCCGCCCACTGCCCAGATACCTTCAAACGCAAGGGCGAGATGTCGCAGGCGACATGAGGGGGCGGGGATGTCAGTCAAAAACCCTCTCCAAACGATCAAGAGCTGCGGTCAGCACGGATCGCGGTGTTGCGAGGTTAAACCTGTGAAAGTCCTCACCACCTGCGCCAAAAGTGACGCCACGATTCACTGCAATCTGTGCATTCTGTTCGATCCGTCGGCAGATGTCATCGCGCTCGAGTCCGGTTTCGGCAAATGACACCCATGCGAGGTAGGTGGCTTCGAGTCGCATAGATTGTAAACCGGGAATTTGTGCGATCCGGTAGTCAAACAATCGCCGATTCTCATCAATATAATGCATCAAGGCATCGACCCAATCAGCACCTTCTTGAGAATAAACCGCTTCTGCCAGGAACATGCCAAAACTGTTTGGCGAAATCGCTAGGGCCTGCATGCGCTGTGCGAACGTCTGACGAAGAACGGGATCAGGAATGATCACATTGCCGGTATGGATTCCCGCGAGGTTAAAGGTCTTGGTTGCGGCTGTCATCATCACCAGACGATGCCTTGATTCAGGTGCTGCGATTGGCATCGGGATATGTTGATGGCCTGGCATGATCAGGTCATGATGAATCTCATCCGACACCAGGATCAAATCATGGCGTTCACAAAATGACGCGATTTCGCGCAGTTCACCATGACTCCACACACGACCACCGGGATTGTGCGGCGAGCAGAGAATGGCCAGGGTTTCATCCCCTTTGATGAGACGATCAAACTTTGTCATATCGAGTCGATAGAGTCCCTGTTGGATGTCGAGCGGACATTCAACAATGCGCCTCCCGGCATGACGGAGAATCCGTGAGAAGGCATGATAAACTGGCGTGAACAGGACAACGCCATCACCCGGGCGGGAAAAAGCATCCACGCAAAGGGCGGCGCCATTGACCAGTCCGTGTGTCGAAAAAATCCACGACGGGTCGACGTCCCAGCCATGGCGGTTCTGCATCCACCATGCAATCGCATCGAGATACGCCCGATCATCTCCGAAATAGCCAATAATTCCCTGGTGCAGCATCCGTGTCAGAGCTTTCCCAGCGACCTCTGGAGGTCGAAAATCCATATCTGCAACCCACATGGCAATGCCGGTGTCTGCCGAGACGCCGCAGATCGACTCCATCATGTCCCATTTGAGACAATGGGTACCCTTACGGTCGATGACTTCATCAAAATTCATTGCAATAACTGCCCTGTCCAGTGGCATTGTCCTGACCGCGGCGCAATTTCACGAATGCACACTGAAATGCAATGCTGAAAGTTGCGTGATTCACCGGATACAACCCATCAGTCATAAACCAACAAGCCGTGTACAAAACCCAGCCATATGGGAATCACTCCCATCCGACGCCGAATCATTGACATGGGCCGGGCCTAGCCGACTTGGTCAGCGGGGCGAGCAGTCAGTTTATCGATAGGGCGTGAGGGCCTTCCAGCGGACGCTGTGAGGGTCTTGGGATAGATCCAAGATGACTCTTGGTTCAAAAGTTGCCACTAAGCAGCCGCCTCTTCCCACCGCCCAAAGGGGGTTCAATCTTGTACTCTGACTTGACCGTCACACCTGCACCTTTGAAGCGACGCTCCAGAGCCTCATGAGCATTGACAACGCTTGAATCAATTTTGTGATTCTGCTCCAGAATCTTCTTCTTGGTCTCCACAACTTCGCCCTTTTTCCGCATTTCAGAAATATTTCCGTAACTGCTCACCCCCATGATTCCGTCCTGATGCCGGGCCGCCCGCAGGCGCGGG
>JAPOTI010000004.1 GCA_026709265.1 Paracoccaceae bacterium | reverse complement strand
GCTGGCCAAATAAACCGACACACAGCCGGACAGGTCTGCCAGGACCTGTCCGAACACGCTCCCAACACCTGACCCGCCCCTTGGGGAATGGTTCTCGTCTGGCGGACGCGTGATTTTCAACCCGTTGACAACGCGTGGTTTTCTGAATCCTGATGGCGTGCGTTTTGATGATTTGGCGGAATTTGACCAGACAGGGGTGGAATCATTGGGTTTGTCTGCCGGATAAAGTCGAGTGTTCCAGGACAAAAATTCTCCATTATGGAGACCTATGAGAAGAAACACTCTGATGACTCATTGACACTCTGACATCTCTGTTGCCAAGATCGGTCTGGTCCGCTGGCACCCGGCGTGACACATTCGAGCACTGTTATTCCGGTCTGACAAACCAAGCGGAAACCCGAATGGCCGCATGAATTGCCCCACACTATGCGGTACTCTCGATGGAAGGGGCCATGTTTCTTCACAGGATTTCAGAGACGTACCCTTTCTTGCTACACCAAGTTTCTGTTGTGTTCGTTAATCTCCTGCAACAGATGGATTGTCGGGAGACACCGGTGAGAATTTCTCAATTCAGCGGCATAAGACGGCTTATGGTCATGGTGATCCTGATAGTATCTGCGTGCACGGCGTCACGAGATGTCAACGAAGACCCTGATTCCGAGATCGACGCCATCCTCGCCGCGGCAATGGCAGCCACGGCGCACGCCAGCCAGACTGTGGCCGAGATCGAAAAACGAAGGGCGGATCTTCCCGCCACACCAGCTGTCGATGATGGGGATTCACGTGAAATTCAATCATCGGCTGGACCCATCAAGATCAACTGGAATGGACCCGTTGAACCCTTGGTCAAAGGTTTGGCAGATTTTGCCGGCTATCGGTTTCGCGTGATCGGTCCGCACCCGACAAATCCGGTCTGGGTATCGGTATCCGGTGAATTCGAGAACCCGATCGTTGCGATTCCGACACTGAGCGACTCTGTTTATGGTCACGCACAAATCACGGGCGATGACAAGGAACGCTTGATCACAATTGAATACAGCGGCTGAGACATTCTGCAAATCCGGTCTGGCCTTCGTGTTTGCCCTTGCGCTCAAGGCCTGCGGCGGCGCGGATCAGCATGATCCGGCTGTCATGCCGGCCATGCTGGGCGGACAGGATCAATTGGCGGCAGACGTGACAGCACCTGCCAGTCTTGATGAAATCAGCGCGCTTTCGACAAACAGCGGGACACAACACGCCGCCGCGCGCGCACGCGCACGGGTTCTGCGCAATGAGGCGATGCGTTTTGGTAGCCAGCACGGATTCACCAGGAGAAGCTGGGAAATTCGCCGCAAGCTCGAGACACACAGCACAGAATTGTCAGCAATCTACGATTTTAGCCGTGTGACGATACCGGCTCCGCAACGCACCGGATATCTGCTACCGCCAGTGATCATGCGCGCCCGGTATGCTTTCGAAATGACTCCGGAGCGAAATACAGTCTCTGCCGCTGATGAGATTTATGCGATTCTGCGCGGCAGCACTTTTTCACCAACTCCGCCCTCCTGGCGTGATTATCTGTTGTTCGAGTCTGAAAATGCAGCGACACACCACAACGTCCTGCGACCCGTGCGCACACAGAATGAACGCAAGCAGCGAGATGTCTGGATCAGACAGGGTTGGATAGCCGGTCAGAGGCTGGCCGATGCAGAACTTGAACTCAGAATTCGCCGTTTGCGGCGGGATTTTGAAGGCATGCTGGAATATCGCAGACTCTTGTCACACGGGATGATCAGTCCACCGGAAATCGACTCTGCGACGTTCGGCGTGACTGGTGAGCCGGGAACACTGCGTATCGGCGATCGGACCACAAGGATTATCGAACGATCTGACTTTCTCCGGAACCCGCTCCAATGGAAGATTGTCGATGAATGACGCCGAATCCGTGACGCTGGCGCACAGTGCTATCCTGTTCTTGGCAACTGGTGCACCCATACAATCGACAGGTTGTACAATTCACGCCCCACCGATCAGTCTGCAGGAAGACTTCCCAGTGGCACCGACTGGTCGATGCGATTGCAGGACGTCGACCCCAAAGACCTCCGGCTGGCAACGAATAAGGATTTGGGCCTGATGTTCAATCACTCAGGATCTGACAATTCAGCTGTAAGCCAGGTGGATTTACCTGTTTCTCAAATCCTGCAAATGCATTTTGATGATCAATCCGGAACAGCGACTTGCAGTTGGTCACTGGACGGGCGCATTTCACCTGCACTCTTCCGTCAATTCATTCGGTCCGCAGCATATGCCAGGGTCTCAGATGTCACGCTGCAGTCAAACGCACAGCCTCGTATAGAAATCTGCGGAAAGCTGTATCGACTTGAAGGCCGCGCATGGTCCGCAACCGAGATCGAAAGCATACTGGAAGAAACCTATGGTGCCGCGAGTGGTGCTGCCGAAATCAGGGGACAAAAGACACTCGATTACTCCTATGAAACTCCCTGTCTGGACGGGCCAAAACAGAGATTTCGTGTCAACGCGACAGGCATTCATGGCTCCAGCGGATTCGACATCGAAATCACCTTGCGCAGACTCCCGGATGATCCCCCACAGCCAAGCGAGGTGGGACTCGAATCCGGGGACATCAGGCTCATGACACCGGACTCGGGATTGGTGATATTTGCCGGCGCAACCGGCAGCGGCAAATCAACCACCATGGCGGCACTCACTGTTTATCATCTGCAAAACAGCGCCCACCCGGTAAAGATAGTCGACATCCAGGCCCCGATTGAATTCACCTACATGACCACATGCCGCGAGGGATGCTCATCATCAATGATCGGCCAATCGGAAATCGGACGACATCTTCCGGACTTTGCTGCGGGCGTGAGATCCGCACTGCGTCGTAAACCACATATCATCATGGTCGGCGAAGCTCGTGACCGGGAAACGATTTCAGCTTCACTGGAGGCCGCATTGACCGGACATCTCGTCTACACGACAACGCATGCAGGATCGGTTGATGAATGCATCCGGCGGCTGTTGGCAGTTTTCACAGTTTCCGAGCGTCGTCATCGTGCAATTGATCTGGCCACCAGTTTGCGATTTATCATGGTTCAGAAACTTCTTCCTCTCCGTTCTGGAAAGGGCCAAACAGCATTGCGAGAATGGATGTCTTTTGACAGCGACGTACGCGAAACACTGCTTCTAATTCCCAGTCGGAAATGGCCGCTCCGCATACGCGACTGCATGCAAGGACGAATAAGTCAGTTCGGGTTGCATTGTGACTCACGGAGCTTTCAGCAATCAGCGCGCCAACTCCTGACAGCAGGGTTGATCACGCAGGAAGCCGCGGAACAATATGCGGCACCCTGGCACGACCAAGCCAGAGATGAACCAAAATGGTGATGTTTGGCGAACGAAATTACTGGCGCGACACGCAGCGGCCTGCACGCTTTTTGTGTTTTGATGCACGGATTGCCATCTTTATCGGCCTTGCCCTGCTGCATTTTCGACCATGGACCTTGATGCTACTGACGGCGGCCGCTGTGGTTTTTCTGTGGATGGATTGGAAAGGCATCAATCCTGCCAACAGCTTCCGACATATTCGCACTTTCCTTGCTGGCCCCATCATTTTGGCGCGACCCAGAAGAGAAATGCGCCATCCCATCGACTATGGATTTGAGTTCCAATCGCGTCACGCAGACTGATGCGTGTTATACGATATTCCCGGGGCTTATATATTTGATTAACCCAGCCTGTACATGATCAAACACATGTGAGATTCTGAGTGGCGGCACCCCAGTCCCGGGGATACGACGTGAGGGCGGAGCCCGAACGGAGGGGACCCGGGACTGGGGCGTTGGAAATATCTTGCCGGATCCAGGGGGACGAAAGCAGCAATACCACGTCTAGCCGGCCCCCCTGAAACATCGTGAACTGGCCAAAGACAAACAGGCAGCGTAAAGTGAGAGAAGACTGTCCCGCAATGGGCCCATCATTGCCCGTTTGGACTCCCGCAGGCGCGATTGATCACAGGAGGCTGGCTCCATGACCCGTCAATCTCTGCCCATTGGGATCCAGGACTTCGCGACGATTCGAAGTGAGGGCTTCTACTATGTCGACAAGACGCCGCTGATCCGGCAGCTGGTGTCTGCGGGTCGCCATTACTTCCTCTCCCGGCCCCGGCGGTTCGGCAAGAGTCTGCTGGTGGACACGCTCAAGGCGCTGTTCACGGGGC
>JAPOTI010000022.1 GCA_026709265.1 Paracoccaceae bacterium | reverse complement strand
TGGGCCTCCGGGGCCCAAAAGGGGGAGTGGAATCGGAAGGAATCGGCCGCGCGAAAGGGGGATTGACCCGCCAGGTCGTGGCCCTCACCGATGCTGTCGGACATCGGATCCGGTTTGGGGTTCTGCCGGGTCAGACCCATGATCTCAAGGCTGGACCTGAACTCCGGGACGATCTCACCTGTGAGATGTTGATGGGCGACAAGGCCTTTGACGCGGATGGGGTGCTGGAGACAGGGGCGGAACGCGGAGCCACGGCGGTGATCCCGCCGAAGTCAAACCGCAGCACGCCACGCGACTTTGACCGCGACGCCGATCAGGAACGGCATCGGATTGAGACTGTCTTCGCGACAATCAAGGAGGCCCACAGTCTCGCCACGCGTTCCGACAAGACCCGCGCAAGCTTCGCAGCCGGGATTGACCTGATGGCCGGCGTGGTGGCCGCACGATAATTGTCAACGGACCTTAGAACAGACGGCAACCCGCTGACCGCTTCAGCAAAAAAGCCTTTGTCGAGTTCATTCACATCACCGTTCTTATCGATGTATGACTTACGATCTGGCATATGCCCTTATCTCTCTGCGGTTGGCCTTTCCGAAGGCTGATGAGCCGATATGCACCGTCTCGTGGCATCCATGCGGCCACATAATGCCGTCCGTTGATCACGCTTACCGAAGCATACCGGATTTTGCCGTAGACCCCGCGCTTGTCCTCTCGGGTTTTGGCGACATCCCAGCGAAAACCACTGAATATGCTAAAGTCACCTCCGTGTTTTTCAAGATTCCGGACGCGCTTCTGATCATCCCACACGATCTTCATTCGGACTTTCCATACAAAGTTTCCGGGAGAATTGAAACGGAAACTGCAGCAGTGTGCAAACAGTGCGCCCCGTGAAGGTGCACTGAGATATGATGGCTTGTGTCAATGCGGAAGAGCTGAGGACATGCATTGGAACCTGCGGCTTTCAGGCACTGACAATCCGGGAGAATTCAGTGGTTGAAATGTCAAGGAATGGGTAGGACCCTTGGTTCCGCCTTAGGGATCAGAAATGAGTGGGATTTTTGCGTTTACCCTTAACAACATTGTGCGGCTACCGAGCCCTCTTTCCTGTATAATTCCAGGATTAGTCATATGGCTGAATGACAGGTCTTGAGTTGATTCGGGCAGCAGTCCGATACGAATACTTCAGCATCTTGAAGTAAAAATACCAATTGCAATTACTTTTCTGTTGTTGGTTTGTTTCCGGCATCTTTACAGCTTTGAGTCACACAAAAAGAACTCACTGGAAATGTCGGATGATTAAACCATTGAATCACTCATCTCACCAGAAGATCATTGGTATAAAAGTGAAATTGGATCTTAATGTCTTGTTGGAATTGCAGCGACAGTTACAGGTAGAGTTGTCCGTTTACAAGAATAACAAGACGGAGATTTCGACATGGAGAATGAGATTACTGGAAAACTGCGGGGTGTGGAGTTGTCCGCAGAATTGGCCGATGAAATTCGGAAGACTCTGGCTGCAAGCAAAGCTTCCTCGACAATACGTGCCTACCAAGCGGCCTGGAAGAATTGGCAAAATTGGTGTGAAGTGGGAGGTTTTGAGTCGCTTCCAGGAACACCAGACGCCCTCGCCGCGTATCTAACTGAACGCGCCAAATCAATTCGATCCTCCAGCCTGAATCTCGCATGTACGGCTATCGGAGATGCGCATAAACGGGCGGGTTTTTCCAATCCATGCGCTGATCCTGTCATCACAACATTGATGCGCGGCCTGCGCCGACAGGCGGCAGAAAAAGGTGAGGTCCCGGCCCAAGCGGCAGCCCTGACTTATGATGTTGTGGATATCATTCGGAACCATATTGAAAGCCAGACAGGACCGCGCAAGAAAGCCTTGCGTGATCTGGCTCTCATCACCCTTTTGGCGGCCACGGGGCTGCGACGTTCCGAAGCCGCTGTGCTTGAATGGTCGGACATCTATTTTGAGAATGATGGCACAGGCCGGCTCTATGTTCGTCGATCGAAGACGGATCAGACCGGCAAAGGCGCGATCATCGCCATCCCGGCCCGCGTGATGGAAGACCTGGATCGTTGGGATGGTGTGCAGGGGGCGGGTCGGACCGGACGGGTCTTCGGGTTGTCCGGGCGGCAGATCTCGCGCCGTATTGCTGCCAATGCGGCCGCCGCAGGCTTAGGTGAGGGTTTCAGCGGTCATTCCGGTCGGGTTGGGATGGCACAGACAATGACACGCAAGGGCGCCCCGATTGCACTCATCATGCGCCAGGGACGGTGGTCTTCAACCATCATGGTCGCCCGTTACACACGGCGGCAATCCGCCGGTGAAGCTTTGCGTTATCTGTGATGGTGAGGATTCCGGCCAATGTCTCAGCTGGCAGCATGTTGTATTGCCATCATTCGGGTCATTTGGAGTCAGGCACCGTGCTGTTATGTGTTGCAAAAACGCATCTAGCCTAAAGTTCCGAGTAACCCTCTTTGGAAATGAACCTTATCGAAGCATCAGAAAGGCTCTAAACGGCCTCTTAGACAAGCGATTTATTCGTTTGTCCGTTAATTGACATAATAGGACAGAAACACATGAGAAAACTCTCTCTACTTGCCGCCGCCGCGATGGTGGCAGGCGGCAGTGCTTTCGCGATGGACGGCGGTGGCGTCTCCATCAGCGGAGAAGCCAACTTCGGGGTGAAATTCGCCGAAAGCGATGACGACTCCAAGAGCGAACTGCAGTTCCACCATGAGTTCAAGGTGACCTTTGCGGCCTCCGGCACAACGGACGGCGGAATTGGTTTCGGCGGTGAAATGACGCTGGATAATACGGAAAGCGTATCGCTGGCCACAAAACCGGGAACCCCTGGAACAGGTGCTTTAAGAAAACTGACCTCTGGAGTACAAGGCATTGCCGCTACTGAAGGTACGTTCGCCCCCGCTGGTACAGACGATGAGGATTTTACCTCCTCCCCCGTTCGTGCTGTTGTGATTACTTCAGCTGCAGACGAAGAAAACGGTATCGTAGCAAACGAAAACTACTTCGTTACACTGAACGATAAAGGGTTGATCGTGGGAGTTGGTATTGATGGCGGCTCCACCGACGAATCAGATAACGCTAATGATGCTCATGGCGACGGTCTTGGAAAGAACGAATTCAAGATAGCAATTCCTGCAGTGGCAAATGCCGTGGACAATGCTGAGGAAGATGCTCTTGGCGATGAAAAGGTTATTATTGTTGTGCTTGATGGCGAACCTAAACCACTCACGGAAGCTCAGTTAAAAACTGCTGGCTGGGTTGTTGGAGCAGACAATAACCTTTACCAAGTTGCCGCCGGCACAGGTGCAAACGCGCTGGAAGTTCCGGACCCTGATGGGGCCGCCTCTGTCGCACTTGGCCCAAAAGACACCCACAAAGTCGACAACCACGGCGAAGTTTATATCTCCATGGATATGCACAAACTGACGATTGGTTCTGATCTGGATGCCGCCGATAAAGTGGCTGGTGGTCTGGCGGATCCCGGCTTTGATGGCATTGGTATTGACGATGTGGCCGAAGGTGTCTGGGGCAAATCGGCTGCCGATGTCCGTTACGATGGGGATTTTGGTGTTGCGTCTGTCGCAATCTCATACGGCGACAACAAAGGCGATGCCGAATGGGCGGCTGGTTTCAGCTTCAATGTCGAACCTGTGACAATGGGCGCTGGTTTTGACAGCAACGGCGTGATGTCCATTGGACTCGGCTTCTCGCAAGGCCTGATCTCGATGAACGCCTTGTATTCGACCGATAGCGATTGGCACGAGGCGGACAACGAAGCCATGACAGTTGCCGTTGCTAAACAAAACACGGCGGCAGTTTTGGTTGAACGCAGTAACGCGCCAGACTTGAAAAACCAAGCCATGGGTGTCGACATGACGTATCAAATGTCAGAAGCCACTTCACTTGTCTTGGTGGCCGCACAGCATAAGCAAGAAAGTGCCAACGCGTACTACAAGCATGGTGATGGCGGACTGGAAGGAAAGACAGCTACCGGTGATGGACAAACTGTCACGGGATATGAACAGGAATGGACCAAATCCTCCACCACCAAAGACGCCTTTGGTGTCGGTTTCTCCCATGATCTGGGTGGCGGCGCGACCCTGAAAGCCGGTGCGGGTTCTGTTGACAGTAACGCGGTGGCCGACCTCGGTATCACCATGAAGTTCTGATCACTGGTCAGAGACAAGAGTTGAGGGGGCGGTCTTTGGGTCGCCCCTTTTTCTGTAAGGACACAGTAACTGCTCACCCCCATGATTCCGTCCTGATGCCGGGCCGCCCGCAGGCGCGGG
>JAPOTI010000062.1 GCA_026709265.1 Paracoccaceae bacterium | reverse complement strand
CCCGCGCCTGCGGGCGGCCCGGCATCAGGACGGAATCATGGGGGTGAGCAGTTACCCGAAGGCAATCCCTGGATACCCGCCATTTATCGTCGCCCCGGCACCGCGGAACTCACCCTGGTGGATTGGTTGGTGCCGACGCACAAAAAGATTGGCAGGATGATTGATGCGGTGGTCGCCAAGACACAGGACAGCGTCCCGCTCTCAGACATTGTCCAGACCGAAACCGGCTATACCATTCAGTTGTGGGAACAGGTGCGACGTGCCCAGCGGGCCGGTATCAAGCCGGGTGACCTGGGTCTGGCCATTCGCCTGAAGGACCGTTGGGAATGGCGGCGCGTGGCGTATGATCCGGACATGGCGGCGCGCAATTGTGAGATTGCGGATCGGGTCTGGACGGAACATGTCCTGACCGGCCAGGTTCCGGATGATGAGCCCTGTGACAGGATCCAGTATGGCGATCAACAACCGAGTGGCGATCTTCTGAAGACGGCCCACGCGTTCCGTTCCGCCCAGTATCTCGAAGCGGCGGCCACCCGAATCCACGAGTCCCGGAAAGCGATCTTCGAGGAGCTGGGCCACCAGGAGTTCGGGGATCGCAAAATCAGGATGCAGCAACCGGGTCAATCCATCACGTTCCAGCCCCCGATCTGGAATCGGAAAGAACTCCGGGATCTCCTGGATCAGGAGGACATTCCGGCACCGGATATCGGTGATGGGCAATCAGAGGATGCGGACAGGGAGTGGGTCCGGCAAGCCGTGGAACGGCTGAGAGACAAGGGCGTCCCTGTTGATCGTGCGCTGGTGCGCAAGGTCGATTACAGTCCCCTGAAAACCGATCATGACGTCACGGTGACCCGCTGGCGTGATGCCGCGGACCGGTCTGCGTTGAAGGCCATCCAAGAGTTGGATACGCGTGTCGATGAGTTCCTCTAGAGGCTGATGGATGGCGAAGGCGCCAGATCAGGCTGGGCGGTCGGGCCTGCCTTTCTGCGGCGCTTGAGCCGGATCTTCGTGAGACGGCAGCGGGGCGCGACTCGAGAGGAGGCGGGCTTCCCATCGATTCATGCCCATGACCTGCACAAACACGCGCCCATCCGTGTGTTGCATTGATTGCATTTGGGCCGATAAGGACGTTGACAGGACAGGAGACCTCGGATGACGATGATGGCTCAGCGGCAACGGCCACCCCGCGCCCAGGAGGCGGCGCTGGCGCGTGCATCCGGGCAACTGCTTGCCCGTTATGCCCGGAGCCAGAAGCCTCTCAGACTGCATTTGACCGATGAAGGCCCGGCGGAACCCATTGAATTGCCCGCCCGTGCTGTTGGGCTCTTGATGGATATCCTCGAGGCCATGGCGGCGGGACAGGGAATCCTGATTGTTCCCGAGAATTCCGAACTGACCACGGTTCAGGCGGCGGGAGTGCTGAATGTCTCCCGTCCCTTCCTGATCAAGCTGCTGGAGGAGAGGAAGATTCCCCACCGCAAGATGGGCCGGCATCGCCGCATGCGGATGGAAGATGTGATGGATTACAAGGCATCCGATGACGCTGAGCGGGAGAACGTGCTCGATCAACTGGTGGCTGAGGCGGCTGTGTGCATCCATTTTCCGGTGGTTCCGGGTCAGCACAGCGAATTCGGTCAAGGGATCGTCGCGGGTTAACAGGATGGCCATGTAGTCGATCAATATCACAGACACTTTGCTGATATATGATTCTGTACGAATCATTGACACCCGCAGATGGAGACTTGACACCAAACGGGTGAACGAATCGTTGTTTGATGCCGTGGGTAAGCCAGAGGAAGAGTCGGCTTAATCTGATGGCAATTTTGAGCGCACCGGCATTGAAACCAGCCTTTCGGCAGTCCCGCCGCAGCGGACGGGGTTTTCAACTGCATTCCTGGGGCGAATTCCGATTCCTCGTTGCGATGAAGATCATGAATTCCATCAAGAACTGGCTGCGCTGTGCGTTGAATGTGAGCGCGCATCTGAGGCGGCCTGACGACAAGCGGCGGCGAACAATGACTTGCCAAACAGCCAAAGAGAATCCGTGATGATTTGCAAGAACAGGGGGTCAGCGCACGTCTTGACACGACCGCGCGTCGGTTGCTTCCTGATCAGGTGAGGTCATCATATGCATTGTGACAATGACGATATGCGGGAACTCTGACTCAAATTCAGCTGCAGCCATCGTCGGTCATTGTGATGTCATCGTGACGCAAAACCAGAGGGATTTTCCATGCAACGCATTGGATCCTTATGTCATTGACGCCCTGCATCCGGATGAGTTCCTGAGCAACCATCTCGAACGGGAACCTGACCTCTTCTGCGCGGCCCTGCGCAGGGTCCGTGCCTGACTCCGCAATCCGCCATATTCGGCCCAAGATTATCTCACAAACATGACCCAACAGGGATTGGCTGCCACGACGGCAGCGATTAAGCAGTTCCAGGAACTCATTTGGCGAATAGGGAGGCGGGTCTTTTTCGCACATCTGGTCCCATTTTAGAGGCATCAGGCGAACTGACGGTGTGTCGCCGCCGCAAATCCCAGGAGTCAGTGAGGTTAACCAGCTGCTGTCTCCGTGAACCCTGTCACGGTTTGGGGTCGGGGAGGCGGGCTCTGCGGGTGATCCCACCGAAATATAACCAGGAAGTCCAACGCGACTTTTGCAGCCGGGATACACCTGGTGGCACTGGGGAGAACAAATCGCAGCACGATGAATGTCTGCGGTCAAAAGTCAATTAAGTCATTAACCATAACTGCTGTGCGAATATCGACCACGACGTCGCCAATATCTCGTATGCCGCCAACGACACAGACTTCTGCAACCGCTTTCGCCCGCTGATGACTCCTGAGGCGGTCGTCGAAAGGAAAATCCTCAAGCCTCTTGAACAGATCCAGGCGACGGGGATGAGCGACGGGTTTGGTGGCTCCGCTGTTCATTGGCGATAACCTGATATTATCGCAATGGGATTCAACGAGCTTTGCAGTATCAACCACCAATAGATCATGACACATCCCTTTGTTCGCCCTCGCACGTATCATCGTCCGGAGTCGCTCGCGCGTTGGCCAGAAGAAAACCATGGAATTCAGCAACACGTACCCCCGACTGGGGTCATCCATTCCCAGCGCTTTGCACACGCCTTTGTCATCCATTGGCTTTTGATCCCTGATTGTTAACGTACAGAGTCCGTCGGATGAGATCTCGACCCAATTCGGCCGATGCTGCGAGAGAATTGCGTGGCTTTTTTCAGGGCTGAGCCTGTACAGGTCAGCACGCGATTGGGTTGAAAGAAGGCCGTGCTTGCGAATGTTCTCCCAGCTTCCGCACCACGCCATATGGAACAGCTGCGGATCGTGTTCGGCTCACTGCTCAGGACGCATGACCAGCGCCTCCTATCAATCACGCATTTGAAGTCGAATTTGTTGGCAATCAGCGAACACGGGACACCGGAGACAGCCGCAACGGCTTCAACGAAATTGATCGTCTCCTCGGACAGTGGCTCGAAACGAACGGCAGCTGCATTTTTGGCTGAGATCCGAACCCGATTCTCGACAGAGGTTGCCGCGCTCTTCTCAACGCCACCGCTGCCCGATCTTGTGGGTGGGCCGAAGTGAATTCAATGGTCCGAACCTGTTCTCCTGTGGTCGTTTGACAGACCAGTCATTCCATCCATTCAAAGAGCATCCCGCAACGATTTTGCACGCAGGCGAAGGTGTTTCCGCCATGAGCCCGTCAAGATGCCACTTCCCGTCACGCACACGCCGGAATGCTCACTACCAACATAGGCCATCACCAACTCGGTTCCCTTGGGGCAGGACAACAATCTTCCAGCCCCAGGCCCGGCCATCCTTTGCGGGATCTCGCGCGATTTCAGCGACCGCAGATACGTCGAGCAATTCAAATTCCCACCGCACGACATTTGCGGTGCCCCAGTCCCGGATCCCATCGGTTCGGACTCGGCCCTCACGTCGTGTCCCCGGAACTGGGCCGCCGCCGCTCAGGATCCCACATATGTTTGATCAAGGACACCCTGTCTGGTGCCGAGGATTTCCAACCCCTGTTGACCATAATGCAAAAAACAGGCAGGCGAAACAGGTCAGCGTCGGGTCACTGATGCCAAACGGCAACATTGTTGATCAATTTAGGAGACCCCCCCCCCCTTGTCGTGTTCACTTGGGGAAGAGGGGTCTCTACCTTCCGCATCGGCAGGGCCATTTCAGCTTTCACATTCGTTGACTGGAAGGCCCGGCTGGCCCGTGTGGGTGGGTTTCTGGTGAGAAGGATTCTCTACCACACGGGCCTCATTTCCACAATCAAGGAGAAAATCT
>JAPOTI010000009.1 GCA_026709265.1 Paracoccaceae bacterium | reverse complement strand
CAAACGGGCCATCGTGGCGGTCGCCCGCAAACTGTTGATCGCCCTGTGGCGGTTCACCACCCCGGGTCTGGTTCCAACCGGAGCGCGGCGGGTGGCCTGAGAACCGCACCGCCCTTTCCAAGGCCGTCTGACGGGACGGCGGAGGAGACCGGGGGGGGGCTGCGTGATCGACCTGGACCCGGGGAAGCCGCCGCGGGGCGGCACCGGAACACAGATGGATCCCAGACTTCTGGAACGCCGCATCCACTGAACGGGGTCTGTGGGTCACGGGACCGACCACACGGGCGGCACCCGAACCGGATCAGAGGTTGGCGCGGCGTTGAACGCGCGCTGTCGCGACGATTCCCCCCCCCCCCCCCGAACACACTCTGTGCGCCCACCAGGATGGAGATTCACCATGGACTGACCCAAGACTTGACATGCGGGGCTTCATAAGAGGTACACGTTGCGACAGAGGATCTGTGGTGTGATGGGATCTCCCTTTACGGGGTGTTTTCCGGGTGTTGTGTGTGATCTGCCGGGGTGCGGGGTCATCGGGCGGCGTTTTCAGTTTTCGCAGGACCGCGGATCTGTCTGGTGATGTCCAGATATGCAGCTTCGGGCCGTTTAGGCCAATTTTACACGATTCTCAGCGAAACCCTGAGATGGTCGTCAGTGGCAATAAACTCGGGCTCGGTACCGTTACACTCTCTCAAGAGCGGAATGATTTTGTTGCGCACGCCCATGCCGCGGGCATCCACATAACCGTAGTCGCGTAGCACCTCAACGATCAGTGGGTTCCGTGGAGAACGCTGGCCAGCGATCATTTTTTCAACCGTCATTGAATTTTGTAGAGCGCCCGGACTCAAGACTTCCAGACGGTCCATGTATCGTACAATCTCAATTTCTTCCTGGCGGGTCCAGTCACGATGCGCGATTGCATTGACAATCACTTCTCTAAGGGCTTCCACTGGATACAGCCAACGATGTTCTCTTCGCATGGAGGTGTCCATTTCGGCAGATTCTTCCGTCAAGAATGGACGCATTGCATCGACCACACCTTCGATTAACCCGCTTTCAGCAACGGATCTGCCACCATGCTGAGATGCGCGCCCCAAGGCGACAAATGGACCATCAATCAGCCTATCATCCAGTGCTTTGTAGCTCTTGCTGTTCCCTTCAAAGGCCATCCACCGGATGCCCGCCTGAAACAGCAACCGACGCGGTGCATGACCAAAAAGAACCAACCCGGCGATGGAGCAAAGTGGTGGGCCATCTTCGCGACCAACCATGAAGCCCAAACCAAGCAGGCGACGCTCCCACCCCTCTTGGTCTTTGTCAGTCGGAAGGGTGTCATCTCCAACGATCGTTGACAGATACTCTTTCAACCGCTCCAGGCTGAGATGGCCAAGGCCGCTTCCAGGGACTGGCAGAAGCTCTGTATGCAGCATGCCGCCCAGCGCGTACAGCCGGGCCTGCTGCTCGCGTGTCGCAAGACGGGATGTGCTGCCCGCCCTGATGTAAATGTCCTCACGACCCTGGTTCCGAACCACATACGGCTTGGTCACACCCTGGCTGAGACTGACGATCGCAACCCGGCTCTGATCGTCGATCTGGACCTCCTCGTAAAACGGAAGAATCATGGGATGGACATACCGACCGAACACCGTGTCCATGACCCACTCTTCCAAATCATGCCGCTGTATTCCCGGAATGGATCCGTCGTCATTCACCCCGATCAGAATATGGCCGCCCTGAAAATTGGCGAGGGCCACGATTTCCTTCGCAAGCTGTTCGGGTCGCAAGTCATCGCGCTTGAACTCGATGCCGGAGTTTTCCCCGTTGGCGATCAACTCAAGAAGTCTGGACCGGATCATCAGAAATCAAACCCGTACGTCTCTTTGCGCCGCATGAACGCTTCCCTGCCGCCCTCCAGAACGGTGGCCACCTGATCACGAATTTCCGGAATGTCAATCGATCCTTGCCGATCGGCGCGCAACTCACCCCGATCCTGCGTATCAGAAGAGCACACCCCGATCCACTCCGCATCACCAAAGACCGGAATGTTGGCGTTGTGCGTCACGAATACAAACTGACGTTCAAGTTTCGCCGAGCGCAGCTCCTGCACGATCCGGTCGGCAATGAAGGCATTGTCCAAATTGTCCTCGGGCTGATCCATGATCAAAGGGTCGGCGTTGTCAAGGAGAAGCAGATGCAAAATCGCTGTGCACTGCTGTCCAGTCGACAGGCAATCCAGATCCCGGAACTGTTCGCCGGAGGAGGATACGTTGAGTTCAATGTCGGCACGATCCTCAAGGTCCATCGCCTGCAACGCATACCGCTGTGCGAGTGTCAGGCGGGACAGTGTCTCAGCAAGTCCGGGAGTCAGGCCCCATTCCCTCTTCAGAAGGGAGTCCTTTCCCTCATCAATGGACTCAACCAGGCCCGCCACGGTGAGATCGTGCGCCTGATCGATCCACTCGGTTCGTTTCGTTCCAAATCCAGGCAGATCCTGGAAAAAATCGCGCAAAGGCTGACGCAAACCATTGGGCACGACCGTGATGCGCAGTTTGCCCTTGAGGCGTTTATTGAGACCCTGGACGGCATCCTGTTTTGTGCGGGTTCGCGCATGGCGCATGTCTGCGATCTCCCCCAACAGATTGCGCCGGGTCTGCTCAAGCTCATTGACCAAAGCATCCAGAGTCTTCAGGCGCGTTTGTGACGGGCGGACCTGCTCGATCTGGCGGAGCAGTTGCTGATATGTACGGCCGACTTCCTTCCCGTCCTTCCCTGCGACCTCGGGAAGTTTGTCGAAGTCTGCCTCGAGTTGGGCTTCAGACACGTCCAGTGACTCTGAGAGCGTCTGGATCAGGCAATCAAGTGACTTTTCTGTCTCTTCAATTGACGCACCGATCTCCTTCAGTTGCTGGCGCAGGGTTGTTTCAAGACTCTCCAGAAGTTGTCGGCAGTCCAAAAACAATTGGGCATGTGGCAGATCCTCCAGTGCCCTGTCACCGAGGAAAACCAGATCGGGCAGGGATTCTTCAAACTGAACTGCCGCCTGACGAGCACAGTTCACCTCTTCACGAATCCTCGGGCAAAGTTGCCGCTCCTTCTCGAGGAGCGGCACATGCTTGAGTGTCTCGTCCAGGCCCTGCTCCCGGAATTGCCGCACCCGCTCTTCGAGCTTGGGCAATTGCGCGAGCCGCCCTTCCGCCTCATCCCTTTGTTCCCGAACCCTGACTAGGTGCTCACCGTTCTCCTTGAGCTTGCGCAAAGCAAAACGAAGCTGCGTTTCTTGCGCGGCGTGATCCGGCAAAAAACGGTCCAGAATACGTGCGCGGGTGTTGCGGTCTTTTGCAAGCTCGTGGATTTCGTTTTGTCCATAGATCTCCACCCCGGGAAGCAGGTCTTTGCCGGGATGGAGAATCGATTCATTGTTTTGTTCGTCAATGACACGTGGCGGTTCGCCGTAGCGACGAATCACTGTGTACGGCTTCATGTGATTGGCTGACGAGCGCAGTTTCAGTATGACCCGCCCGCCGGCCTTGCCAAGGTTCTCTTTCAAGATCCGATCGCCTTGCTGGACGGCATCCACACCTTTGTGCGGAATATCCAACGCATATCTGAGACACTCCAGCAAAGTCGTCTTGCCGGCACCACGTCCGCCAATGACGGCATTCAAGTGCCGGGACATCACGGCAGTCACTCCATCAAGATAACCGCCTTCTATGCCTATGCTCTCAATCCGGCTGAAATGACGCTCCTGAATCTGACTTGACCGGCGCACGCGCGATTCTGCATCCTTGAAGGCCATAAGAAATGACGAAAAGCAGGGACGCGTCATCTTGATGAGACATGATGCTCTCGGGTCCCTTAGATCCTCTGGAGTTGCGACATCCTTCGCGTTGATCAATGCCATTGGCTGGCTACGCCGGTAATCACCATTCTCATTCAAGGCGATTTGCCGATACTGCGGTGGCAGATCACGAACGCTGCCCGGAATCTGGGCCGCACGAAGACGGGAATCCCGCCAGAGATTGTCAAAGGTTCCTTTCAGCAAACCTCGTTGTGATGTGACATGAGCGGCAAAACAGAATCCTCCCAGTTCTTCGACACACGCGAGCAGATCCTGCCCACCCAGCTTTGACGGCCGGATACCGTCTTCCGGATCAGTCAGTGACAGCTTGCCCAGATAGCGTTCAAGCTTCTGCTCGCTCTCATCTTCCGGGAAGAGACAGACCCAGTGGACCTTCTCGGTGGTGGCGATTTCGAATCCTGGAAAGACCACAATATCGGCGGCAGACAATACTTTTCGCACAGTCTCTGCATCTGTGACGCTGCCGTGATCTGCTATCCCCACTATTTTGATCGATTCAGCAAGGCAGACATCCCGGAGCGCAGAGGCATACGTGCCGGCATCCATACCGTGGTCCTTTCCGCGATAGTCGGCACTATAGCGATGAGGACTGACCTGCAGGGCACATTTCCAGAACTGTGCGTATCTGTGGTTCTCGGCATTCATTTCTTGCCTTGTTCCCCAAGGTGGAACCCTGGTGCAGCGGTTGGTGGCCTGTAAATCACTCTCACCTGGCCGAGTGAATCCCAACAAACCCCCATGATCACGTGAAAATATGGTGCTATTTTCACAGCAAACTGTCCGATGCCCTCAAGGTGTTGCTCAAGGAGTTTTGAGCTCTGCCAGCTTCTGAATGTGTGACGCCATTTCCGCGGCGTGCGCTTTGAGATAACGTGCATACTGTGCTTTAATGGGGCCAATCTCATATTGCTAGAAACTCAGCCGGACCCACAAATGGTATCTCAGACACCTCAAGGGCAATTTGAGCATTGCGTTTCTTGTGCTCCAGCATTGTCTTCACTTTGAGCCTATTGGCAACCTGATTCCTTGAAGGACCAACCAATACTTTGGATATCGGCAACGCCGCATCACCCTCAAAGAGTTTGATGTAAGGAATCGATCCACATGCCCCGTGGCGAAAGTATGTTTCCTTGAATCCTGGATGTTGTGATATCTGAGAATGATGCTGTTTGGCCGGCCCGGCAATGATGCGATGCTCTCTCTCTTCCTTGAAGGCCTGATGTTTCAATGTCCCGACAGCCTGAAAAAGCTCAATTGCTAACTTTTTGAGGATATCACCGGCCATCCTATCGGCCTCCTGTGTAAGCAGCGATTCTGAAATGGCAACAGGAGCCCACTCTCGCAGTACGCCAAAGAGGCTTGGGAACTGTTTCTGTATATCCAAACCATCCGTGTAATAGACCGCCTCGACCAATGTGCATCCCAAATAATCAAATCGTGCTTTCTCCTGCTCCAGTAGGTCCTCCATTTTCTTACGATCAAACACAATGGCGACCCCGTCATCGCCATACCCCCGCCACTGGCTGAGCAGTCGGTGTTTTTGGTCATACTCTTCCGTATGGGTCGTGAAACACGCAACGAAGGGCGACACATGTTTGAAGATTCCTGATCTCATAATTTCAACAAATGTGTTGGCATCAAGGCCGGCCGCCTTTGCGTATGTTTCACGGCTTCTGGGGGTTTTCTGAATTTGCTTACTATAACCTGGATGTTGCTCGACCGCTTCGTACAAGTATCCAGTCAAGTGTGGCACAATCATTTCCCACATCAGGTTGAATTCCGATGAATCGTTGAGATGGGACACATGCGTTGCCCACAGGTTGTCTGATGTCAGCACCCCCTCAAAGGCTCCAAGGTTGGTATAGTGAAACAACTCATGGTGTTGTTCTGACATCCGTACTTCTGTCGCAATGGAGCTCCGATGCGCCGGGGCAACAGCACCGTCATCAGTGAATGCGACCCCTTCCGCCGTGAGCCGCTCTCGAGCTCCGGGTGGTGTTTGGGTTGGCCTCCACTCTCGATTCACAACCCGCCACCAAGGGAAGGTGTCCGGATCGTCTTGAGTTGCCTTCTTGATCGTTTCAGTGACAGCCCTGGCTTTGCCTGGTTTACCATAAACCTCAGCCGCAATGTCACCGTAGGTGACAACGGTGCCACGGCTGATGTTGGCAACAATTGTTTGGGTTTGCCGGCCCTCTGAAGTATCCATCGTTATTCATTCAGCAGTATCCATTATCCCGCCGCCCCTAATCCTGCCCTGTCAATCCGCCCGAGACACCTTCTTTACCGGGCGGCCCACGCCTTGTCCACATCACCCCGCCCGCCACTCCGCCATCGTCTTCGCGCCCTTGCTCCGGCTGCAGCCCACACAGACGCACTCCTGCCGATCTGGTGATTGGATTTGTCGGACAGAGGGGAATTGATGATGTTCGATACAAAGCGGAACTCACCGCCTGAGCCTTTATGGTGAACAGGAAGGCATATGCGTGGGTTGTCAAACCCACTTCCCGTTCAGGGTGATGGATGTAGATCACATATTAGGAGAGTACCGCAAAGTGTGGGGACTGTGGCGTGTCAATCAAGCTGAGAATTTGCGGCAAACAGGATGAGAATTCTGGGGAGCGGCGGATGTTGCCCCTCTCCCCGCAGGCGATGGGCGGGGATGCGGCCGATCTCGACTGTGCAACCCCCGTCCTGCACGGGTACGAACTGCGCTGGCGCATCGCGCGCTTCTTTCATGCCCTCAAACAGGGCACACGGATCGAAGACCGCCATCTCGACCCGGTCGATGATCTCAGGAAAGGCTTCGCCGATCATGCCATCACCGCCTTCCGGGTCTGGGATCTCACCCATCTCGCGCGCGCGCGGGCCGGTGAGCCCGCGCGCCGCTTCGTGTGCCAGGACAAGATCACGGGGCTCTGTGTCCGCGCGACCAAGCGGGGCGTCCTCAAGGCCCGGGCCCCACCAGCGGAGGCCCGGGCGATGACGATCGAGCGGTTCGTGGTCCTGACCGGGGGTCTGGCCGGGTTCCATCCCGCAAAGCATCAGCCACTGCCCGGGACAGAAAAGCTGTGGCAGGGCATGCGGACCCACGCCGAAAGCGTGTTGGCAATCAGGACATGGGAAAAGATCAGAAGGCAGGAGAATAATGCAGAGTCAAGTCTGTGACATTGATAGGTCCCAGGCCACGAGGGCCCGGACCCTGCGCCGGGCATCGATCGGGTCGGTCCTGGCCACCTGGGCCCGGCGCACGACCTCAAGGCTGGCCGGATCACACATCACGATGGCGATGTCGGGGGCCTCCTGGTGCCGCCAGCGGGCCAGCCAGAACCCTTCAGTGCCGACGTCATCGGTCAGCAGGATCCGGTCTGTTGTCATGTCCTGGGCCTTGCGGATCCTGGCAATCAGGCCCGCCGTGTCGCCCGCCCCCAGCGTGTGGATGCGGGCCGTGTTGGGGGCACCGGGGATGGAGACCCCGACCCCCCAGCTCTGGGTACTGACCTCGACAGCGACAGACAGGGCCCCGGCAGTGTCTCCGGACGGCGTGACATCGTTGAGGGTCTGTGGCAGGGTGTTCTCCTTTCAGACTCGGGGCACGGCCAGGGAACGGAGGTCACCGGTATCCGTGACCGTGCCGGGGTCAAGTGAACGGTTTGAACGCAGGACTCCACCGAAACCGCCCCCGGAAAGGATCATGGTATCTACGTTGTGAGGAAGCCAGAGTCGGTGCATCACGGAGTGGACACGTCTCCCAGAATTCTCACCCTGTTTGTCGCAAATTCTCAGCTTTATTGACGCGCCACAGTCACGGTCCCGAACAGGGTCGTCGCCTGGCCCGGTGAGGTCGCCATCTGGCGATAGATCTTGCCATCAATCTGCACCCGATCCCCATGATCATCCAACGCCGCAAAGGCCTGACCCAACAGCCCACGGGCCAGACCCGCGACCGCATCACGCAGATCAAGCTCCGCCTGATGCGGATCCTCCCACAACAGGCGCGCCAGATCCTCTTTGAGGCCCGTGTCCGGCAACTGCACAGCGACCGCCGCAGGGTGTCCACGACCCGCTGCCGCACCTGCACCCTGTCCAGATCGGTCTTGGCAACAGGGGTGTCAGAGTGTCAATGGGTCATCAGAGTGTTCCGTCTCAGGGGTCTCCATCATGGAGAATGTTCGTTCTGGAACACGCGACCCTATCTGGCAGACAGACCCAATGACTCCCCCCGATCGGGTCAAATCCCACGATTTTTCCCAGGATTCCGCCAAATCACCCAAACGCACACCATGAGGAATCAGAAAACCACGCGTTTTCAAGAGGTTGAAAATTCACAAGCCCACCATACGAGAACCACTCCCGCCCAAACAACCCTCGAGCCGTTTGAACATTGTCCCAAGCTGTTCTGGTATCTCCCGATCGGGAACGCTTTGCGGCGGATCATCGGGCGTCTGGTGATATATCTTCGTCGGGATTCCTGACGACCGCCAGAATTCACCACATCCTCAACATTGCCCGACATTGGGGCGACTACGACACATCACGACACGGCAGGCGTGTGGGGAGTCAGACAATGGGAAGGGTGCCGGGGCCGCGCATCGCTATAATCGATATCTTCTACAAATCAATTTGATGAAACCAGATTTCTAAGACCGGATATGATCATATGGCGAAAGGATGTCAAGCTTCCGGGCGATGGAATCGGCGCGGGGTGATTTTCGCGGAGGTCTTTATGTTGGTTCTTTGCGATATTTTCCAATACCGGGGCCGAATCCAACATGGTCTCAGAACAGGGCTTGCGAGTCATCTGTCTCCGAACGGTGGCGGTTGACCCTAGCTTCATCTGTTTTGATAGCCAAAGCCTGGACTTGATGAACCCGTACGGACTCCGGGTCAATCCTTAAGGTTATTTTGCGAGAGTCATGATTGAACTGACCCCGACCGTCTCGAGGGATTGATCCTTGTTTGAAAGGATCGGCACTGTCTTTTTCGGTCCCTTCCTCCTTTGCGGGCGGTGGTGTCTCCAAGACAGTCGGGTCCAATTCGTCACCGTCCTCCGTAGAATAGTAAATCATCCCGTCAATTTCAGTCCCTTCGGGAATATCCAGTTCAGCACGGCGCGCTGATTTGTGGAACAGCACGAGATTCAACCCGTTCATATCAACCTGGACGGAAGGATAGAGAATACCGTCCAACGCCACCTGGCTTTCAAAAGCAAGATAATCTGCGATGGCCTAGGTCGGCAGATAATCTGTTTCTTCATCATCCGGCATAACCGGGTCGATCATACGCTGGCAAAGCGTTTTGAGGAAGCCCAACCGCTCGAGAAGAGCGGTATAATCCGAGTCAAAAATACTGCCAAACTGATGCACATCTCCAAAAGCTGTGAGATCCAGCAACCGGAGCAGCCGGATGATCTCGAAACAGGCAAGGGCGACAAAGCTGCCAACTGGTGGGCGCACTTCAGCCAGCACAATGTCTGGACAGGTGGCACCATAGAAGACAGAAATTCCTTGTGTATTCATGCGACCGGCACAGGCGGAAGCGGGCGGGGCACAAAGTCCGCGGTCCGTGCGTTTGATGGATTCCAAAAAGTCATAGCGGTGCTATTGAAATCTCGTTCCATCTCAACGAAACTGAAGCGGCGACTTTTCCACACGGAAATGCCGTCATCATGACGAACATGCCGATGCCGAATCACCATTTGTGGGATCGGCAACGACGGATGGACAGTCAGTTCAGGAGCATCTTTGGAGTTTTGACATGCCCAAGATCGTTATCATTCAGCCCCTCAGGCCGACTGCCTATCAGGTCTTCGATGATCATCCGGATATCGAATGGGAAGTGATCGAAGATACGTCGCCCGAATCGCTGCACAAATGCCTTGCTGATGCCGATGGCGCGACCATTCGAACCGCGCCCATTCCGGCTTCGGCGATTGATGAAGCACAACGACTCAAGGTCATTTCGCGCCACGGAGTCGGTTATGACAACGTCCCCATCGACGTGTGCACCAGACAGAAGGTCGTGGTCGCAATTACCGCCGATGCCAATGCGGTATCAGTCGCAGAACATACGATGTTTCTTGTCTTGGCGGCGGCGCGGCGGGCCATCGAAAACGACCGCACAGTCAGGGAGAGTCGGTTTTCTGAGCGCCTCGATCTGATTGGCATGGAACTGTACGGCAAGACTTTATTGATCGTCGGAATGGGGCGTATCGGCCATCAACTTGCCGGTCGTGCGCAGGCATTCGGCATGAAAATTCTTGCTTTTGATCCGTATTTGTCGGGACACTTTCCTGACGCGGTAGAATTCGTCGATTGTCTCGAGGACGGGTTGGTGCGCGCCAACATTCTCAGTCTCCATGTCCCCCTGACAGACTCGACCCGTAACCTGATCGGGAACAGAGAGCTCAATATGCTTCCCCAGGGCGCGATCATTATCAATGCCGGGCGAGGCGGGTTGGTCGATGAAACCGCGCTGTTGCAGAATATCCGATCAGGCCATCTTTTTGGCGCCGGACTCGATACATTTGTGACAGAACCGCCCGCTGCCGACTCACCCTTATTGACGGAACCGCGCATCTTTCTCAGCCCGCATTCGGCTGCGCTCACAGCTGAGTCCCTCGATGCGATGGGTCGGCAATCAATCCGCAATGCCATTGACGCCATCAATGGGACGCTTGACCCGCGGATGGTCGTCAATCCTTCGGCTTTGTCAGCGGCTCCAATATCTGCACGCTAAATCTGCTCGCAAATGTCCAGAAAAGTGATGTTCCAATCAACGGTTTCGCAACGATCAGGAATCAGCAACAAGCGGCATCCCGGTTTGGGAATGGGACCAGACACATACATGGAGATGCACAGAAGAGCGGGTTACTTGTAGTAGAAGTCTGGCACACGGGTCTGCGATTCAAAAGGTGGACGAACATAATCGGTTGAATGGGTCCGCTCAGGTAATTCCATCGGCGGCGGTGTGACATCCTTATAGTCAACCAAATTGAGAAAGTGTCGAATACAATTCAGTCGTGCGAGGCGCTTGCTATCCGCTTCAACCACATACCAGGGCGAGAGTGACGTGTCGGTATGGGCGAACATCACGTCCTTGGCTTTGGAATATTCAGGCCATCGCGCACGAGATTCAAGATCCATGGATGACAGTTTCCACTGTTTCAAGGGATCCTGACGCCGGCTCTGAAAACGTTTCTCCTGCTCCTCATCGGACACTGAAAACCAGTATTTGATGAGAATGATCCCCGACTGCTGCAACATATTCTCGAATTCCGGGCATGAGCGCAGAAATTCCTGGTATTCGGACTCGGTGCAAAATCCCATGACCCGCTCGACACCGGCACGGTTATACCAGCTCCGATCAAAGAGCACGATTTCGCCGGCGGCCGGCAAATGGGAGCAGTAACGTTGGAAATACCATTGAGTCTTTTCGCGCTCAGTCGGTGTCGGCAATGCGGCGACTCGACAAATGCGGGGATTGAGGAACTGGGTAATGCGCTTGATGACACCGCCCTTTCCCGCCGCGTCCCGCCCTTCGAATATCACCACGAGCTTGAGGCCTTCCTGTTTGACCCAACCTTGCAGCTTGACCAATTCCTTTTGCAGCGTGAACAATTCCCGTTGATATTCAGCACTGCCCCTGATCTTGATTCCCTGGGCCATTACCACTGTGTCCCTTGTCTCCTCGAGGTGCATCGCGGGCACGAATCCTTGGGGTCAAGCTAGAATATCCGGTCAAATTGTCAATTTGTGGCGATGCAACCTCTCAATCTGGCTCCATACCTGCAACTGAACCCATATTTCCATTGGCTGGCCAGGGGACAAAATCAATGAGAATGATAGACTTGAGCCGCATTGTCCCGGATTACCGGGATCCGCGCCGTCCCACCGGGATTCAAACACCCGTTGCCGACCTCATTGTCCAGGCGTAATCAGTCCGCATTCGGTGGGTTCAATTCCCATCCCCACCTCCATGTGTCCAGCCAATTTCCAACTGATGCATTTTAGCATCACCTCTCTAAATTATTCGGCACCCCCCCCCCCCAGGGCATCTGTCACTTGGGGAGCCGGTTCCCTAGCGCGGCTGTCAGGCTCGGCCGATGTCCTATGAACACATTGTCAATTAACGATCATATTTCTTGGCCGAGCCAACCATGACAGAAATAGGAAAATCAAACATGAAGAGATTATCTCTCCTCACGGCGGCCGGCCTCCTGGCCAGCACGCCACTCTTCGCCATGGACGGCGGCGGCGTCTCCATCAGCGGAGAAGCCAACTTCGGGGTGAAATTCGCCGAAAGCGATGACGACTCCAAAAGCGAACTGCAATTCCACCATGAGTTCGATATCAAGTTCTCCGCTTCGGGAACCACCGATGGCGGCATCGGCTTCGGTGGAAGTGTCAGCATCGATAACCGGGAAAGTGTTTCGTTAGCGAAAACCACTGCCACGCCTGCCGTCCCCGCAAGAAAAGTGACAGCGGGCTTTGCGGTTGTGACAACTGCTCAGGCCACTGCTAATGATGCTGCATCCCGTATTGCAATAGGTGACTACACAATTGAAGGATCGGGAACTGCGGCCGGAACACTCGGCGAAAAAGTCTTCAAACGTCCGGATGGTATAACCGTAGGTGATATCCTTTACCTACAATACGATTCGGCCGGTAAAAATGTCACCGGCATTGGAAAGATTGACATTACTCCCGGCACCGGTGACAACGCTGCTGCATTAACTCTTGCAGCGCAGCAAGAAGCGCTCAAAAAACTTGGCTGGCGGGCTGATACAGCCGCGGGGCCCGACGGGACTCTTGGCAATGAAGACGATATACTAGGAACAACGCTCTACCAAATTGGACCAAGCACTGTGAATGTTCCACCGGCAACAGAAGCAAAAGCTTCGACTGTCTTACTTGGACCGAAAGACACCCATAAAGTTGATAACCATGCCGAAGTCTATATCTCCATGGATATGCATAAACTCACAATTGGCACTGATCTAGATCGGGCGGACCAGTTGGCCGGCGGTCTGAACGATCCGGGGTTTGATGGAATTGGTATCGACGATGTGGCTGAAGCTGTTTGGGGCAAAACAGCCCGCGATGTCCGTTACGACGGCGACTTTGGGGTCGCAAAAGTGGCCATCACCTATGGTGACAACAAAGGCGATGCGGAATGGGCGGCTGGATTTAGTTTTGATGTCGCGCCCGTCACAATGGGAGCAGGCTTTGACAGCAATGGCGTCATGTCCATTGGGTTGGGTTTCACACAAGGGCAAATTGGTATGAAAGCCCTCTATTCGACTGACAGCGACAGCAACGAAGCCGACGATGAAGCTTCAAAAATCACCGCTGCTGGCTCCAACTCCAAAGCAATTGATGTCGAAAGAGACAATGCACCTGATCTGAAAAACCAGGCTATGGGGGTAGAACTCAACTATCAAATGTCCGAGGACACCTCTTTGCTGATAGTGGCAGCGCAACATAAATCGGATAGTGCATCTGCATATTATGACACCGGAGAAGGTGGCGCACTGGTTGCAGGTACGGCAGCAGACGGGCAGACCGGCTATAAACAGAAGTGGGTCAAGTCCTCCACCACCAAAGACGCCTTTGGTGTCGGTTTCTCCCATGATCTGGGTGGCGGTGCGACCCTGAAAGCCGGTGCTGGCTCGGTGGACAGCAACGCGGTGGCTGACCTGGGTATCACCATGAAGTTCTGATCACTGATCAGAAACAGAGATTTGAGGGGGCGGCTTCGGCTGCCCTCTTTTCATGGATGACAGAAAAGGGGAATGTCCCCCGATGATTTCTGATACCCGCAACAAGAGGCCGCTGTGGTTATTTTGGCGGCATGAAGTGTTGCGACAATCTTGTGAATGCCACGATCGACAGAACGACAACGACCATGAATTGGCAGCAAGACCCGGTTGTCGCCAATTCCCAGGTTGATTGACGCGCCATACAGTTCACACTGCCGGGTCCGATCACGCGCCAATATGCCGCAACTGCCCGATATCCCAAAACAGCCCCGCCATGATCTGCGCACTATCACGGCAAACACCCATCAACACATGCTCGTTCGGTGCATGTTGTGAGCAACCCCGATAGGAATGCGGCACCCAGATCGTCGGAAGGCCCAGAATGTCCGCAAAAACGTCGTTGGGCAACGATCCCGCGACATTGGGCAGAACGTGCAGTTTCCCACTCGACGTCTGTTTCAGTGACGTCGCCACCAACTTCAACCATGGATGATCGGTCGCCAGCCGCGTTGCGGCAAACCCGACCTCCTCCCGTTCGATGATCTGAACCTTGAAGAAACCATGCGCATCGAAATGCCGCCGCAACGCCGGAAGAATGTCATCAGCATCGGTGCCGACCACATAGCGCAGCTGGCACGTGGCGCACGCCCGGGCCGCGATCGCGTTGACCGGTGCCTGCGGAACACCGCTGCTCATCGCCAGGATCGCAAAGCTGTTCCAGCCAAAGACCCGTTCCGCCGGGGTCAGATCCTCCTCGCCCCAATCACGGTCGATGTCCGGACCATCGCTGGATGCGATCGGCAGGTCGCGCAACGCGATACGGATGTCGTCCGTCAGGCTGCTGGGGCGCCATTCGGGGATATTGATCTGCCCACGGGCATCCGTAATTGTCGCGAGTGCCTGCGCCAGAATGATTGCCGGATCAGCCAGGAGCCCGCCCCAATTGCCCGAATGATGGGCCCCTTCGCGCAGATCGACCAGCAGATCAAAACCCAACGCCCCACGCGAGCCCATGAATATCGTTGGCGTGTCAGGCTGCAGACGCGGCCCGTCGGAGGCAATCAGGACATCCGCCGCAATCCGGGATTTGTGGGCCGCACAGAACTCCCGCAGACCGGGAGAACCGAGTTCCTCCGACATCTCGATCAGCACTTTGACGTTGAAGCCAAGGGTCTGCCGGGTTGCCAGCACCGCCGCCAGCGCCGCCATGTTGATCAATTGTTGTCCCTTGTTGTCCGCAGTCCCCCGACCATAGAGCCGCTCACCTTCCGATGTCAGACGGAAAGGGTGCAGACCTGCACGCCATTGATCAGCCTGACCGCGGACCACGTCGCCATGGCCGTAGGTCAGGATCGTGGGGAGCGCGGCCCCTTCCTGGCGTTCTGCGACCAGAAGCGGCGCGCCATCTGCGACCGGGTTGGGATGGATGTCACAGGAAAAGCCCATCGCCCTCAGACGCGGCATAACCGCCTTGTCCAGGTAACGCGACAATTCGGACGCTTGCGCCGGATTCTGGCTTTCCGTCTCGAAAGCAATCCAATCGGCCAGGTCACCCTCGAAACGTCCATCGTCGATATAGGCGGCAACAGCAGCAAGCGCGTCCTGCCGCGTCGCACTCATTCCGCCACCGCCTCCGCCCAGGGTGCCATCGTCTCGGCCACAGCCGCGTTCCCCTCTGCTGAATATTCAGCGATCGCAGGACAGGCAAAGTTGAATGGATAGACCGTGCGCGGGGCGGATATCACCGAAGGGAGCGCCGCCTGCAAAGCCGCCTGCATCTCCTCATTCATGGTCTCATCAACCACCGTCACATCGGCCATCGAACAATCAATGCGCGGTGTGTGCATGGCCGACTCGAGTCCCATATCGAAATCCAGAAGGAACGACACAAGCTGGACCATTGCGGGCATGATCTTGCGCCCGCCTGCCCCACCAAGCGCGAAGCGGCGACCATGACGATGCTCGAGGAGGGTCGGCATCATGTTCGACAGACAGCGCTTTCCCGGCGCAATGGAATTGGGTTTGCCCAACGCAGGGTCGAACCACATGATACCATTGTTCATCAGCACACCCGTCGTCGGCAGCATCAACCGCGAGCCAAACATGGAGAGAAGTGTCTGCGTGACAGCCACGAGGGTTCCATCGCGATCAATGACATTGAAATGCGATGTGCAACCCGGCACCGGTTCATGCGCGATATCGCCCATGGTTTGCATACGCTCAGTGTTTGCGGCGCGGATCGCCTGGTCATAGGCGATATAGGCTGCCGCATCGGGTCCCTGACTTTTGGGCTGCCAGTTCATCAGAATATCGAGCACACGCTCCAGCGTCGGCCCCGCCGTCAGTTCCGGCGTGCCAAAAACGCGGTGGTCCCGATAGGTGAATTCAGAGGCCGGCACGATGCGCGCCTTATAGAACGCAAAATCATCATGACTGTGGCGTCCGCCCTCTTCATTCAGTTCCCGAACCATCCTGTCCGCCAGATCCCCACGATAGAAATCGTCGGTTCCTTCCCTTGCGAGGATTTCCAAAGTGTCAGCCAAACGTGTGAGATTGCAACGGGTCTGCTCAACTGCCACCCAACCGGATGATTTCGGAAACCCTGCCGCATCCAGAAATGCTGCCCGTGACCCCGGATATTGCGCCAAGTGCGGCGCCGCACTGGCCAGGACCAACTGGCAATACCAATCCACCGAAAGCCCGGCCCGCGCTTCGGCGATGGCAGGTGCCAGCAACGCCGTCAGGGGGCGCGTCCCGAACATCTCGTGCGCGAGGCCCATACCGGCGACAACGCCGGGAATTGCCACCGATCTTGCACCAAAAACATTGGCATCGTCTTTCACAGCTGGCCAGAAAAAGAGATCCTTCTGAACGCCCCCGACGATCGGGTAGTCGGCGACCTGCAAACCCGCTGGACTGCACATGCCAAAGTCGATGACCTGCGCCGATGTCTCGTTTGCATGGCGCACGATCATGTAGCCTCCACCGCCAATCCCACTCATCCACGGTTCGACCACGCCAAGCGCAAAGGAGATTGCAACTGCAGCATCAACGGCGTTGCCGCCATCACGCAGGATTTCCGCGCCAATTTCCGATGCAATTCGGTTTTGCGACACAACGACGCCATCCTTGCTGTGCACGGCCGGTTTGCGGGTAATTTGTCCGGCGGAAAGTGCGCGGCTCATGCCATGTCTTTTTGCTGGTTCGGATCGTGCAGATGACATGTCACAAAGCCCGGGGCCTGCTGCACGGGTTCCGGTCGCAATCGGGAACAGAGAGACGTCGCCGAGGCACAACGCGGGTGAAATGTACAGCCCGACGGGGGATCCACCGGGTTGGGGAAGTTTCCATCCAAATCCACATCCGGCACATCCATCGACGGGTCCGGTGTCAGGATCGAGTCAAGCAAGGCCACGGCATAGGGATGTTTGGGTGTCTCAAATATCCGCGCCGCCGGGCCCTGTTCCACCACACGACCCAAATACATGACGGCCACCCGGCTCGCGATATGCTCCACCACGGCCAGATTGTGGCTGATGAACAGATAGGTGAGGCCAAGTTCATCCCGCAGATCCATCAGCAGATTGAGGATTTGCGACTGGACCGAGACATCGAGCGCCGAAGTCGGTTCGTCGCAGATCACCACTTCGGGCCGCATGATCAACGCGCGTGCGATGGCCACACGTTGACGCTGGCCGCCGGACATTTGACTGGGATTTGCATCAATCAGCCGCTGTGGCAATCCGACAAGATCAAGCATCCGACTGACCCCGTCATTCCAGCCTGATGTCTTGCCCACAGAGTGAACGCGCAGGGGCAAGGTGATGATCTCGCGTACTGATTTACGTGGGTTGAGAGAGGAATAAGGATCCTGAAAAATTGGCTGGATACGTCGGGCAATCCACTTGCGATCATGGCTGCCAAACGGCTGGTCAAAAATGCGGACATCACCACGGGTCGGCTTCTCAAGACCCAACAGGACCTTGGCCAGCGTCGATTTCCCACAGCCGCTCTCGCCGACCAGACCCAGCACCTCGCCTCTGCGCAGCTGCAGGCTGATATTGTCGAGTGCACGCAGCGGCTTTGATGCGGCAAAGAGCCCCTGGCTGATCTGGTAGGTCTTGGAAACGCCCGACAGCTCGAGTGCGATGTCTTGCGGTTCAGCCATCATGCGGTCGCCCATTCGGCTTTCCGGAGTGTCGGGGTATCGTGCACACAACGACAGCTATGCCCGTCGCCCCGCTCTGAAAGCTCCGGTTCGATATCGCAAGCCGCCTGTCGCAACGGGCATCGCGAGGCAAAACCGCACCCCTGCACCCCGCCAATAAGTGCCGGCACAACACCCGGCACCGCCCCGAGACGTGCGCCCAGTTTCGTCTTGCCCGGAACCGGAAGGCAAGATAGAAGACCCTTGGTATACGGATGTGTCGGGGTATCAAAAATCTGCCGGGCAGTGCCCGTCTCGACGAAGATACCCGCATACATGACAGCGATCCTGTCGGCGATTCGTGCCACCACACCAAGGTCATGCGTGATGAATACCATCGCCATGCCCAATTCGGCCTGAAGGTCTTTCATCATCCGCAATATCTTGGCCTGGATCGTCACATCAAGTGCCGTGGTCGGCTCATCAGCAATGATCAGATCGGGCCCGCACATCAGACTCATGGCGATCATGACCCGCTGGCGTAAACCACCTGAGAGTTGATGCGGAAACTGCGACAAGCGACTGGCTGCAGCGGTGATACCGACTTTTTCGAGCAGAAAGATCGCGCGATCCCGTGCCTTGGCACGACTCACACCGTCATGGCGGATCATACCCTCGATAAGCTGGTCACCAATCGTATAAGCGGGGTTGAGCGAGGTCATCGGCTCCTGAAAGACCATTGAGATTGCGCGCCCGCGCAGCCTGGCCATCTGGCGTTCTGTCAAACCAAGGAGATCCTGCCCGCCAAAGCTCAATCGATCTCCGCTGCACCGCGCAACCTTGGGCAAAAGGCCCATCAAAGCCAGAGAGGTCAAGGACTTGCCGCATCCCGACTCGCCCACAATGCAAAGCGTCTCGCCCTTGTTCAGGTCAAGAGAAATGCCACGTACGGGCTTGAGCAGACCCGCCCCGACCGGAATCTCGACACGCAAGTTTCTGACACTCAGCAAACTGTTCATATTCGTCCGATCAGTTTCGGTTCTCCGGCGCTGTCACATCGCGTACGCCGTCGCCCAGCATATTGATGGCGAAAATCAGGATAAACAGTGCGAGCCCCGGAATTGTGATCAGGAAGGGTTCAAAGAAAAGCATGTCTTTTCCTTCGGCAATCATCAACCCCCAGGACGGCAAGGGAGGCTGCACACCAAGCCCGAGAAAGGACAATGCCGCTTCTAGAATGATTGCGTGGGCCATCTCGAGCGTGATGACCACGATCATGTTGTTGAACACGTTGGGCATGATCTCGGTCATGATGATCCGCGTGGTCGAACATCCAAGGGCCCGGGCCGATGTGACGTAATCCTGACTTCGGATTTGCTGGGTCGAGGTTCGCATGACAACCGCAAACTGATCCCAGAGAAGGAAGCCGAGGACCAGCACAACCACGGTGAGAGATCCCCCAAAAAGCGCGACAACTGCCAGCGCCACCAAGACGACTGGCATGGACAAGCGAACAGTGATGATGAACATCACCACTGTATCAACACGGCCGCCGAAATATCCTGCGGTAACACCCAAAATCGTACCGATAGTCCCGGAAATCAGCGCCGCAACAAGGCCGATTGTCAACGAGATTCGTGCGCCGTAGAGCAAACGCGAGAGATAGTCACGACCAAGATGGTCAGTGCCCAGGGGATGCTCCCACGTCCCGCCCATGAATGCAACACGCAGGTAACGCAGCGTCAGGTCCTGGGCATAGGGATCATGCGGCGCGATAAACGGTGCAAAAAGTGCGATCAGAACAATCAAACCCAACAGCGCACTTCCAATCATGAGCCCCCAATGTCGCAGCGCGCGGCGACGCAGCTGTTGGCCTGGAGTCGACGTATGATTGATTTCGGATCTGCTGCTGCTGACCATATCGTCACGCCACCCGGATGCGTGGATCCAACCAGGCGTTCAACAAATCAGCCAGCAGCGTCAACATGACGTAGATGAGAGAAAAGATCAGAATCAGCGCCTGAACCACGGGAAAATCGTTGCGGTTGATCGACTCGAAAGCGAGAAGACCAGCACCGTTCAGAGCAAAGATGGTTTCAACCACGATCGAGCCACCAAGCATAAAACCCAGCTGCACCGCTGCCAGCCCCACCACAGGAATCGCTGCATTGCGCAACGCATGTTTGAAAAGAATCTTCAGCGGATGCAGGCCCTTGGCGCGGGCTGTCCGAATGTAATCCGCACGCAGGACCTCAAGCATCCCGGCACGAGTCAAGCGCATGATGCCCGGCGTCGCAAAATAGCCCAGGACGACCGTGGGCAAGATGAAGTGGCGCCATGTGTCGGAGCCTGAGACAGGGACCCAGCCAAGAGCCACAGCAAAGATGACAATCAGGATCAGACTGAACCAGAAGGTCGGCATTGCTTGCCCAACCACTGAAATGAATAGCGCAAAGCGGTCGATCAGACTGTTGGGTCGAATTGCAGCGATCACACCCAGCGGCACGGCAAGCAGAAGCGCAAAGCAGATGCCTGCGAGACCAAGGCGCATCGTCGTGGGCAGCCGTTCGGTAATCAGATCAATGACCGGTGTGTTGAAATAGTAACTATTGCCGAAATCCCCGGTCAGAGCACCTGTCAACCATGCCACATATTGTACGGGCAGGGGGCGGTCGAAGCCGTATTGTGCACGGATCGCCTGAATGTCTTCTTCTGTCGCAGCCTCGCCCGCCAAAGCCACTGCCGGATCACCAGCCAGAAACAACAGCGAAAAACTGATGAGAGATACGGTCAGGGCAACCAGGGCGGCGAGGCCCAACCGCGTGAGCAGAAAACGCAGCATGGGATCGACTTTCGCAATAAATGGAGCGGCTGGACCACCCGACGAATCGGTGGGCCAGCCAGTTGACTAAGAACGGTTTGACCTCACTGCCAAGAGGCGTTGTAGAAGGTCGGAATCTCGTCCGGTGTCGGTGTAAAGTTCAGATCCAGGTCAAACACATAATTCGAGTTGTAGGAAAACAGAGGCAACCAGTAGGCCTGGTCTGCAATACGGTTGAGCGCCTGTGAATAGGCCGCCCTCCGCACCTCTGGATCAGTGACCGTATCACCCGTGTCAAGTGCTCCGATGACTTCCGGGTCGCGTGCATAGTCATCGATTCCGCCTTTAAAGAAAATCGAGGTGATCGCTGAAATGTCGTTGATCGAATATGAACCCCACGTCATAAAGGCGAAAGGAACTTCCCCTGCCTGTATCTGATCCCGCGTTGCGGCGTATTTCTTGTAATCCAGTGACGTCCTGATACCCACATTCGCCAGATCCGCCATCATCGCTTCAGCATAGTCGCGGTTGCGATAAGCGACAAACGGAATCTCGAAACCATCAGGATAACCCGCCTCTGCCAGCAAGGCCTTGGCCTTCTCCGGATCATATTCGTAACGGGTCACTGTAGTGTCACAGCCAAACTGACTGGGGAAACAGGCAGAGTGGACAACTTCCGAGGCCCCTTTGAGCAGATTATCCACGATAGCCTGGCGGTTGACTGCGTGAGACACTGCCTGGCGGACGCGCAGATCATCGAAAGGCGTTTCGCCATGACGGTCACTGGCATCGAAATAGAGATATCCGATCCGCATGGTGGACTCATTCACCACGTTATAACGCCCAGTGGCAGCCAAACGGTCCGCCTGATCGGCGGGAACCTGCCAGATCCAGTCCAAACCACCCGACAGCATCTCTGCGATGCGCGTATTGGCTTCGGGGATCGTGCGCCAGATGATCGTATCAATGGAAGCGGTTCCCTTGGGACTGCCCGCGTGATAATCCGCAAACCGCGTCAGCGTCAGGCTTTCGCCCGGAACGCTTTCGGTGACTTCGTAGGGACCGGAGCCTATTGGAGCCGTCGCCATGCCCTCGGGGCCTACTTCCGCAAAATAGGTGTCCGGCAGAACCACGACCGGTCCCGACAGAAATTCCAGTGCCGCGGGGAACGGGCCATCCGTCAGGATACGAACAGTGAAGTCATCGATCTTGACAGCCTCTTTGATCCAGGAGACGTTGCGCTGTGGATTGACGCCATTCTCGGGATCAGCGACGAAATTCATCGTGTAGACCACATCATCAGCGTTGAACGGCTCTCCATTATGAAAGGTCACACCCTCACGGAGGGTAAACTCCAGCGTGGTATCATCGATCCAGGCCCAGGACGTGGCCAAATTGCCGACATATTCACCTGTCGCCTGATCACGGTGTAACAAACCGTCCCAAACGTGACGCGACAGGATCACACCTTCCCGAGTCGTGTTCAGAAACGGATTCAGTGTGTCCATTTCACGCGTAAAGGCGATTTTCAGACTGTTGTCATCGCTGCCAGCCATGACAGGAAACGGTAATGCTACGGCAAAAATCGCAGCAGCAAGAAGTGAAGATCGCATAATTGTTTCCTTATTTTATCGAATAGCGATTTATTTTCTCATAATTCAATGATATTCAATCCGATCACAGAAGTCAATTTGACTCTTTTGCTGATCGCAAGAGTTCAGATGTTATGATTCGATGATTCTGGCATATCGCAGAATCCCTGCAAAAGGAACAAACCGACGAATATGACCGCAAAGGCCTTACTGAAGAGTCTGCGTTGCCTTGATGCGCTGCAGCGTTCAGACACCGCAATGGATGTCAAGGAGATCGCTGCCGCCACCGGAGACGCCATCGGATCCGTGCAGCGTGCAATCTACACCCTGACCGCCCTTGGATATCTTGAGCGCGACCTGGATTCTGTGCGAATTGTACCCGGCCCCGCCTGCCTGCGCCCGGCCTACGGTTTTCTGCGCAACAACGCGCTGCTCGAGGTGGCGACGCCCTATCTTGTTGATCTGTCCGACCGTTTCGATGTGCGCAGCGATCTGACGGTGCTGGACGGAACGGACGTCATCTACCTCGCCCGTATCCCAGGTCGGGACGAACTGCTCAACCTCTCATTTCTTGGACGGAGATGGCCGGCGATTCACACGGCTTCGGGCCGCGCGATTCTGTCGGCGATGCCGGATCACATGCGTGAAGAACTCCTTGCTGCCACCGCGCCTTCGCCTATTACACCCAAAAGCATGCGTGATATGGATAAGATCCGCGCCGAAATCACCACTGCACAGACCTTGGGTTATGCCAAGATGCTCGAGGAGGTCCTCATTGGTGCAGCCTCCGTTGCCGCACCCGTCTTTGGTCAGGGCAAGACGGTCCTTGGTTCCGTCATGATTGGTGGCGAAGTCGCGCGGTTCAATAGCCGCGCTGATCGCCGCATCTTTGGCGAAGCGGCAAAACGCACGGCGCAGGCCATCACTGCATATGGGATATGACGAACGATGCTGAACCCCCGTGCCACCAGACCAGCACATCGTAATGATCCGCGTTTCCTCAGTTCCGTTGCGCGGGGAATGTCCATGATCGAATGCCTCGCGGACGCCGTTGGCCCCCGGTCACTGACCGAACTTGCACAGGATACGGGCCTCCCCATCCCGACCTTGCAACGCCTCACCACAACGCTTGTCGATGCCGGTTATGTGGAGAAATCACCCAAAAGCAAACGCTACCGCCTCACCGTGCAGACACTCGATCTGCTTTATTATTTCCTGTCTCGCGACGCCTTTGCCAAATCCGCTTGGCCCTACATGGTCCGTCTGCGGGAAAGCGTACAGCATAACGTATCTCTGTCTCTTCCACTGGATCAGACGATGATATTTCTGCATCGGTTGCCCGGCCATCGCGGCAGTTATGAAAGTACGCTGCCGGGGCGACGCAGTCCCATGCACACCGTGGCCAGCGGCCATTGCGCGTTGGCCGCAAAGACCAACCGACAGATCGAAGCCTATCTTGATGAAACCAGAAAGACTTCCGAGCCAAGCCTTGATACAAAGGCGCTTTATGCCCTCGTACAAACATGTCGTGGTCGTGGCTATGGTCTTGTCGCCGAAAGCGCACCGCTCGGCTTTATTTCCCTCGCCTGCCCTGTGTTGCATGATGGTCGATTCGTCGCCGGTGTCTCAGTGCATGCACCCCGAACCGTCACAACACCCGAATCGCTGGTCAAAACGGCCCTGCCAGCGGTCAGCATCGCGGCCACGAGCCTGAGCAGTTGAGTCCGGTACGTTCTGGCATCGCCGCCGCCCTGCCCGACACCTTCGCCGGAAAGGGCAGCATGGCGAGCGCAGCACCCAAGCAAGGGCCGGGGCCACGTGAACCTCAGCCTGCTTCCTCTCATAAGAGGTACAGGGTGGAACTGTTCATTTTGGATCTACTTCTACCAAGAACGCCGGTTTTCGAATCTCGTTCTTTTCGATCATCTCTCGTATCTCATTGAGATCGCTCTCAAATGTTTCGGCGTCAACCTGCAGATACCGCCAACAACTGAACTCCGACATTGTCCTCCGGTCGGTAATCGATTTTTGCGATTTGCTTGTTTTGTCTAATGCTATGTCAATTTCCCCTGTTGCCCAATAGGCAATTGCCATGCACTGAAAATAGTGTGCGGTCTCAAAATTATCATTGTCTGATTGATCAATTTCTACAGCTCGCTCGAATATGTCCCGATGTATAATTCCGTCAGCGCCCCAACAAGCCATGCCGTAGTTGAAAGCATCAATGATACCCATCTCTGCAACTTTGGAGTTAGGTTTCCGAAAGAGTTTTGCTGCCTTGGCACACTGACCAAGGCCCATATATACCAGTCCAAGATTATGTCTGCTTCTTGAGCGCATACCGGATCCAAGGTCGGGGAAAGCGACAATCGGTTCCCACAACGCGACCGCAATCAGCAATTGGTCACGAGAACGGTTGTATGTTTCAGCAAGCCGTGCCTTTCCATTAAGATTCAAAGACGACACTGCGTTCGATTTGATAAGCCTCTCTGGTTCACTCTTACCTAGACCTGCAAGAATCCGAGCTGCTTCACGGACCATCGGGGGAGTGACATGCTTTGAATCCAAGACTCGCCACGCATCCTCTTCTGCACCAATCAATTCATTGCTCTCATTGCGAAAGCGCGCACGCATTAAATAAGCATCTGGTAGATCGTATCCATGGTGGATCGCTTGATTGATTAGTTGTGCAGCGGCTTCAGACTCACGATCAGTTTCTTTGAGCTTAGCCAAACGGTAAAGGACTTCTCCATCTTCTTGATGACTTCGTTCTATTTTCTCCAGGCTCTGAACGTGTGTGAGTATCGAGTTGTCCTCCAGCCATCTTATATGGCCTCTTGCCCTCCGGATGTACTCGAGTGCACCCTCCCGGTCTTTCCAGTTTCGCGCGATTATCTCCTGTACAAGATGACTGTACTCTTGGGTCAGACGGCTCCTGGGACGATCCTTCGAAAACACGGCCTGATTGAGAAGAGAAAGAGAGTCATAACGGTGCACGACCATGGGATCACGCTTGAGATCAAGCTCTTGCTTAAATGCTGAGATCTTGTCCTTGAGTATCAGATCCTCATCATCCAAGTCTGGTACGTTGGACATCACAAAGTGCAGGGCAATGCTCTTGTCGCGCGGTCCATCGGACTCCGCTCGAATATCTCGGACGACTTGCGTTAGACCCCGTAGGTTTTGTTCATTTGGAAAGAACAGAATGATAACGGAGTCTGGCAGTTGTCGTGTACATATCCCGCTCGAATCCGTGTGGCCAGTGCGAGAATCGATTAGAACATAGTCCGGTCGAAGGGCTTCCCACCATTGCTTCCTAAGGTCTTCGAATAGAACATATCCATCCCTATAGTTGTACAAGTCTATCCAATTGATTTGACCCAAGGTCGCAGCATAGGTGTCGCTTTTTCCAGAGGGCATGATCCATAATCCTCCACCCTCTTCCCCAATGTCGGGACAGTTGCCAATGTAATCAGCAACGTCTGGGGATTCCCCCGACATCACATAGTCAGCTACAAAGTTGATAAGGCCCGGAACTTCATCTCGCGGTTGGAGAACGTCAAAGGTGTCCAGTCCAGGGGCCTCAATGTCAAAATCCACGACAAGAACACGCCGCCCGCGAAGTGCGAGAATGACAGCTGCATTCACGAGGGCCATCGTGCGACCGACACCGCCCTTGAAGGAGTAGAACGTCGTGATGTACATGTCCGTTAGGCAACCAGACGCAAGCGAAAAGCCTTCTGTTCCTTCTCCATAACCTCGTTCATTTCGACACACCGAAATCGTCTTGCCGCAGCACCCGCCGTGCGCGTTTTGGGTCCCTGCTTGGATGTTAACTCTCGCAAGTGTGCCACAATCTCTGGAGACGCAAGCAGTCGAAGGTATCGGTCGTTAGATTGATTCTGAATTGAAAGGCCGTTTTCCCAACGATTCAAAGAGGCTTCGCCAAACCCACTCACATCAGCAAATGCTGCCCTTGTCATCCCCTTGTTCTCTCTAATTTTCCGAATGTCTTCAGGTGCAAGAACGCCAAGATGATCACAGATTGCACGCTGCTTCAGTCGTTCAGCTTCCTCATCCAGATATTCGAAGTCACACGTGTGGCACCGACGCACGGGAACTCGCGCCTGCAAATTGGCAGCTGTCTCTCCAGTCCCGTATTCAAATGTGTGAAGGTGCCACGCGGTCATGATGTCTTCCGCACCACACATGGGGCATGACAGGGGCACCTGCACAACGCGCAATCGGAACTGTGCGGAATCTTGCTTTTGTGTGTTTAAGTCTCCAGGATTCATCTCCCGACTCCCTCAATCGTTCCATTCAGAATAGTGAAAACTGCACCCGATGATCTTTCCCGATCCCAACTGCAACTTGACATACAACTGTGCTTGACGCGGATCGAGGTCGATCTGCATCACGTACCCCGTTGCCCCTCTTGGCTTGTGTAGTGTCACTTCCTCAATCAGATGTCCCTTTTCAAGCATTGTGGCAATAAGTTCCCACGCAGAGGCATCTGTAAAGTGGGTGTCGAGCACATCGTTTGGATTCCTGACCTGACTTGGACGCCAGTCTGTTGGAATCTCTCTGCTGAATGCCGTGGTACGGGATTTGCTCCTTCGCGCAAGTATTACCAATTGTCTCCGGATCGGGTCTTTTACCACAGTCATTGGTCAGTGATCTCGGAAACTCCCATCATATGATTGAATATATCAAATTTCAAGTCAGAAGATTTGCTTAATTCTTGCGGTTTTTATCAAAAATAATATCATATGATGTGTTTTCACTTTAGTGGCTGTCCGCCTTGGCAATTCACGGACTGTCCTAAAACATGCTATGTGGAATGGCTTGCAAGCTGTTCCCCAGGTCACCTCACCCACCCCAATTCGTCAGATACATCTGTGATTTGTCACAAATAGGTTCCGTGGGTGCTGATATATGCTGTCCCGCCGTAGCCATCGGATCTTTGTATATAAGCCCCCAATTTATAGGTCGAAACAGGCAGTGGCCTCAATTTCAACCGTCATTTCGGGCCGGGCAAATCCGGAAACAATGATGAGGGTCGAAGCGGGTGGTTCTGTTAAATCGACAACCCACTCGTCGCGCGCGCGCATGTAATCAGCAAGATATCGACGATCAGTGACAAAAGATCTGAGGTGCACCACATGCCTGCTGCTCAATCCGGCTTCAGACAGGATCGCATTAATATTGGCCAAACATTGCCGCGACTGCGCATATGCCGATTGTGGCAGAGACCCATCGGGCAGAACCCCAAGTTGGCCAGAGAGAAACAGCATCTTTCCCGACGCGGCAACGGCATGCGAATAGTTCGCAAATGGTGGGCAAATCTGCGGTGGATTGTAGATCTTATGCATATCTGATCTCCTCTAAGCTGTATCCGGCAAGACGCTGGGATTGATGGTTTACGCAACGACATGATGACTCGCAATTTCTTCAATTGCTGTACCCATGCTTGCCGCTCCAGACTCAGCGGACGGGCTGGACTCTCTTTCTTGTGCCACGCGAGATGTTCATCCGCCGTCAGGACTTGGAAATTGTCTGCCGCATAAAAATCCCTGTCCTTTCTGTTGGGTGATCTATCCCGTTTCAGTTGATAGCGCACAACCAGCCGGTTGACCGGTGGTGGGCTGCCCGAATGTTTTTGCATCGCCAACGACGCTGATCCCGTTCTTGGCTTCGACGCGCTGAATGCCATGCCGCTCTGCAAGGTTTGCAGAGATCGCTGTATAGCGACATCGTATAGTTGGCCCATGACGCGCCAAAGGCGGTCAAAGCGGCAAGATTTCGGGTGGGTCAAATGTTGTCTTCTGTGACCATCACTTATTGTGCCGACGGGTTCACCGGGCTGAACGAAAAACCCTGCGCCCACCCGGGAGAGTGCGGTGCGGGGACTTGCTTTGTCCGGCACGGCGCACAGTGGGCACCGCGCCACCCAAATAATGACCCGTCACCAATCTCACGCTCCATCACGTCTCCGGATACGGGGGCTGAAGGCCCATTCTTGATGTGTGTTTTTGACGATTCTCAGCGAAATCCTAAAAAGTGATCAAAAGACCGTGAGCGGCGGATTCTGCACACATCCGTGATTGACCCGACAGTCTCTCTAAACGCCCCGACGTGAGACGCTGAAGAACCACCATGCGCATCCCAACCCTGCGAGACCCACAATCACAACGAATCCGATGACCGGGATATCGGGAAACAGAATGCGGCTCATGAGACGTCCAGGATACAGGGTGAATGCGCCGGTCAGCATCAGCGCCAGCGTGTAAAGTGACTGCATGCGATACCGATGGGCCGCGATCCGTCCGGTACGGGCATCACGCACCGCCAGACCCAATTGGCACAGCGTATAAAGACTCAGCAGATGGATCGGACTGAAGGGGCCGATCAAGCGAAGAGTGTGGATGAACAGGCCGGTTGACGACAGCACAACCATCGCCAATATCCAGGCATAACCTGCTCGCTTGTGCCAACGGTCCCGACTGCGCCGTGCGAGTGCCACCGGACCCAGCGTGATGGCGCAGGTGGCCGCCACGATATGCAGCTGAATCACCGGCCCTGCGTCCAGAAATGGTTGAAGAGACATGCCTGCTGCTCTTGATTGTCCATCGTCCCAAGACGTTGCCGTGTCCCAAACCGCGGACGGCACCAAGCCGGGCTCTCCCTAAAATTATAGTTGCAAATAATATGAGCCGAAACCCCGGAGAGTTGCAGTTAATCCGAGCTCAAATCAGCCAATTTATGCAGGCCGTTACACCTGTATGCTTATTGCCGAGAGCAATATTGTGCCGATTCTGTTCCCTGTCGATGCGGAAATGGTAAAGACACTCTTTCGTCCCCTCCCGGCGTCGTGGCAATCAATCGCATCAAAAACACGTCCAACACCTGAATTCTTGCCGCCCTTTACCATTGCATCACTGACTGTACGCCCAGCGCGTATTCCGAATCATCGTCATTTGCCGGATCACTCCTTGTCACTTCTGTGGCCAACTCAAATGATCCCCATTTCGGTCTTTCAGGGGTCAGACGCCAACCGATTTTGGTTTCTCGCACATCGTCTGAGAGGCTGTATCCGACCAGTGGAGCACCTGTCATGCGCCCACCGAATGCAGGGACGCCATAAGCCGCCTCGGCTTGTAGGCTTCCTGATTTCATCGGATCTTGCTGCTGTACAAAATCCTCAGCAGCAGCGGTGTTCATCAAGGAATCAACGTCGCCGGCCAGGCCGGTTCCGGTTGACTGGTTCAGCGAAACGGCCAGGCCGCGGTCTGTATTGGGTCTCGGATCGTACATGAGCGATGTTGATACACTCCATTCCCGGAAATCTGAGTTACTGTTGATGGCAACTGATCGGCCTGAAAAATCAAAAGTCAGTGCGTTGTCGTGACTTTGGTAGCCAACGCCAACGCCCAACTCGATACCCATTCCATCTTCTCCATCGCCGCCATCGTGTCGCAGCGAGATTTCTGTGCGCGGCGTGATCATGCCGTTGTCAGATGTGAAGTTCCAACTGCTTTCGAGACCCAATCTCAGCCTTGTCCTTTTACCGTCAGTTGCACCCAGGCCGGGAACCGCGTCTGACTCCGTGCGTGTTGTCATCCCATCGGCCAGAACACTGATGGTCGGACTCTTGTCGGTTTCGCCCTCAATAATGATGGCGCGCAGGCCAGCTGCAGCCATTGTCAGCGTTGCGTCAGTTTTGAAAGTTTCATCATCGGGCGTTGTCAATTTGAGGTCCCCGGAGCCATAACCGGCGACTCCCCAAATTGAGGCGCGATCTGACAAGGAGTAGCCCAGGTAAGGATAGAATCCTGAAAGCGTCATCGAGATTGTGCCCATTCTGTCATCTGTGCCGGTCCATCCACCTTCGCCTGAACTTCGACCGATTGCCAGGCCCGTAAGCCATCTGCCTTTTCGATGATCAATGCCGAGCAGAAAGTTTGTGGCCTGACCATCGATGACGTCATCATCCTTGAAGCCGGACCATGATCCTTGTCCCCAAATTGAGATTAACCCTTCACCATCGGCTGTCTCTCGGGTGGCTATCATGGACATGTCCAGGGGCACATAGACCGGGACGACTTCCGGATCTCCGAATGCATGCGGGTGACGTTTGGAATAACCGGTCTTCAAAACTGATGTGTCGTTTCTGGGTGTGACGGATGTGGATGACTCGTCCTTGATCTCTGGGTCTGCGTTGGATCGAAGCGCATATCCGCCGATCTCACCGGTAATACCTGTCGATTTTGGCATTTGCATCCTGACCTGAACGGCCCTGACGACCAGTTCTCCGACGACTTGTCCGAATCGTGCGATCCAGTTCCCCGGAACAAGGTCTGCATTTTCGATGGTGCCGGTTGCTTCCCCGTCGGAAATGCTGGCACCGGTCGGGTTTGATAGAATGACCTTGAAGATTTCTCCGTCATCATGGTGGTCATCGTCAATGGTGGCAACAGAAATGGTTTTGGTGGTCTCGCCGGGCTGGAAAGTCAGTGTCCCGCTGGTTTCCATATAGTCAACATCGGCAGTGGCCGTGCCAGGTTCGGTTGCCCATTCAACCGTCACCGAATCACGGGTGGCCGCATCAAGCGCAACAGGGAACTCAAGATCTTGACCCTCCATGCCAACGGCGTCCGTAATTGAGATTGCGGGACGTCCAGAATCACTTCTTGTCTCCGGTTGGTTGCTGTCACTGACATCGTTATCGCTGACCGTGATCGTCGCCGTCGCGGCGGTGTCGGACGGTGCATAGTCCGTGCCGGCCTGAACGGTGGCAGTCAGGTTGCCATCGGGCTCATCGGTGTTGTCGTCGTCGGTCGTAACACTCAGCGTGGTCGTGCCAGAAGTCCCGATGGTCACAGTCCTGCTACCAGCCTGATCTCTACCGGCAAAACTGCCGCTGTCCACAACATCGACATTAACCGTGATCGCACTTGATGGCGCCGGGGTCGCCGTCAGGGTGAATTCCGCGTTGGCACCTTCGGTGATGGCACCGCCACCCGTGATGCTGATGACCGGTGTACCGGGCGGTGGATCATCGTTATCGTTGACCGCAATCGTCGCCATCGCGGCGGTGTCGGACGGTGCATAGTCCGTGCCGGCCTGAACGGTGGCAGTCAGGTTGCCATCGGGCTCATCGGTGTTGTCGTCGTCGGTCGTAACACTCAGCGTGGTCGTGCCAGAAGTCCCGATGGTCACAGTCCTGCTACCAGCCTGATCTCTACCGGCAAAACTGCCGCTGTCCACAACATCGACATTAACCGTGATCGCACTTGATGGCGCCGGGGTCGCCGTCAGGGTGAATTCCGCGTTGGCACCTTCGGTGATGGCACCGCCACCCGTGATGCTGATGACCGGTGTACCGGGCGGTGGATCATCGTTATCGTTGACCGCAATCGTCGCCATCGCGGCGGTGTCGGACGGTGCATAGTCCGTGCCGGCCTGAACGGTGGCAGTCAGGGTGCCATCGGGCTCATCGGTGCTGTCGTCGTCGGTCGTAACACTCAGCGTGGCCGTGCCGTCAATCCCAATAATCACAGTCCTGCGATCAATCTGATCGCTACCGGCAAAACCGCCACTGTCAGCAACATCGACAGTAACCGTGATGTCCGTTGTTGGCTTCGGGGCCGCCGTCAGGGTGAATGTCGCGGTGTCACCTTCGGTGATGGCAGCGCTACCCGTGATGCTGATGACCGGGGACTGGTCCTCGGTTTCCTTGGTTGAAACTTTGGGTTTATTGTCTGTGACGGTCACATCCGTATAACATTGGGCATCCGTATAGCAATTGGGCCGGCTCGCGTCAAATCCTTCGAAAAGACCAATCGCACTGTCGCTCCTCCAGTGGACCCGAAACATCTTTCCAACCGCAGTCGCGCACAATGTCACGTCAAATTCGATTTTGTCTCCTGCTTGGTACTTGAAGCGCTTATATCGATTGCTGACGCGGTTTTTTATGGGATCGCCGTGTTCGTCTTCGTCGTACTTGGAAACAACCTCTTTTGTAATAAAGTGCACATTATTCCTATTACAACTGAATCCGCCGCCTGACCCACTCAGTATGAATGTGATCTTTTTGAGATCATCTTTTCCAAGGCCTTGTGGTATATCAAGCTTTAACGTTGATGGCTGTCCTGCCCCCTCAAAGTTGATCGTAGCTTTTGCCGGAGGGCGGACACCCCCAGATGCAAACACCGGAGTTGCGGCAAAAAGCATCATCAGAATGGTTGCGCCTGTCAGGGACAGAGCCCGTTTCACGGTGACAAGTCCCATCAGAAAGAGAGAGGGGGGGGGGTGACACAGGGTAGATCCCGGTCCCATCACCCTGCTGGAGGGTCATTGAGTCCCTGACCCGTGGAACTGCAGTTGCTGCGGTTTCTGGAAGTCCGGAGCGAATACAACCGCTCGAGTGCCTGACGGTCTGATCGTATTCTTCTCCAACCAAATGGCGGATTGTGAGATTTTGCCCGATATTGCTGGCACCGAACACACAACTGTCGGTTGCGACCGATAGGTTCCATTTTCTCATCGCTGCCACCAGCTCTTTATCGGCTTTGCATCCGCCACATAGTCCCGAGCAGACATACACCGCTCACACACAACACATGCTGACTTCACCTTAAGCCATTCAGCGATGAACTGCGCCGGCGTGGCGACCATCTGGAACATAAATCTGTGCAGTGGGCCTGTATTGGTTGTACTCGACGACCGATTGATCCCGGTCTGTTAAGATCCATTTTACTGCTTCATGCGGCCATGTCAACTTGATTTCGATGTCTATAAGAGATCTTGGATCAATGATAAGAGCGTGGCAGAATGTGGACCTGGCAAGACAGCCGAATGAACTGTCTTGTGGTTGTGTTTATCATCGGGAAATGGGCGCAGATACCTCTGACCCTTTGTCATCATACAGGATTCGACTCCTTAGAGTTGTTCGCAGGAAATTTTGTACCCGGAAAAGCCATGGAATCTGACAGTCGTATCTCCGATCATCCGCCCGCACATCAATACCGGATCCAAAAACGCGCGAGTCAACGATCCCTTCGCCAGTCTGAAATGCCCGTGAACTTGAATCGGAGGTTGCAGCGATGTGACATGTGGTGTGTCAAACAACCTGAAAGACTCACGGTCAGCGGGGTGATCCTGCCTGACTGATGCTGTTGAAACTCTGTTCAGTGCCTGACTCCCGAGGCGGACCGATCCCTTCGCTCTCCTCCGTGCGCCATCACCAGAGTTTCCCATACTGCCGCCTAAAGGTACGAAAATGGACGGCGCTGTCGACAGGATGCCGGCCACATGGAGACTCGCATCCGACAATATGCAGGGCACGGCAACCCCTATCACCGAACTGAACCCCCGGATCGATAAAACGCGACATGTCTAACAGATGGAGAGCCGATGACACACGTGGTGACATGACGCCAAGCGAAGATCTCAAATCACTGCGAATCGTTGCAAACCCATGAGAGTCCCGCGTCTCATATGGTGCAAGCAGGTGGGAATGGTTCTCGTCTGGTGGGCTTGTGAATTTTCAACCTGTTGACAACGCGTGGTTTTCTGAATCCTGATGGTGTGCGTTCTGGTGATGGGGCGGGATTTGACCCGACAGGGGCGGAATCGCTGGCCATGGTGGCCGGAACCGGGCACAACCCGTCTGAAACGCCCGATCAGCCAGGATCCCAACCCAACCATCGGGGAATCACTCCCATTTGCCAATCCATATAGCGATAACCAGGCGGTCAGTCCAGACGCAGGGGGCAGCAGCACGGTGGCCTTGATGCTGGACTGGATGAGTCGTGGGAACTGGGGTAGTCTGGCGTCGTTCCGGTGGCAAACGAGATGCGGTTCCGCTCCATGACATTTTCTGCAAGACACCTGCTTGGCATCGAGTCGATGCCCGCCGCGGACATTCTCACAATCCTTGATCTCGCGGATTCCTATGCCGAATTGAATCGTGGCCAATTCAAACGCACCTCAATTCTCGAAGGTATGACCCAGATCAACATGTTTTTTGAGAATTCGACCCGAACGCAGGCCAGTTTTGAACTGGCTGGAAAACGTCTGGGTGCAGATGTCATGAATTTACATGTTGCAACGAGTTCTGTTGGCAAAGGCGAAACCCTGATCGATACGGCGATGACACTGAATGCCATGCGACCCGATCTGTTGGTTGTCAGACATCCCATGTCTGGAGCCGTCAATCTGCTGGCACAAAAAGTTGATTGCGCAGTTGTCAATGCCGGAGACGGGCGACATGAACACCCCACTCAGGCCTTGCTTGATGCCTTGACGATCCGGCGCTCAACGGGACGTGTTTCGGGGCTGACGGTCGCAATTTGCGGCGACATTCAGCATTCGCGAGTCGCGCGCTCGAATCTCCTGCTCCTCTCAAAAATGCAGAATCGGGTTCGACTGGTCGGGCCACGAACATTGATCCCGGATGCCTTCGGAGAATTGGGTGCTGACATTTTTCACGATATGGAATCCGGTCTCAAGGACGTCGATATCGTCATGATGTTGCGTCTTCAGGAAGAAAGAATGAGCGGTGCCTTTGTACCTTCTTTGCGGGAATACTTTCATCTCTTTGGACTTGATTCAGAAAAACTCGCGGTGGCAAACCCCGCGGCAATCGTCATGCATCCCGGCCCGATGAATCGCGGTGTGGAAATTGATGGCACATTGGCAGATGATATCAATCGAAGCGTGATCTCTAGTCAGGTCGAAATGGGAGTTGCCGTGCGTATGGCTGTTCTCCACCTGCTGACAACGGCTTCGACCCGATCAGAGCTGACCGACTGAATGTCCAATGGCGGATTTTGATCTCGTTCTGTCCAATGCGCTGCTGGTCAACCCCGAGTTGGACAGCATTGTTGAAGGCACCTTGGCCGTCTCCGATGGACGAATTGCTGCCATGGGAAAGGATGTACCCACCGATTCAGGTGCATTGCAGATCGATTGCGCCGGGGCATGCCTTGCCCCGGGAATCGTCGATATTGGTGTCAAGATCGGCGAACCCGGAGAACGTCACAAGGAGAGTTTTGGCAGTGCTGCACGGGCGGCAGCAGCAGGAGGCGTGACCACGATTGTGACGCGACCGGACACCACTCCACCGATCGATAATCCTGAAACCTTGCAGTTCTTTCAACAGCGCGCACGGGCTGCGGCCAAGGTCCGAATCAAACCCATGGCGGCTCTCACCAAGGAACGTGCCGGATCCGAAATGACTGAAATCAATTTGCTCCTTGATGTCGGAGCTGTCGCCTTTTCCGATTGTGATTCGCCGGTGCGAGATGGAAAAGTCATGTCACGATGCCTATCCTATTGCAGCCAGCACGGGGCGCTGGTGATCGGTCATCCACAAGAGCCCGACCTGTCACGCCATGCCTGTGCGACGGCCGGACCATTTGCAGTCCTGATGGGAATTCCGACGGTCTCATCACAGGCCGAAATGATGGGATTGGAGCGTGACCTCGCTCTCGTCGCAATGACACAGGCCAGGTATCACGCCGATCAAATTACAACCGCGGCGGCCTTGCCTGTTCTTGAGCGATATCTCGATAACGGCTGCAACGTGACCGCCGGTACCTCGATTCACCATCTGACCTTGAATGAATTTGATATTGCCGGATATCGGACCTTCTACAAGGTCAAGCCTCCACTCCGCGCCGAATCCGATCGTCAGGCAACGGTTGATGCGCTGGCACGAGGCCTGATTTCCGTCATCTCCTCAATGCACACACCGCAAGATGAAGAATCAAAAAGACTGCCTTTTGAATCAGCGGCAAGTGGCGCCGTCGCGCTTGAAACGCTTCTGCCTGCTGCGCTCAGATTGCATCACACTGATGGTCTCGGTCTCCCGACGCTGTTTCGTGCGTTATCTCTCAACCCATCGCGGTTGCTCGAACTCGGGACCGGCCGCTTGTCCCCCGGAGCACCCGCGGATCTGGTACTCTTCGATCCTGACAAACCCTATACACTCGACCGCACAAAACTGCACTCAAAATCGCGGAATACGCCTTTTGACGGACAGGTTCTGCAGGGACAGGTCCTCAGAACCTTTCGAGCCGGTCAGGAAATCTTCAGGAATGATACGTGAGCATGGCTTCTCGAACACCCTTTCCCGACACACAGTTTCACATAAACCTGCATGATCTCACATCAATCAACGCAATGCGTTGTGTTTGAACAATGCCCAAAGCTCTAGCCTTCTCATTGACCCCGGATTCAGGCAAAATCGATGATGTGGAGCATCGACATCCAATGAAACACCAGGGCTATCGCACTTGAAACTCAAGGTTGTTTTTCATGGAATTGAGACGCCGGTGCCTGGAGATTCATCTTCAAATGATTGCCTTGGACCCAAAATTTGCAAAAAGTGATCATGGATCGTAACTGCTCACCCCCATGATTCCGTCCTGATGCCGGGCCGCCCGCAGGCGCGGG
>JAPOTI010000144.1 GCA_026709265.1 Paracoccaceae bacterium | reverse complement strand
GATGCTGTCGGACATCGGATCCGGTTTGGGGTTCTGCCGGGTCAGACCCATGATCTCAAGGCTGGACCTGAACTCCGGGACGATCTCACCTGTGAGATGTTGATGGGCGACAAGGCCTTTGACGCGGATGGGGTGCTGGAGACAGGGGCGGAACGCGGAGCCACGGCGGTGATCCCACCGAAGTCAAACCGCAGCACACCCCGCGATTTTGACCGCGACGCCGATCAGGAACGGCATCGGATTGAGACTGTCTTCGCGACAATCAAGGAGGCCCACAGTCTCGCCACGCGTTCCGACAAGACCCGCGCAAGCTTCGCAGCCGGGATTGACCTGATGGCCGGCGTGGTGGCCGCACGATCATTGTCAACGGGGCTTAATTCCCTGGATTGGCGGGGCGGCCTTTCACAACTGGCCGGACGGTGCCGATTCCGGCGACAACCGGACAGGATGCCTGCACGGCCGGCGGCTGGAGCGAGCTGAGGCCAGAGCAGTTCGACACCCCGTTCAGCGCGACAGACAGCAGCGTCACCATTCGCCTCGGGGGGTTTACGCGTCAAGTGGTCAGAACTTGGGTCGGGACCAACAAAAACACCTACGCGCTGTCCATGGCGGTGGTGAAGAACCGGGGCGACACGTCCATCAACTCGAAATCCATCGGCACCGTCTCGGGTGATGCGATTCAATCCAATAACCACACACTTTCGGGTCTTCAAAAGAATACCCGCTATGTCGTTATCCTGTGCGAGGATGGTAACCCGGGGCAGCACCTGCTCCGCCGCTGCTTCAAAATGCATCCAGTTGGTCAGGCCGGCCAATACCGAAGGCCCCAAACACGTTTTGCCAGGAGTTGCTGCCTCAATCCCTATATTCAAGTTTTCCATCGGGGACCGCAGGGTAGTTCCCGCTGTTGGTTCCTGTGACGTTGAATATGTAAGCGGCGCGGAAGTCATTGGGGGTGATGGCGGGATCCGACGATGAGATGGTGTACTGCAGTGTCCCGATGTCCGCCCTTCACCACAGCCCGCGCACGTGATGGGATCATGATCCTTAACGCGGTCGGGGTGTTTGGAACGACGGAGCGTGCCGCCCGGTGTCCGGTCGCTCTCTCCCGCCGACGGGACCGTCGGCGTTGCCGCAACGCCTCCGCGGTCGGTTTGGCCAGCCCATCGCTCGACGGGGGCTTGCTGCTGTTGGAACTGTCAAGCCCGAGGCGGCGCTCCAACTCCGCGATGCGCGCAGCCTGGACAGCGATCGTGGTGCGAAACTCGGCAATCATGGAATCACAGTCCGCAAGGGCCGCCGTCAGACCGGAGACCCGGTGGGCCAATGTCTCAAGATCGTCGATCATTCCTGACACGAGTGCCTGCCCTGTCTGCTGCCTGTCACCGCGGCTTCAGCCGTCTTGATTGTCAAACTTATGGAAGAAGCGGCACATAGTGTCAAACGGAATGCCAGCGAACCAACATTGCGGCCAGGCAAGAACTGAATAGTTACCAGATGTTTTGTGTATAGTGCGAATTTTGTGGCTGTATTTGAGAATTTTTCTCATTTTCAAAGCGAGACATTACCCACTACCGAACCGGCTGAAAATATTGCAAACTGATCTGGATGAGCTTACGGCACGGCATTTGACCCCCGTTAATGCGCACGTCCTTTTTTCTTCGCGGCATCTCCAAAACTGATCATGATTGAGAAAGTACTCTTCGGAGAGACGTTGGATCCATCATAGACAAGTCCCATCGATGCCTCTCCCCCAATATGCACGAAGTTTCCAGTCTGCTGAAACGGCTTTTTGGTATCTTGGGGGCAGAAGTTACCATCGCCAACGTGGCCGAAACAAGGATCAGTATGCGCGGGCGTCGCACCGAACTCGTGGCGGCCCTTCATGTCGACGTCCGCCAGAGCAGGTGTCGCTGCAAAACCTGTCAGCAAAACAAACGCAATGAGCAATTTCATTTCAGCCCCAAGATGATCGGTACTGGTACCGCACAAATTAAGAGAATGTCGTTGAATTGTCCAGCGCGGCGTTGGCGCCAGCAATTCCCGCTCATTCCGGTTTCAGCCCGTTTGGCGCGGCCATTTGGCGGATCGTTTGGGTCCGGCACAGCGAATCCGGGCGGCGGAATCGTCGCGGGGGGATGGACTGTGAAGATGACGTGGGGGCAGATGGCCGCGCAGGCGGCGGGGTTCAGGGTTCGGGGAGGATGTCGGCCAGTGCTGGGCGTTACCGGGTCTCAGTCAGTCCGCGCCAGACAATCGCCCGCCACAGAGTGAGTTTTCGCTTCCTGGCGGCGCGGGCGCGTTGGCATGCGGGACAGAGGATCGGGAGACCCGGGTCGATGTGATCCACACCGCATCATGAGAGTGGAGAGGCCGCTGCCGCGGGCCGTCTTCACAGTCTGAAAGGTTTCATTCTCGATTTTCCACCGGCTGCGACCGGCCCGCATCACCGCCATGATGGAGGGGTCATTCAGGGGTTGATCGGTGACCCCGGAGACGGTCCGGGTCTCACCTTTCGGGTTGATTTCGGTGTCTTCGAGACAGTTCACCCCGAGATCACAATGGGTCTCATTGCGCGAGGCATCATTCACCGCAGGAGACACGGTGGGTGATGGGGCCTTTGGGACCTGTCTCACACCTCTCGGTCACCGGGACACGGGGGTGATCCTCCATCCCGGCGAACAGGATTGTGTGATCCCCCGGCCTGGCCCCCAGAAGAGTCTCGATCTCATGGGCGCGCAGCCTCTTGATAGGCGGCCCCTTTGATGCCAGTCCGTCCAGGAGACTGACGACAGGAAGATGGGGATGTTCACGGCGGAACGCCGTGAGGAGGTGGGCGCAGGCCGCTCGCGCGCCATCATTCTGGGTGGCGCCATCGGGCTTGCGGATGATCTCAGGGGCCAGAGGCACCACGACCGGGAGATCTGGATGCACCCCGGGCCGCCCCGAGCCTCTGGTGATCAGTGGTCACCGTGCCGTTCCTGGGGTCTTTCCAACAGCACGGATCGCCATGCACTGTGTGAGAGCTGTCATAGGGCGTCCCGTCAATCGACAGGAGATCGATCTTGTCGAAAGACGGACAGGCTTCCAGCGTCTGGCGGCGCTGGAGCCGCGCCAATCGCGTGCGGAAGGCCGGCCGCAACCGATCCGGATCCACCCTGTCCAGCCGCGCGCGCATGCGTGATGTTCCTGCCCCTTGAACTCAGAGTTCTTGCCGATCCGACGAATCTCCGGAAGGTTATTTAGCGCTCGACTTTCCCCGACAATCTGCGGTTGCCAAGCGATAAAGGAACAGCAAGCTCGCTTCCTGTTGTGCCTCGTATTGGTCCTCAAACCGATTCACGCGGGCCGCACGGAGGTCAATCTTCGGGAAATTTCGTTGATACGCGCTGATGGAATATTGTGCATTTCGGCGAAGCGGGGCCAATTTCTGATCACCTGATCCACGTCCTCGATGGTTTCATCTATGCGATGCCGCTTGATTCCGGCTCCATTTCCCACGGCGACCATATCTTCCCGCGTAGGGTTGCGGCCATTGCCGTTGATGCTCAAATTGTGCTCACCCCCGGGGCCATCAGAAAAGCTCAGATCATAGGCCGGAGATAGGCGCCAAATGCCACTCCGGTCCATGAGAAACGCATGGTTCTTGATATGATCGTCACGGTTATGCGCCATAACGTTAAAGACCATGCGACGGAACATTTCTTCGACATCACCGCGGTGATTGGTCATGAATTCGGTCAGTTGCAGCAATGCCTCATAGTCGATGACTGGCGTCGTGAAATCGGCGTTCAGGATGCCAGCAACTGTATGCATATGAAGCCTTTGACCGTCACCGGGCCAGTCGAATCGACGCGCGGCGAAAAAATCCTCACCCTGCTGTGTCGACAATAGCCGTGTCTCCGGCATTTTGATCCCAGCTGCTCGCGCCATTTCGGCATAGGCTTGTTCCTCGCGTGGCGCACTGACGGAATCAACCGAGGAGCGAAACTTGACCAGAAAATGCACGTAACCTGTCGTTGCTCTGGCGCGATAATCCCGCAACATGCCGGTTTCAGGATTTAACAGGGTGACGAACTTCGGTCGTGCACCTGCTGAGCCGCCGCTCCCGGCACGCAGACGATGCAGGTCGTCGACAGAAACGTCTCCCTCAATATGTCTGACGGCTGCGGCAAACCAGTCCAGGTCAATCCCCGTCCGTTCAGTCAACTTCTGCTCAGGTTGATAACTCAGCGCGCCCATGCCGTATTGTCCGACAATTGCAAGGCGTTCAATCGGTGTCAGTTCATGCAGTTTGTGTCCCCGACGCACCAGTTCACGGTCGACCAGCAACTTGCCCCAACCATCAGGGAGCGAGTCAGCCAGCAGACCGGGCAACCCCTCGAAAGGAGAGTGTTGGCCAAAGTGCAGGCCGCGCCATGAAGTGATCGAATAGGGAGAAAGAGGCAAAGGGTTGGCGATAAAGCCCGAATCCCATTCAATGGCGCCGACACGGCGCGCTGACACCCATGCGACCTGCCCCACGGTGCGCTTGTGACCATCAAAATCGAGTTCTATATTGAGCCGCCCGACCATCAGAACCTCTTTCCACGTGCGCGTTGGCGCTGGCGGCCGATGATGTCCAGTTGATCCAGAGAGGTGGCAGGCGGTTTTGGGAACAAATCTTCAAACGTTTCAAGCGCATCAAGGGCACCGGCAATCGCCAGAATGGCCGACAATGAGACCTCGCCGCTTTGTTCGAACCTCTTGAGTGTGGATAACGGCACGCCGGATTTTTCGGCCAGGTCCTTTTGGGTCATGTTGTGGGCAAGGCGCAGACCGCGTGCTGACTGACGAACCTTTTCCTGCGTTTGCTGTGGCGTAATGCGTTCAAACTTAAAAGTCATCAAATTAGTCATTATTACCAATATTAGGTCTTAAAGTCTAATATATAGATCATTAAATGTCAAAAGAACATGTCATTTTCCTGTTCCGATCCTTGCGGCTTCTCTATCCGTGACCATCGTTTTGAAGATTGCTGTCTCGTGCCGCGCGGAGTTCGGGTGTCGATGACAAATGCCGAGATGCAGTATGCGATGCTCCCATCATTGGGAAACAGGTGCAGAGGCGATATCGGTGACGGTCCGATGGCGCAGTTCCAGACTGGCAGGATTCAGGCGTCGTATTCAAGCAGGAGATCCTTGGCATCGATTTGTGCACCGATTTCCACATGTACAGCGCGTATTGTTGCGTCGCGCTCGGCATGGATTCCCGTCTCCATTTTCATGGCTTCAATCGTCAGGAGCAGATCGCCTCTCTTCACCGTCATTCCGGGTTGCACGGACCTGGAAGCGATGAGACCGGGCATCGGTGCGCCGATATGATTCGGATTGTCGGGATCGGCCTTCGGCTTTGCCGCGACCAGTGCCTTGACTTTCCTGTTGGCCACCCGAATGACACGTGGTTGGCCGTTGAGTTCAAAGAAGACACGCGCTGTGCCACTGTCATCAGTGTCACCGATCGCCTGACAGACAATTTCGAGCGTTTTTCCGGGATCCATTTCCGCCGAGATCTGTTCCCCGGGCTCCATTCCATAAAAGAAGGTTGAAGTTGGCAGGGAGCGCACAGGTCCGTAGATTCGGCGGCGTCCCATATAATCGAGGAAGACCTTGGGATACATCAGGTACCCGAGCAGGTCCTCATCGTCGACGGGTTTGCCTTCCAATTGTTCGGCAAGCCAGATCCGGGTTTCTTCGAGATTGACTGCAGGGGCGTCCAGACTTGGGCGATGTGTGACGGGCTCTTCGCCCTTGAGGGCCTTGCTCGCAATGGTTTCAGGGAATCCACCCGGTGGCTGTCCAAGAGCACCCCGCATCATATCCACCACGCTGTCAGGGAAAGCGACTTCGACTGCCGGATCTTCCACCTGGTTTCGGGTTAGATCCTGGCTGACCATTGCGAGTGCCATGTCGCCAACGACCTTTGAGGATGGTGTGACCTTGACAATATCGCCGAACATCCGGTTCACGTCCGCGTAGGCCTGGGCAATTTCGTGCCAGCGATCTTCCAGCCCCAACGAACGTGCCTGAGTTTTCAGATTGGTGAATTGGCCCCCCGGCATTTCGTGGAGATAGACTTCTGAGGATGGCGACTGCAACCCCGATTCAAAGACAGAATAGAGTTGCCTGACATCTTCCCAATAGTTGCTGATGCCGCGTACCGACTCGATACTCAGCCCGGTATCCCTTGGTGTGCGGTGAAGGGATTCAATAATTGTGCCTATTGGAGCCTGGCTGGTATTTCCGGACAGAGCGTCCATCGCACAATCCACGGCATCAACCCCTTCATCTGATGCCGCCAGGATGGTGGCGCAAGCTGCACCGGCTGTATCGTGGGTATGCAGGTGGATGGGGAGTTCGATTTCCTGCTTCAATGTCCGGATAAGCACCCGTGCGGCGGCTGGTTTGAGAATACCGGCCATGTCCTTGATGCCCAGAATATGCGCCCCGGCGTCACGCAGTTCCTTGGCGGTTCGAACATAATATTTGAGATCGTATTTTGCCCGATCAGGATCAAGGATATCGCCGGTATAACAGACGGCGGCTTCGCAGATACGATTTTCCTGTACCACCGCCTCAATCGCCACGCGCATGTTTTCGACCCAGTTCAGACTGTCAAAGATACGAAAAATATCGATGTGATGTGCGGCAACGCGCACAAATTCCTTCACAACATTGTCGGGATAGTTGGTGTAACCGACGCCGTTGGCACCCCGTAGCAGCATCTGTGTCAGCAAATTCGGCATGGCTTTGCGGATATCGCGCAGACGCTGCCAGGGACATTCCTGCAGAAATCGGTATGCGACATCAAAAGTTGCGCCGCCCCAGCATTCAACCGAAAACAGGCCCGGCAAATTGGCGGCATATGCCGGGGCCACTTTGGCCATGTCGATGGAGCGCATGCGTGTCGCGAGCAGCGACTGGTGTGCATCGCGCATCGTGGTGTCGGTAATCAGCAGAGCGTCCTGCGCCAACATCCATTCGGCGACTGACTGCGCACCTTCGCGATCGAGCTTCTGTTTGAGCCCGCCATCCAGGTCTCTGGTCTGCGGTGGAGGCGGTGCCGGGTTTGTGTGGTCGGAAGGTCGCGGATGGTCGATGGTCTCTGGATGGCCGTTGACCGTGATATCGGCAATATAGGTGAGGACCTTGGTTCCACGGTCACGACGTGGCGGAAAACTGAATAATTCAGGTGTGCTGTCGATGAAGTCAGTGGTGCATCTGTCTGACTGGAACTCCGGATGTTTCAACAGATTCTCGACAAAGGCGATATTGGTCGACACGCCGCGGATGCGGAATTCCCGGAGCGCCCGGTCCATTCGGGCAATTGCCATCTCCTTGGTCGGGGCCCAGGCGGTCAACTTGGTCAGCAGGGAGTCATAGTGGCGGGTGATGATGCCGCCGGTATAGGCGGTCCCTCCATCGAGTCGGATTCCCATGCCCGTGGCTTCGCGATAGGCTGTGAGGCGACCATAGTCGGGGGTAAAATTATTTTGCGGATCTTCCGTGGTAATTCGTGTCTGGAGTGCGTGTCCATGCAGTTTGACATCGTCCTGACTACGTTTACCCAACGCGTCTTCGATTTTCTGGCCTTCGGCAATCCGGATTTGTGCCTGAACGATATCGATTCCTGTCACCTGTTCAGTGACCGTATGCTCAACCTGGATTCTTGGATTCACTTCGATGAAGAAGAAGCCACCGGTATCCATATCCATGAGGAATTCGACCGTGCCGGCACATTCGTAGTTCACATGCCTGCAGATTTGCAGTGCATAGTTGCAGACTTCATTGCGCTCGGCATCAGAAAGGTAAGGGGCGGGTGCACGTTCGACGATCTTCTGGTTGCGACGCTGTACCGTGCAGTCGCGCTCAAACAGATGGAACATGCCGCCTGACTTGTCTCCGACGATCTGCACTTCGACATGGCGTGCACGGGTGATCATTTTTTCGAGGAAGCCCTCACCGTTGCCGAACGCGGCCTCGGCTTCACGCCGTCCCTCGAGGATTTTCGCTTCCAGCTCATCAGGATGATGGATGGGTCGCATACCGCGACCGCCACCACCCCACGAGGCCTTCAGCATCAGCGGATAACCGATATCATGGGCCTGTTGACGGGCGCGTTCCATGTCGTCGTCGAGCACCGGTGTTGCCGGAATGACAGGGACATTCGCGGCGATTGCAATTTGGCGGGCTGAAGCCTTGTCGCCGAGGATCCGCATGGTTTCCGCACGAGGGCCAATGAAGGCAATATTATGCGCATCGCAGGCATCGACCAATTCAGGATTTTCTGAAAGCAGCCCGTAACCGGGATGGATGGCATCGGCACCGCTCTCTTTCGCGACACGAATAATCTCTGGAATGGCGAGATAGGCAGCGACCGGCCCAAGCCCCTTGCCGATGCAATAGGCTTCGTCGGACTTGAATCGGTGGAGGCCGAGCTTGTCTTCCTCGGCATAGACGGCAACCGTTTTCTTACCCAGTTCATTGGCAGCGCGTAAGATGCGAATTGCGATTTCGCCGCGGTTGGCAACCAGGATTTTCTGAATTTCAACCATGCCGTCATCTCTCATTTGATCAATGAAACTCTAAACTATCATGCAATAAGGGTAAAATTACGGTTCTTTTGCTTAGAGTTTGACCGAAAGTCCAACCAAAAACAATATATTGTTTTAATGACGCTATTTTAAGGGAATTATATACAATATATGGTGTTTTAATTCAAACTCTTGGCAAGCCGGATCACTGCAATGAGAGTGAGCCGATACAGACATTTGCAGATGTGTGAAATTGATAGGAGTGATTTAGAAAATGTGTGTGGACGTACCGTGACCTTGAGCAGATCACTTGATATATCAACGTCATTGAATTGATGTCATGTCAAGGCGTGACCTCTAGTCTTCTCATCTGAGATTTTTGTGTCTACTGTGGGTTGCAATGATGCTCCATCCTCATTGCGGCTTGTGCAGTTGCCGTGCGATGCAAGAGGCGTTGCCACGATGCCGGCACTTGGAAGTCTGTATCTCACATATGAGATTCTGAACGGGCACTGCCGGCAAAACGGCTATTTCGAATCATTGTCTGACACCATCATTTTGCGAATTCGATCATCCCTGACATCAAGAAGCGTGGGCATTGATCGACACGCCTCGGACCCGCATAGAAATGCCATGACACTTGCAGGAACCTCGGGGCGTACCAAATCATGTTGTGAAATCCGGCTGATCGGGTTGAGTCCCGAAGCCCGAATTTTCTCCTGCATTGATGTATCAGTTGGAGGAATTCCCAGGAAGAAATTCTTGATTCCGCGATCTGCCAGTTCAAGTTCGCACATCAATGTCAGCATTCTCGCACTCGCTTTGGTCGTGCAATAAGGGGTCCAGCCTTTCATCGCAGTCGTTGCCGCCCCGGTCCCTGCGTTCAGCACGGTGCCTTTGCTCTGCTCAAGCATCGGTAGCGCAGCCCGGATCAGACGAAGAATGCCAACAACATTCGTGTCGAATGTCGCCAGCATGTCCTCTGGCCTGATAGTTTCAACAAGTCCGATCGGTGCGATGGTGCCCGCATTGTTGACGAGGACATCCAGCTTCCCAGATGTTTGACTCACTGTTGAAATCGCATTCTGCACCTGATCGGTGCGCGTGACATCCAGTTCCAAAACCGTTGTTGCTGAAAGCATGTTCGCGGATTCTCGGGACACTTCCTGCTTGACCCCCGCAAATACATTGGCTCCATTTGCCGCAAGCATGCCGGCCAACACCGCGCCAATTCCTTGACTGGCACCCGTGACAAGAATTGTTCGGCCAGTCAGGTCTGGAACCGGCACAGGACTCAAATCAAACATGTTCTTGATTGCTCTGTTCAAACAAGGTATTAAATGGTCTGACCAATTGGATATGTCATATGGTTTGACATATCAAGCTTGCTGGGGAGGGCGGCTTGGTGCGTATTCGAGACATTGAGCCAATATCGATTGCCTATCCCGACCCGAATGATTTCAACGTGGTACGTCGAACAGTCTTGGTGCGTGTCGAAACGACGGACAGTGTCATCGGTTGGGGAGAATCCATTGCCATGTGGCCGGAGGCTTGCAAGGCGGTCGTTGCAATCATCAAGGATGGATACTTGCCACTGATCAAAGGGGATGCGGTCGATGACATCACGGCAATCTGGAATAAACTCCGGGCTCATTCTCATTGGTATGGTGAAGGCGGTATCGCGTCGATGGCGATCTCGGGGATCGACATGGCTCTATGGGATATCAAGGGAAAAGTGGCGCAGGAACCACTCTATCAGTTACTCGGAGGATTAGCACATGAGAAGCTTCCAGCGAATGCGTCATGTCATGTCAACAAGTTGGGAGAAGCGGCCTGTGTGGCCGAGGTTGTCGCGTTCTTTGAGGCAGGCTTTAACTCTGTCAAACTGGGATTCGCCAAGACCGGTGATTCAAACATCGGCGGTGACCCGGACACAGATGTGCACTTCATCAAGGAATTGCGCCATGCGCTCGGTAACGAAGCGGAGATTTTGGTCGATATCGGCAATGGTGTCCGCTGGGATGTTTCGACTGCTATCGCAGTTGGAAGGCGGATGTCGGAATATCGCATCGGTTGGTATGAAGAGCCACTGTATCATACCGACGACGCAGGCTATCAGGCGCTTGCCGCTGCGGATATTGGCGTACGAATCGCGAGCGGTGAACGCGAGTTCACAGCAACCGGCTATCGCCGACAGATGGAGTTTATCAATGCTGTTGACGTTTACGGTGTCGACCCCGCAAGAGTGGAGGGTATCACCGGTTTCCGTCGTGTTGATGCGCTGGCAACCGCTCATGGCAAGGTGGTCAACGCGCACGCCTGGTCCACTGCGATCACGACAGCAGCGAGTTTGCATCTCAGTTTGGCATCTCCGAATACCGAACTGTTTGAGTTCAAACCGTTTCCGGTCATCGTTCAGGATGAACTGGTCGCAGAAAAGATCTGGCATCAGGAAGGCTGGGCTTATCCAATTTCCAAGCCGGGGCTTGGAATTGAGGTAAATGAAGACGTCGTGCGGAGTCTCGCCGAATGACGCGGCGGCACGGACTATCGCGTCCAACCGAGGCCGATATCAAGGCCAGCGGGTTCTCGACCCCGTGGGATGCACCTGCGATTCCACGGTTTCCATTCCAGTTTCGTAATGCCGAAATTCTGACACTTTACTGGCGGACTGATCCGGAAGCCATTGCTACCTTGCTGCCCCCACCCTTGGAACCGACCGGAGACATTGCTTGCGCTCATATCTACCGGATGAGGGATACTGATTGGATTGGTGATTACGGGGAGGCAAACATTATGGTCGGCGCCCGGCTTGGAGAACTTTCGGGCGCATATTCACCTTACCTGTGCCTGTCATCTGATGGTGGTGTCAGCCATGGGCGAGAGATTCATGGTCAACCGAAAAAATATGGTCAACCGCGTCTTGATTTCCGTGGTGATCTGATAGTTGGAGTCGTGGAGCGCAATGGCATCGACGTTTTGACTGGAACGCTCCCGTACAAGCAGGTCCCGGTTTCGGCCAACGCGACTGCACCCTATTTTGATTTTGCGACAAATATTAATCTCAAGGCAATTGATCATATTGATGGGCGACCCGCGGTCCGTCAGCTGACCACCCGTCGGCTGACAGAAATTGTCACGCATGAGGCATGGCGTGGCCCGGGAACTGTAGAAATCAGACCCAATGCCCAGTTACCGGTCTTTTGTTTGCCGGTGATTGAAATGCTGGAAGGATATTTCTGGCGCGCTGACTTTACGCTGGTTGCTGGGAAAGTCGTTCATGACTATCTCGAGGACAACACATGAGCACACGAGTCGTTGTCACCGACTGCTCGTTTCCTGACGTGGTGCAGGAGAGACAAGCTGCTGAGAGTGCGGGCGCAAGCTTTGAGATCTTTCAGGCAAAATCTGAAGATGATGTGGTCGAAGTGGTTGGCGGGGCAGATGTCATCGTCGTCCAGTTTGCACCCTTCGGATCACATGCCATATCTGCGGTGAATCCTGGTGCGACTATTATTCGTTATGGCGTTGGTTACGATAATATTGACCTGAAGGCAGCGCGCGCTGCAGGTGTGACGGTTGGCTATGTTCCTGACTACTGTACCAACGAGGTTGCCGACCATACCGTTGCAATGGCACTTGCGATGTTGCGAAAACTGCCACAACTGGATGCGTCCATACGAAGCAACAGGTGGTCGGCGATCGAATCTACGCGTCCCGTGAGACCTCTCGGCGAGTTGACTTTTGGATTTCTCGGATTGGGACAGATTGGAAAAGCGGTACTGTCGCGTATCAGACCGTTCGGCTTTTCATCCATCGTCACTGATCCTGGCTTGACGGATGAAGAGGCACAGCGTCTGGATGTGCGTCGAGTCGATGAGGACAAGCTCCTGCAGGAATCAGATCTCCTCACCCTGCATGCACCAGCCAATGCAAAGACCGCCGGTTTCCTCAATTCCGAGAGGTTGGCCAGAATGAAGCGAAATGCAGTCGTTGTCAATTCTGCGCGTGGGCAACTCGTGGTTGATACTGACCTTGCTGAGGCATGTCAGCTTGGCATTATTGGCGGAGCTGCGCTCGACGTGTTTCAGCACGAACCACTACCATCAGACTCGCCCCTTCGTCGTGCCCCCAATGTCATGCTCACCCCGCATGTCGCTTGGTACTCTGAGGCCGCCATTCAACGACTGCAAGGGCTTGTCGCCGAAGATATCACACGCATTCTGAGGGGTGAGGGCCCACGAAAACCCGTCGAGGGATGGGTATACCATGAAGCTGCAGCATGATGCAGCGAACTGGATCGACGACATGCCTGACTTTCTTGCAGGCTGCTGCTGACATGGCACCGAGTGATGGAATCCGGTTGCGTTTTGACAGCGAAGCAGCGTCGATTCATGGCGAAGCAGACTGTTCAGAGGGCCAGGATTACAGATGGCGCAAAGAGACAGGCATGACTTGTTGGGGACATACTGGTCAGATGTATACCCCGAAATCGGCGCAAGGCGCCATGCAACCCAGAAGATGGAGGAATGAAATGAAAATTCTGACAACAATTTGGGCCACGCTGCTGGTTGTTCTATCGACAGCTGTTTTGGCAAGTGGCCATGTTAAGATGCTCGAGAGCGGAAAGGACATTGATATGGTCCTTTTACCCAAGTTTCTGGGTATTCTCGTATTCGATCAGGCCAATGAGGGCGCACAGGAAGCCCATGCTGAGCTCAAAAACAATGGAGACCTGTTGTTTGTTGGCCCAACACCGGAAAATTCTGTGGCGGGTCAAATTGAGATCGTGACAACTGCTGCGACTCAGGGGCAGGGTGTGGTGATGCTCTCAAACAATGCGGGTGATCAGATCGTTCCCGCAGCAACGGCCGCCATGGAAGCAGGGACGCGTGTCGTGACCTGGGATAGTCCCATCCCGTCGGGAGAGGGTGAGGATGTATTTGTGGCTCAAGTTGATTTTGGCTCGATTGGCGAAGTCATGGCCGAAATGGCGCACTCGCTGCTTGATGGTAACGGGCAAATGGCTGTCCTGTCGGCAACGCCCGACGCGGCTAACCAAAACGCCTGGATTGCATCAATGCAGGAAGCACTTAAGGATACCAAATATGCCGATATCGAACTTGTTGACATCGTGTACGGGGATGATCAGGCAGAACTGAGCTATAACCGTGCTTTGGCTCTCGTTGACCAGTATCCAGACCTTGGTGTCATTATGTCCCCAACAACGGTTGGAATCCAAGCCAGTGCCAAGGCAATGCAGGATGAAGGTCTATGTGACCAGGTTAAGGTGTCAGGCCTTGGTCTTCCGTCAGAGATGGTCAGCTATACCTTAAATGGCTGTGCTCCGGAGTTTGCTCTTTGGGATTTTCGGGATCTTGGCTATCTGACTTATTACACGGCTTATGGTCTGGCGTCAGGTCAACTGACAGGTGAGATAGGCGAAACCTTTATGGCTGGTCGTATGGGCGAATTCGCGATCGAAGAGGATCCCGGTCGCCCCGGATCCAGGCGGATCCTGATGGGGCCGTTCACCGTGTACAATGCTGACAATGTAGAAGCAGCCGCCAAGTAGGGAATTCAATTGATCCGGCAGGTGAATCGTCACCTGCCGGACACGGACATTGTATCTGCAAATTCATGTGTGAGCCTCTTCTCAGGCTAGAGAATGTCACCAAGCGTTTTGGGATGACGACGGCATTGCAAGATATGTCGCTCGATATTTTCTCCGGTGAAGTCCATGCCATCGTTGGTGAGAACGGAGCTGGCAAGTCGACGATCATCAAGATCATGACAGGCATCCATCAAACTACTGAAGGACGGCTTGTAATTGACGGGACGGCGCGAAATATCAGTGGTGCTCGAGCTGCCCGTGACATTGGCATTGCTGCGATCTATCAGGAACCCATGGTGTTTCCAGACCTTGATGTCGCCGAGAACATTTTCATTTCGGCAAGAAGCGGCTGGTTCCTTAATCAAGCACAACTGCATGCTGAAGCACAGAGGCTGCTCGGGCGGATCGGCATTGCTCTTGATTCGTCAAGTATTGCGAGCGGGCTCACTTTAGCAGCACAGCAAGCCGTGGAAATCGCCCGCGCACTCAGCCAAGATGTGCGTATCCTGATCATGGATGAACCAACAGCATCGCTTTCAGCCCATGAAGCCAAACAGTTGCGCAAGGTGGCTCGAACACTTGCAGAGGAAGGAGTTGCCGTCATTTATATCTCTCACCGTTTGGAGGAGATTTTTGACATCGCTGACAGGGTGACCGTGATCCGTGACGGAATCCATATTTCGACTCGTCCCATTGGGGACGTCACATCAGAGGGTATGGTTTCTGAGATGGTGGGCCGTGATGTCGGCAACTATTTCGTGAAAGCTCCGAGCACAGTGACCTCGAACTCTTTGCTGCGTGTCGAGCATTTGACCCGCGAGGGCATTTTTTCGGACATTTCTTTCGACCTCATGCAGGGCGAAGTCCTTTGCATGGCAGGATTGGTTGGTGCGCGCCGAACGGATGTGGCTCTTGCATTGTTTGGTATCAATCCGTCGAGTTCAGGACAGATATTTTACAAGGGAAGGCAGATCAATCCATCTTGCGCGCGCGAGGCGATGGATGCCGGCATAGCCTATGTCTCCGAAGATCGTCGAAAACTCGGCTTGGCAATGCCGATGTCGCTACGGTCAAATGTCAGTCTCGCAACCCTAAGGTCGTTTGTGGGTCGATGGGGTTTCCTCGACCAATCTTTGGAGAGGATGACGGCCCTAGAGTATCGCGACAGGCTCAATATCCGTGCTCCAGATGTGGAACTTTCTGTCGGGATGTTGTCGGGCGGCAATCAACAAAAAACCATGTTGGCAAAATGGCTGAGGATGAAGCCTGACGTGTTGATTTTTGATGAACCAACGCGCGGTATTGATATCGGTGCAAAAGCTGAGGTTCACGCCCTGATCAGAGAATTCGTGGCCAACGGGGGCGGAGCAATTGTGATCTCCTCAGACCTGCCAGAAGTGTTGGCAATGGGCGATCGCATTTTGGTGATGCGCGAAGGACGGCAGATGGGTATCGTCAATTCAACTGAAACCGGCCAAGAAACGATCATGCGTCTTGCAACTGGACAAGCCAGCGTGGAGGCGGCGTGATGCTTCATCGTTTGTCACCGCAGACGATACGAATACTGGCATTGTTGGTCGTGCTCTTGCTGGTCATACTGTTTTTTTCGACCCAGGTGCCGAACTACTTGTCAGGAAGGTTATTCAACCGGGTGTCATCATCGGTCGCAATCATGGCACTCATTGCGACAGCGCAGACGCTGGTTATCCTGACCCGAAATATCGATCTTTCGATCGGCTCAGTCGTTGGATTTGTGGCCTTCGCCACTGGTTCACTGATCACCGATAATCCTGATTTGCACTGGACTTTGCTCGTTGCCTTTTCAATCACTCTGGGTATGTTTTTCGGCATGATCAACGGATTTTTTGTCGCAGTCGCAAAGGTTCCAGCAATCATCGTTACACTGGGTACACTCGCACTCTTTCGTTCGGTGCTCGTCGAGTTTTCAGACGCTAAGTCAATTGTGACTGCTAACTTGCCAACATGGCTGATCAATTTCCCGAATACACCGCTTCTCGAGATTGGGACTTTGCAGTTACGCGCATCCTTTGCAGTTGCCGTTGCGGTCGTTCTTGTGGTCCATATCGCGTTGTCGCGGATTCGGATCGCCCGCAAGCTCTATGCTGTAGGCTCCAATCCGGAGGCGGCCGAGATGGCGGGCATCAATATCGGATTAACGGTTTTTACGGCGTTCGTTTTATCTGGTGCACTGGCGGGGCTTGCCGGATTCTTGTTTTTGGCCCGGTTTGGCACGATCACGGTTGTAGCAGGATTGGGATTCGAACTGAAATCTGTTGCGGCCGCGGTAGTTGGCGGGGTCAACATTTTCGGCGGATCAGGCTTGGTCATTGGGGCATTGATTGGCGCGATCCTTGTCGACCTGATTGACAGTTCGCTGGTACGCTGGCACTTGGTAAGCGAGTTCTGGCGTGAAGCGGTGCTGGGCGGTCTGATCCTGCTCGCTGTCACCATGGACACACTCGTTATGCGCTCGCTGGCGGTCTGGCGTACCGCCAGATCCAATTCCAAAGAAGACAGAAGGGCGAACGTGCAGTCGCCATGACCAAAGGACTGAACGGTTGGATTCGGGTTCTGGTCATGGTGTTGGCTCTTGTTGTCATCGTGAATTCCAGCCTGTCGGAAGAATATCTAAGTGTCAGGAATCAGATCAATCTGTTTCAGCTTTCCATTGAAAAGGTGATTGTTGCGCTGATGATGACATTGGTCATCATTAATGCCGAGATTGATCTCTCCGTAGGGTCGATGATGGGACTGTCGGCCTGTGCGTTCGGCTGGCTTTTTCAGGAGACCAGCCTGTCGGCGGAATGGGCCATTCTGGTTTGCCTGATTATCGGGATGCTGGGAGGAGCATTGAATGGGGTATTTGTTGCCTACGCCGGACTTCCATCACTGGTTGTTACGCTCGCCACCTTGATCGGCTTTCGTGGACTGGCACGGGTTTTGGTTGAAGATCGCGGGATCACAGATTTTCCTGAATGGTTCGATGCAATTGGACAGACGGGTTTGATTGGTCCAGTACCATTTTCGCTATTCGCTTTTCTCCTGTTGTTTGCGGGACTTTATGTCGTGTTGCATAAGAGTGGGTTTGGTCGCAAGACCTTTGTCATTGGAACCAGCAGGGATGTTGCAGTCTTTGCTGGAATCGACACGGCTCGCCACAAGATGATCCTTTTCATTGGATCTGGCATGGTGTCCGCATTTGCCGGCCTTTTATATGCTGCACGCGTGGGCGCGGTACGCGGCGATGTGGCTTTCGGGTTTGAGCTGGATATCATTACGATGGTGCTCCTTGGGGGCGTCAGTATTTTTGGTGGTGTTGGGTCGATGTTTGGCACTCTGATGGCCATTCTCATTGTCCTGAATTTGCGGAACGGTATGGCACTTCTGAACATAACCGGACATATCCAGACCGGAGTTATTGGGGTTCTGCTCATCACATCGGTCATTGCCACACGTCTTGACCTCGGGCGCTTTCGTCTGCGCAAGGAGAATGCGGGATGAGTTCAAAATTGGCCCCTGCAGCGTTTGGCTTTCCGATTTCCCGTGAGTCAGTTGCCGAACAGGTCGCTCGGCGCATTCTTGACATGGTCACACGAGACATTCTGCGACCGGGTGACAAGCTTCCCTCAGAGCGGGACATGGCACAAATGATGGGCGTGTCTCGTCCCTCGGTACGCGAGGCGGTGCGCGGTCTGTCCATTCTCGGTGTCGTTCGGTCACGACAGGGAGGTGGGGCCTATGTGTCAAAGCTTGATGGAGATGCCTTGCTCGGCCCTATCCGGTTTTTCTTGTCTCTCGAGGAAAAAAATGTGCGTGAGCTGTATGATGCCCGATCGCTGATCGAGGGCGATGTTGCGCGACGGGCGGCCACCGCGATGGACGATTCGGCTCTGGACGCACTCGAGTCCGTCCTGGTAAGCCAGAAATCCACTCTGAATGATCCTGACGCCTTTCGAGAGTCTGATTTTCGGTTCCATGAAGCGATCTGGATTGGGTGTGGTAATGCATTTCTCAAACGAATTGGTGAGAGCCTCAACTCGCTCGGTCTTGAATTCCGAAAGCGCGCTTCTGAGGTACCCAAGGTGTTGTTGCAGAGTTATCAGGACCATTGGCAGCTGTACGAAGCGCTCCGTAATCGCGATGCAGAAGTCGCTGCCAAGGCTGCTGAAGCCCATATGTGCAACGTATTCCAGTCTACGGTTGCCCAGATAAAAGGATTTCTTGAATGACGGCACGAATTGGAATTGTGGGTGTCGGATGGTGGGCCACCTTTAATCATATTCCGACAATTCAGAGCCATCCCGATGCGACACTTGTCGCAATCTGCGATGTTGATCAGGATCGGATCGCCATTGCCGGTGACAAGTTTGCGATTGACGCACGCTATGACGATCTCTCCGAGATGTTGCATGCTGAACGCCTCGACGGAGTGATTGTTTCAACCCCTCATACGCAGCATACGCAGCCTGCGCTGGCTTCGCTTGAAGCTGGAGCTCATGTACTGATTGAGAAACCCATGGCAACAATGGCTGCTGATGGTCGCGTCATTGCCCAGGCGGCGCGTCAGGCAGGGCGACAAGTGATGGTCCCGACCGGGCTTAATTTTGAAGACTATTCCGCTGTCGCACGTCGATGGGTCCGGGAGGGGAGAATCGGAAAATTGCGGCATGCCACCTGTCAGATGAGCTCACCACTTCATGATCTGTTTGCTGGTCAGCCAATGCATGAAACCAAAGACCATCTGTTTCGTCCTCCGCCGAGCACATGGGCGGATCCACAAAATGCAGGTGGTTATGCGTGGGGGCAGATGAGTCATTCAATTGCTTGGTTGACCTATGTTACAGATGCCAGGTTCGACAGGGTTTACTGTATATCGGGAAAATCAAACGCCGGCGTTGACATTTATGATGCGGCAGTTGTGTGTACCAAGACGGGCGCAACTTTCATGCTGTCGGGGGCGGCGACCGTTCCGAAACACAAGGGTATGCATACAGATGTGAGGCTCTACGGGACACAAGGAATGATCAGTTTTGACAATCAGAAAGCGCGGGTGGAGCTCGCGCGTTTGGACGGTCAAGATGATCAGTTCGAAACCCCTGACCGGCCAGAGTATGATGGTGCGTTGCCAGTCCGCGTCTTTGCTGATCTTTGTGCAGGTCATGATGTTGTCAATGCTTCGGACGGCGAGTGTGGAGCAGAGGTCACCTCCCTGATTCACGCTCTCTATCGATCAGCAGCGAGCGGTCAGCCGGAGGATATCGAATGAAGCTGTCACTGACATCATGGTCCTTGCCAGCATGTACGCTGAGTGAGGCGGCGGCAATTTCACGCGCGCTCGGAATTGGCGCTCTTGATGTTGGGTTGTTCTATCGTTCGTCGCTCGACAAGGAACTCATACTGAATGACCCGGATCATGCTGCGGCGCGGCTTTCGTCACTCGACATTGACATTCCGAACTACTATCACCTGTTTGGCGACGGGCTTTCCGGGCGCAATCTCGCACTCCCGAATACACGCGATACCAATCTTCGCGATCTCAAACAGGTTTTGACTTTTGCAGATGCAGCCGGGATCGACACCATTTTCATTCTGCCCGGTATCGTTAATCCCGGACAGTCGCGAGAAGATGCGGCCAAACAGTCGATCGCCTGTTTGGCTGACATGGTTGCGCTGTCGCATGATCACAAGGCCGTCCTGACAATCGAACCGCACGTCCAGAGTTTTGCGGAAAGCCCATCGCTGGTCATGGATCTGGTGGCAGAAACTGGGATCAGGTTAACACTTGATTATTCTCACTTCATTTGTCTGGGCTATCGGCAGGAGGAAATTGATCTTCTGATACCTCATGCAGGGCATGTCCATCTCCGGCAAGCCAAAATGGGTGCTCTTCAAACAAAGTTTGCGCAAGGAACCCTGAATTTTCCAGCAATGTTTGGCGCATTGCGACAAGCAGGGTACCGGGGAGCACTGGCAATCGAACCTGTACACCAGGAATATATGAATACGCTCTTTGAAGATGTGCTGACAGAGATCGTGGCATTGAGAGATTGCTTTTGCAGCTGGATAGAGGGCGAATGATGGCAAGTTATGCATGGGTCTTGGAAGTCCGACCGGGTTACGAGGATGAATATAGAAAACGGCATGACGAGATCTGGCCCGATATGCTGGAGACACTTCGCACCGCCGGGATCCGAAACTATCACATATTCCGGCATGGGCTGACGTTATTCGGCTATTTTGAAACTGAAGATCTTGAGGCGGCGATCGCCCATCTTGCTCAATGTCCGGTCAACGCCAAATGGGGAAAATGGATGGAACCAATAATGAAGATTGATGTCGATCCAAAAAACGAGTTTCCCTATCTGCTGCCGCAACAGTTCGAAATGACATGACGGGGATCAAGGTCTTTCTGTGATCCTTCACGGGTTCGTATGAGACCTGTTTGACTGATGATGGTGGAGGCCATGACAGAGTTCGTGGTGACAAGCCCCTGAGAAACAGGTCTCACCGGAGGCACCGGCGACCGAAATCTGCGCTGGTGGAAAAGATATCAAGCTCCTGCTTACCTGGCTGTTTGCCCACGTTCATCGGGAGGTCTTCATAATTGGCGTTGGACTGCTTCCCAATATCCGAACCTTCGTCATTGGCCTCCGGGACACCGCGCCGGGGCCCATCCGACGATCAGACAGCCCTGAGGGAAAATCTGGCAGGGGTTTGAACGACTGAACTGGAACGTCCAGGTGTGCGATGTTCTTGGTACGAAACAGCAAGAATAAGATTACAGATATCTGTGTGGGTATAACCCGGGCCTGGGTTCCGTGATCTGTGGCGTGTCAATCGACTTGAGAATTTGCGACAATCTGGATGAGAGCTTCAACTCGAAACGACGGAGGCCAAAGGGGCAACGACTGCAGTCTATGATCTTGGACTCACATGTTGTTGATGAATGCATCGCGATATTCGCGGGCGGCAATCCCCTCCATCGGCATAAGACATCAAAAATTCTGTTGGAAGAGGGGCAGAAAGGGCACCAGAAGCTTGACGAAGTGACATCAAACGAATGAATCAAAACTTGAGCCATCGATCCGTCCCGACTTCGACTTTTACGGCGGTTGTATTTTCAGTCTCGGAGTGGAGATCAACCGCCGCTCCACGCAAACGCCAGCACACCAATTCCAAGGATCACGCGGTAAATGACAAACGGGGTATAGGTAAAGGTCTCCAGCATCTTCATCATCGCCGCAAGTGCAACAAGAGCTGAAAGAAAAGACAGGACCGCCGCAATACCCGCCTCGCGCAAGGCAATGCCATCTCCCGAATGGAGGATCTCGGCAAGGGTCAAAAGCGACGCAGCGGCAATGACCGGTATCGACATCAGCATGGCCAGGCGCGCTGCGTGGCGTCGATCAAAGCCGCAGAACCGGGCTGCTGTCATGGTGACGCCTGAACGCGAGGCGCCAGGAACGAGCGCTGCTGCCTGCCACAGCCCGAATATCACCGCCGTTCTCAAATTCCAGTCAGACATTGTTTTCGTCTGCTTGCCGATGCGATCGGCCCAATAGAGCAGCAGCCCAAAGCCCAACGTTGCCAGGCCAATAACCTGCGGGTCGCGTAGCCAATGGGTGAGGCCGACGAGTTGAATGAAGCCACCTGCAATGATCACCGGAACGGTCGCCACCACAAGACACAGAGACAGTTGTGCATTGGCGGTTGCAGTGGTCCCGCGGGCAAGCTCCGCAAAACCCCAGACAGCACGCTTCATATCGTGGCGAAAATAGACAATGACCGCCGCCAGTGTTCCGGCATGGGCCGCCACATCAACACTCAGACCTTGGTCCCTGAGCCCCGTCAGTAACGGGATCAATGCCAGATGACCGGAAGAGGAAACCGGCAGGAACTCGGTGACACCCTGCAGGGACGCGATCAGTATGAGATGAAACCAGGTCAATTGCACGCCCCGCCAAAACGGTAAAAGGGTAAATATTTCTGCCATAAAAAATGAGTCATGACATCAAGAATCACCAAAACACAAACAATAAATCTATTAAAGGTCATAAAGGCTGACTTTTTTCCTTCGAATTTTTGATGTAATCTTATGAGTCCCACGCAATTTGGAGCTGTTCGCTGATGGCCACAGGCAAGATGCTTGCATTTGTCGAGCTTGACAAGAAGACGCCCGAAAAACGTCCACCCGATCTCAGGACGCACGATTTTCAGGAGATCTATGACGAATACGGACCCGAGGTTGCTGAGCGGCAGGCGGGTCGTTGTTCGCAATGTGGTGTGCCCTATTGTCAGACTCATTGCCCGTTGCATAACAATATCCCCGACTGGTTGCGACTGACTGCCGAGGGACGGTTGCGCGAAGCTTATGAACTCAGTCAGCAAACCAACAGCTTTCCGGAAATTTGTGGACGAATTTGTCCGCAGGATCGGTTGTGCGAGGGAAATTGCGTCATTGAACAGTCAGGGCATGGGACGGTGACGATCGGGTCGGTTGAAAAATACCTGACCGAGATGGCATGGGAGGAGGGCTGGGTTCAACCCATCAGTTCAGTCCAACAACTTGATTACTCGGTCGGAATTATCGGCTCAGGACCGGGCGGTCTGGCGGCAGCTGAACAGTTGCTCAGGGCCGGTGCCGCAGTGACTATTTACGAAAGAAATGACCGTCCCGGTGGTCTCATGACCTACGGTATTCCCGGATTCAAGCTCGAAAAACATGCAGTGATGCGGCGCACGCGTCAGATAGAAGACGGGGGTGCCGTATTTGTTTTGAATTGCGAAGTTGGAAAAGATGCTGAATTTTCGACATTGCGTGAACAACATGATGCGTTGCTGATCGCCACCGGTGTCTATCGCGCGCGTGAACTCGATTGCCCTGGTGTCGGGCTTCGTAACATTATACCCGCGCTCGAATTTCTGACGGCATCGAACCGCAAGGGCTTGGGTGATGTGGTGCCTGAATTCGACAATGGCAGTCTCAATGCCGCGGGAAAGAGAGTTGTGGTCATCGGCGGTGGTGACACGGCGATGGATTGCGTTCGCACAGCTGTTCGTCAGGGGGCGGCGTCCGTCAAATGTCTTTATCGCCGTGATCGGGACAATATGCCCGGTTCTCGCCGTGAGGTCGCAAATGCCATTGAAGAGGGTGTCGAATTCATGTGGTTGACCCAGCCGCGGGCTTTTGTTGGCGAGTCGCATGTCTCTGCTGTGCGGGCGGCAAGAATGCAGCTCGGCCCACCCGATGCGACCGGGCGGCGCAGTCCGGAAATGCTGACGGGTCAGGACTTTCAGGAAAAAGCCGATTTGGTCATCAAGGCGCTCGGCTTTGATCCGGAAAATCTCTCCGACCAGTGGGGCGCCGGTTCACTGGAAGTCACCGGATGGGGGACGGTGAAGACAAACTACCGTTCGCATATGACGAATCTTCCCAATGTGTGGGCGGTTGGTGATATTGTTCGTGGGGCCAGCCTGGTCGTCTGGGCCATCCGCGATGGCCGCGAAGCCGCCCATTCAATCCTGCGTCACGCAACATCAGAAATCAAGGCCGCAGCCTGAAAGGTACATTTTATGGGACGTCAAAAAAGTTACGATCCGGTGGAGGCGGCGGCACGGCGTGACCGCTTGGCACAAGAAGGATTATATGCCCCGGAATTTGAGCATGACTCCTGTGGTGTCGGGCTGGTCGCGTCTATTGATGGAGAGACGTCACGCAAGATTGTCGAGACGGGAATCGAGGCGCTTAAAGCCGTCTGGCACCGGGGTGCCGTCGATGCTGATGGCAAGACAGGGGATGGCGCCGGTCTGCTGACCCAGCTCCCTGTTGACTTTTTTACTGAGCAGGTGCGTCGCACCGGACATATTCCCGATGATCGCCGCATTGCCGTCGGCATGGTGTTTTTGCCGCGCACTGATCTGACCGCCCAAGAGGGATGTCGTTCAATTGTTGAGTCTGAAATCCTGCGTATGGGTCACGGTATCCATGGCTGGCGACAAGTTCCCGTCGAGACCGCGGTGCTTGGCGAAAAAGCCGGAGCAACCCGTCCGGAAATCGAGCAGATTCTGATTTCTGACAACAAGAATCTGAGCGAGGATGAGTTCGAGCGCGAATTGTATCTGATTCGGCGACGGATTGAACGTTCTGCGGTTTCGGCACAGCTCAATGGGCTCTATCTGTGCTCTCTCTCCTGTCAAACGATCGTCTATAAGGGCATGATGCTCGCCGAGCAGGTCGCGGAGTTTTACCCAGACCTCAAGGACCCGCAATTTGTCTCTGCATTTGCACTGTATCATCAACGTTATTCAACCAACACGTTTCCTCAATGGTGGCTCGCGCAACCTTTTCGGACTCTCGCCCATAACGGTGAAATCAACACGCTCAAAGGCAATCTGAACTGGCTGAAGGGCCATGAAATTCGCATGGCGTCGGCGAGTTTTGGCAATCATGCCGATGATATCAAGCCGGTTGTCGCCAACGGATCATCGGATTCCGCAGCGCTGGATTCGGTTTTTGAAGTGATGGTGCGCGCCGGGCGCAATGCGCCGATGGCCAAGACTGTTTTGGTTCCCGAAGCCTGGTCCAAGAAAACAGAAGAAATGCCACAATCCTGGCGCGATATGTACAATTTTTGCAACGCGGTCATGGAGCCATGGGATGGTCCGGCAGCACTGGTGATGACGGACGGGAGATGGGTTTGCGCGGGGATGGATCGCAATGGTTTGCGGCCAATGCGTTACACTGTCACCTCAGACCGGATGATCATTGCGGGTTCTGAAACCGGCATGGCCCCGGTCGACGAGGCCAAGATTGTGGAAAAAGGAGCCCTGGGTCCGGGTCAGATGGTGGCAGCTGACCTCCGGGGGAAGACACTCTATCACGACCACGATCTCAAAGATATGTTGGCGGCATCACGCCCCTTTGGCGAACGGGTGGCACATATCACGCAACTCGAAGAGGTCATCGGTCATCCTGAGGAGATGGCAATATTTGCCGGTGCAGAGCTGCGCCGGCGCCAGATCATGGCTGGTTTTACGCTGGAAGAGCTTGAAACCGTGCTGTCTCCCATGGTCGAGGACGGAAAAGAAGCCGTTGCGTCGATGGGTGATGATACACCGCCGGCTGTTCTATCGGCGCAATTTCGCCCGCTGAGCCATTACTTTCGGCAAAATTTCAGCCAGGTGACCAACCCGCCGATTGACTCGTTGCGCGAGCATCGTGTGATGAGTCTGAAAACCCGTTTCGGGAATCTGCGCAACCTGCTCGAAGAAGAAGATCCGGTGGTCGCCGCGGCGATTTCTGAGACCCCCTTTCTCAGCAACGGGTCCTATGCGATGCTGATGCATCATTTTGGGAAATCTGTCATGGAAATCGATTGCTCATTTCCGGTTGATGGTGGCCCGAACGCATTGCGGGATGCGCTAGACAGAATTCGCTCCGAGGCAGAGGACGCGATCCGCTCGGGCTACCTCCATCTGGCACTGACGGATATGAATCAGAACAAGGATAATGCGCCAATCCCGATGATTTTGGCGACCAGTGCAGTCAATAGTCGGCTGATTCGGCAGGGTTTGCGAACGTTTGCATCATTGAATGTGCGTTCTTCAGAATGTGTGGATCCACATTATTTTGCAGTTCTGATCGGTTGTGGTGCAACCACGGTTAACGCTTACCTGGCACAGGACTCGATTGCCGAGAGAATCAGCAAGGGTCTGTTTGACATGAATCTGACTCGGGCGGTCACACGATATCGCACGGCGATTGATCAGGGTCTTTTGAAAATCATGTCGAAGATGGGGATTTCGGTGATTTCCTCTTATCGTGGCGGGATGAATTTTGAAGCCATCGGTCTTTCAAGAGCGATGGTCGCGGAGTTTTTCCCGGGAATGCAGAGCCGTCTTTCCGGCATTGGTGTCAAGGGTCTGCAGCGCAATATTCTGGCGCGTCATGCTCAGAGTTGGGGCGGTTTGGAGGCGACATTACCCATTGGTGGATTCTATAAAGCACGACATTCGGGTGAGATGCATGCCTGGGAAGCGCGTGCAATGCATCTGCTGCAGGCGGCCTGTGAAAAACGCAGTTTTGATTTGTGGAAAAAATACGCGACGCAAATTCATTCGCGGCCGCCCATTCAACTGCGTGATCTTCTGGAAGTCACCCCGTTGGGTGATCCGGTCGATCTGCAAGAGGTCGAGTCGATCACCGCGATCCGCAAACGTTTCGTGACGCCCGGTATGTCACTCGGGGCACTCGGCCCCGAAGCCCATCGGGCATTGAATGTCGCCATGAATCGCATTGGTGCGAAATCAGATTCAGGAGAAGGAGGTGAGGATCCGGCGCATTTCACGCCAGATCCAAATGGTGACAACCCATCTGCGCGCATCAAACAGGTGGCCAGCGGAAGATTTGGCGTGACGGCTGAATATCTCAATAACTGCGATGAATTGGAGATCAAGATTGCGCAAGGGGCCAAGCCGGGGGAGGGCGGGCAACTCCCGGGTATGAAGGTCACGGAACTGATTGCGCGACTTCGCCATTCGACTGCCGGTGTGACACTGATTTCACCGCCCCCGCATCATGACATTTATTCGATCGAGGATCTGGCGCAACTGATTTACGATTTGAAACAGATCAATCCGGACGCCAAGGTGACTGTCAAGCTGGTCTCGGCAAGCGGTATTGGGACGATTGCTGCCGGCGTTGCCAAAGCGAAGGCCGATGTCATTCTGATCTCAGGACATAATGGGGGGACCGGTGCATCACCGGCGACGTCCATCAAGTTCGCGGGACTTCCATGGGAAATCGGCCTGTCCGAGGTGCACCAGGTGCTCACGATGAACAATTTGCGTGATCGCGTCACCTTGCGCACAGATGGTGGGTTGCGCACTGGGCGTGACATCGTTGTGGCGGCGCTGTTGGGAGCCGAGGAATATGGCGTCGGCACCGCAGCTCTGGTGGCGATGGGCTGCATCATGGTGCGACAATGCCACTCGAATACCTGTCCTGTCGGAATTTGTACGCAGAATGAGGAACTGCGTAAAAAGTTCAGGGGGAACGCCGACAAAGTTGTCAATCTCATGTCATTCTATGCTGAGGAAATACGCGAGATCCTGGCATCGATTGGTGCCAGGTCGTTGCAGGATATCATTGGCCGATCAGACCTGCTGACCCAGGTTTCACGAGGCTCCGATGTGCTTGACGATCTGGACTTGAACCCTTTGCTTGTCACCATGGATCGCGAAATCCAGATTGGCAACAGTTTGCATCGACCGCGCAACGAGGTGCCCGAAACCCTGGATGCCGAGATTTTCGCTGATGCCCAGCCATTCTTCAAGCATGGGGAGAAGATGCAGTTGACCTATACGGTTCGCAATACGCTGCGCACGATCGGGGCCCGCACATCATCACGCATTGTCGGGCGGTTTGGGATGAATAACCAGTTGCAGAAGGATCATCTGGTCATCCGGTTGAATGGCTCTGCCGGACAGTCGCTCGGTGCGTTTGCGGTCAACGGTCTCAAGATCGAGGTTGCTGGTGATGCCAATGACTATGTCGGCAAAGGGTTGTCGGGTGGGACGGTCGTGTTGCGTCCTCCGCTCATCTCCCGGTTGGAAGCCTCTGCCAATGTCATCATTGGCAATACCGTACTTTATGGGGCGACGGCAGGGGCACTCTTTGCCGCGGGGCGTGCCGGAGAGAGATTCTGTGTACGCAATTCCGGTGCGATGGCGGTCGTTGAGGGATGTGGCGCGAATGGTTGTGAGTATATGACCGGCGGAACAGCCGTCATTATGGGTTCAATCGGCGCAAATTTTGGGGCTGGCATGACGGGAGGCATGGCCTTTCTTTATGACCCCCATGGAGAATCTGTCGGTTTGATGAATCTCGACACATTGGCGATCGGGGATATTGTTTCCGAATATTGGAATGGGATTTGCCAGGATCTTCTTCAGACTCATGCTGATGAAACAGGGAGCGAAAAAGCGATTGGAATCCTCTCCAACTGGGACTCGGAGCGACAACATTTTATTCAGGTTTGTCCCAAGGAGATGGTTTCGCGGCTCCCCGAACCCCTTGAATGGAATGATCTCGCGCAAATCGCCTAACCGACGTCTGATGGGCATGCCCGGATCACGGAGGAGTCTCGCAGGCGTCGGCGGACTGCGCCGCTGTCATCATCGTCCGCGGTCTCTTGCCGTGTGTTCGTGATCCGGGTCCAGATGTCGTTCCGGCATCAACGGTGATCATGATTGAAACAGGTCGCTGGATCTTCTGCCGCACCGTCCGAAGACAATACGATCCATAACCTGCCGATGATGCAGCCGCTGTCCGCCGTGGTCCCTGCTGATGTTTCTGACGAAGAACCGTGCGCGGAATGCCCCATTCTGCGTCGCTCATATCGTGTGCTCCTTGCCTGATGTTATTGATCAGGAGGGCAGATTGGGGCGAAATGTCAATGGATCAGTCCCCAACTAGTAATAGAGCGTGACGGTATGTTGAGCTTCGGCAAAAAACAGCCAGCGGGACAGGCAGACTCCGACGAGGTGGATGATCAGGGCGAGCAAAAGAATGGTGAAGTCAATGACGGACGGAAGATCTGACATTTGAACCATACCGAGGCAGGTGATTGGCAACAGTCCACCAAACAACAAGGCCAGCAATCTGAGACGTGATGCATGCCGTCGACCCACAACAAAACCCATTTCGTCGAGAAGATAGTTGGATTCCGTATGCGGGGACTCGAGTAACCGGACTTTGCCGAATTTCTCCAGACGCGTTGCAGTTTCCGGTGTCGATTCACCCATGCCGACCCGGCGCATGCGTTTCCACCAGGCCGTTTGAACAATCCATGCCAGCACAATGCCCGCCCCCGCGGCGGTTGCCAATCCGTTGATAGCGTTCAACTGTGCAACGGGTCGATAGATTTGCTGTATTTCGGCCAGCACGGAGAATCCTGCTGCCAGGACTGATGCGGCCAGTAACCCGCTTGCGAGTGCGAAGGACACGTACAATAGGGGCGTCAGCGCACTGTACCAGGCAGGGACCGAACGCAGTTGCCGGTAAATCATCGCGGTGGAAAAAACCGCTAGACCACAGAGAATAAATGCAGCCATTCCAAGCATGATCACCGTTGGTGAATCAACCCTTGGCATCATGGCCAGCCCGGTCAGCGAGGCAATAGCAGCAACCGACAGTATGCCTTCGCGGGAAAGCCAGGATGACTTCCATTGCGAGAATGCGCGCCATGCCCGCGCGGGACGTCGCAAATGAAAGACAGAACAGACCAGACCGGAGGATGCGAGGAGAATAGCTGCCATGGCTGGCGCGAACAGGGGGTATCGTGCCAAGACAGGACTGCCATCAGGGAAACCGGTCATGCCAAGTACCGCACCGAGTCCGAAACCGGCACCGGATAGTGTCGAAAACAGAATGATCGAGAGTGCCGGATGCAAGCGGGTCTCAAATTCGGTCTAGAGCGCGGTCAACCCATGCCAGAATACCGGTGGGTTCACGTTCAGCGAGGTCGGCGAGGTTCAACTCACCCGGATTCGGAAACGTATCATGATCTCGTTCAGTGGGCGGCAGGTAGCGATTGACCGGACGGGTATTTTGTTCGGGCATCAGTTCCATTCCATTGCGGCGGGCGGTGAGTTTGGACACCGTGGAATTGGGATCGTTAAAGTCACCAAAAAACCGGGCGTTTGCCGGACAGGTGCGGACACAGGCAGGCTCCCGATCTTCCGTGGGGAGATTTTCATTATAGATGCGGTCAACGCAAAGTGTGCATTTCTTCATAACGCCGGCCACCGGATCCATTTCACGGGCGCCGTATGGGCAGGCCCAGGCACAGAGCCCACAACCCATGCATTTCGATTCATCGACGAGAACGATTCCATCTTCTTCCCGTTTCAGCGATGCACCGGTCGGACAGACGGTGACGCAGGGAGCATCGTCGCAATGGAGACAACTTTTCGGGAAATGCACCATCATCGCGTTTTCGCCATCGACAGTTTCATACCCGTGCACCCGATTGAGCCAGGCACCGGACGGGCGATGCCCCCAAGGATCGGTGTCAGCCAGTGGGGCACCATACCCACCTGAATTCCACGATTTGCAGTTGACGACACAGGCCTGGCAGCCGACACAGACATCAAGGTCAATGACCAACCCAAGTCGCCGCTGCGTGGATTGCGGTAGCGATGTCATTCGCACCATCCCTGACCATAACGCAATGTTGGTGGCGTTGATTCCATTCCGGGCAATGGCGGGATTTCATCAAATTGAGGTGATGTCACAGCAGGGGAATCTGAATCAGCCGGTCGCAGTCGCACCATCAGGTCAAACCAGGCTGCCTGTCCGGTCACCGGGTCGGCATTCGCCAGTTCACCCGATTCATTGCGCTCCGGGATGAGGTGATTGAGAATGAACCCGGTTTTCACCTCCGGCGCGGCGGCATCGAGTTGCCAGGCACCACCGCGTTTACCGATGGCGTTCCAAGTCCAGACAGTCTTGTGATTGACAGCATGCATTCTGCGCACCCGCACCCGAATTTCTGAAATCCGCGATTCAACCCAAACCCAGTCTCCATCCTGCAGCCCCATTGAATCACAAATGTGACTGGGAACATAAAGAAAATTCTCACTATGGATTTGGCGCAACCACGGATTGTGCGACCCCCAGGAATGATACATGGCCATCGGCCTTTGCGTGATGGCATGGAGTGGAAAATCCTTGTCGGACTCGACTGCTGGTGACGTCCATGATGGCAGCGGCACGAAATTTTCAACAATCCTCTGACGTAATCTCTCCGGCGGCTGAATGTCGCCATAACCCTCGGCAGCAAGCTGGAAACGGCGAAGGGGTTCACACCAGAGCTGCAGGTAAAATGGCATGGGGGTGTCAGAGAGTCCCATGCCGATGGCCCATTCCTGATAGGCGACATTGACATGTTTGAAATACTGCGCCTCTTTCGGCAGTTCTTCAGTCCAGAATCCACCTGCCCTGACATAATGCTGAAGTTGCTCCGGGTTGGAAGCACCGCGACCGGACCTGCTGCCATCCATACCCCGCCATCCGGCGAGCGGACCAATGCCGGGGCGGACTTCGCGCCGGGTCATGTAGTCCGCATAGTTATCCCAGATCGCGGCACCATCGGAATCGACGAATCCGGGAAGTTGCAAACGACCCCCAAGGTCAATGAGCACATCCTGAAACGGACGAACATCTCCCCGGCGCGCAACGACCGGATGGCGGATGGCATCGGCGATCAGATTCGGCTCACCGATCGGTCTGTCCAACAAAGAAATGCAGTCGTATCGTTCGAAGTAGCTGGTGTCGGGAAAGACCAGGTCGGCATAGGCAACGGTTTCCGACGAAAAAGCGTCGGCAACAATTATTCGCGGGATCCGGTAGTTTCCGTCCGAGTCGCGTGCGGTCAAGTCACGCAGTGCGGCGGGCGTATTCATCGACGAATTCCACGCCATATTGGCCATGAACAGGAACAGGATATCAATTGCATATGGATCCTGAGCAGCGGCGTTGGGAATGACAGATTGCAACATGCCATGCGCGGCAAGAGGGGCTTCCCAGGAAAAGGCCTTGTCAAGCCGCATCGCCTCACCTTTCTGGTCGACCAGCAGATCTTCGGGCGACAGTGGATAACCGAGGGGCATTCCAGTCAAAGTCTGTCCCTCCTGATCGCGCTTGCCGGGACGGGGATGTATTTCAACTGGCTTTGGATATGGGGGTTTGAATCGCATGCCTCCCGGACAGTCAATGGCACCGAGGAGCATTTGCAGGAGATGCAGTGAACGGCAGGTCTGAAAACCGTTTGCATGGGCTGAAATCCCACGCATGGCATGCACGGCGACGGGACGGGCAATGGAGGTTTCATGATCCCGGCCGTTCACGTCCCGCCACGGAATGGGTAATTCGAAAGACTCGTCAAAGGCCGCATGTGCAAGTTCAAGGGCAAGGCGGCGAATACGCTCTGCCGGCACGCCGGTCACTTTTTCAGCGTTTTCGGGGCTATAAGTGTCGGCAAGATATTTCTCGGTCAGGAGCGCAAATACCGGGCGCAACTCTGTCCCGTCGGCCAGCACCGCATCGCGGCCCAGTGCCGGTCGACATCCCGGGCTGTCAAAAGCCTTGACTTGACCATCCCGTGCATCGACGACGAGAGGTTTACTGTCTTCGCTACGGGCAAAGAGTCCTGTCTGTTCCGCACGATTTTGAATGATGAGCCAAGGGGCATTGGTGCGCATGCGTAACGCTTCAACATCTATCTTTTTGGTGCGGAGCAACTCGCCAATAAGGGCAAGAATGAGCATTCCATCGGTTCCCGGAGTAATACCAATCCAGCTGTCTGCGATCGCTGAATAACCGGTGCGCACCGGATTGATGGAGATGATCCGTGCGTTTCGACGACGCATTCTGGTGAGCCCGGCCTTAATCGGGTTGGAGTCGTGATCCTCGGCAACCCCGAACAACACGATGAGTCGAGCCCGGTCCCAATCCGGTTGACAGAATTCCCAAAAGGAACCGCCGATTGAATAAATACCGGCAGCGGCCATATTGACCGAACAAAAACCACCATGCGCGGCATAGTTGTAGGTTCCGTATTGTTGTGCCCACCAGCCGGTCAGTGCTTGGCTTTGGTCTCTTCCCGTGAAGAAGGCAAGCCGGGTGGGATCACGCTGCCGGGTCTCACGGAGCCAGTCGGTCGCTGTTTCGAGGGCTTCTGTCCATGTGATTTCTGCGAATTGTCCAGAGCCGCGTGGGCCAATCCGCTTGAGTGGAGAACGCAGCCGTGCCGGCGATTCATGGTGCAGCATTCCTGCTGATCCCTTGGCGCACAGGACCCCCTTGTTAACGGGATGGTCACGATTTCCTTCGAGGTGTCGGATTCGCCCATCACGCAGATGCACATCAACGCCGCATCTGCAGGCACACATAAAGCATGTGGTCTTCTTGACCTCATCGCTCACTGGCGGCGACAAATCTGTGGGTTCGTGGGCTATCAAATCAGCTGGCTCGGACAGAATTGTGGACAACCAATGAGGTTGTGAATCCATTTAATCACTTGGCCCGCGTACCGCCTCGTTCGGTACTTTGAGCGACGGAATTGGCCTCATAGGCCTGCGCGCAATCAGACATCTGACCCAGGCGGGGTCGGGTTGGCGCTGTCACTGTGGCTGTGCCGCGTCGGGTCAGATGGGCTTTCATCGTCCCCTCGCTGCAGGTTTGTGCACCCGTACCGTGGACGAATCCAGCATGCGCAGGCGAACCGGACCGGTCGTGCCACCGTCATCACCATTCGCAGGTTCCTGCAGCGCCTCCATGATCTGCGCCCAGGTGCCGTTCTGGCTCCAACGATTGTAGCGATTGAAACAGGTCGAATAGGGACCATAGCACTCCGGCAGATTGCGCCAGGGAATACCCGTGCGCAGCACGAAGAAAATGCCATCCATCACCCGCCGGTCATGCACCCGGCGCGGCCCCTGATGTTTCTGAGGAAGAACCGTGCGCAGAATGTCCCATTCTGCATCGTTCATATCTTGTTGTTGTCCGCGCATATCCTGCCTGCCTTGCCCCATATTTTTCAGCGTGGCAGATTGGGGGCGGAATGTCAATTTATAAGTACACAGCCGGAGCAATTCAGATTTGAGGCGCACATTCAGGTGGTCTGACCATTGGCACCCGAGTGCGTTGATTGGCATGGAGCTGGGTCGAGATCAATTTCCGGTGAAGCCTGCGGGAACACGGAGAGCCGATGTCACGGTGATGGATGGGTTGTGGCCATGCGGCCGTCAGGAGGCACAGGCCGCCGGCAGGTCAGGACCAGAGCCACAGTTTCAGTATCCAGGGTTGACCGCGCATTTGCGAAGTCTGCAAGACGATAAAAAGGAACTTGTCTGTGAACTCGGCGCACGAGACCAGTCGGCCCCCGCAGTCGCACAAACGTTCAACGTTCATCGCGCAACAATCTGTCGCGGCATCTGGGAATTCCCGTCCGACCCAGCGCTTGAGACCCCACTTTCCATCTGAAGGACACTATCCTGGTGGTCTGCATTCAACATCGGGTCCAATCCGCTGATTCCATGAAATTTTCCGTCAGAGCAATGTTTCAACCCGCACAGAATTTCAAAAACGCCATGTTTTCAATGGATTGAGAATTCACGGGCCCGCCACAGCAGAACCGTACTTGCAATCATACAAGCGATGGCCAGAAACACTGCGTGATCGCATTGAGCGCGTTTCTTCGAGAGTTTTTCAAAACCAGGTTGTATTTCAGCTTTTATGGTCTTCATGCGTTCCTCCAATACGGCGATTCGCTCGGAAAGATCAGAACTTCAGCGATGGTTGCTTATCCCCACAAGCGCAACATTTGCCCCGTTGCGCCAAGCTGTTGTATTATGGGGGTTGACCTTTCCCACCCGGCATGAGGATGCGTTTATTGTCGATAAGTCTCTCGTTTCCGGGAGGCATTCAGCAGGACGACCGCTCGAGTTTTGTATTGTATCCTTCAATGGCTGAGATTTTTTTTCAAACTTTACCATTCTTTTTGCTGATCGGTCTGGGTTATGGTTCGGGCAAGGCCGGTTTCTTCTCGGAAGAAGCCACAGCCTATCTCACAAAGTTTGTGTTCTACTTTGCATTGTCCGCGATGCTGTTTCGCTTTTCGGCCAATCTGTCAATCCATGACGTTTTCGATTGGGTCTTTGTGGGTGCTTACCTGCTTCCCACCTTCATCGTTTATCTGCTCGTTACAATTTTTGTCTTGGTGCGCAGGCGCAGTATTCCCGAAGCTGCGGTCGAGGCGCAGGTTGGTGTCATTGGCAATGTGGGTTTTCTGGGTATTCCCATGTTCGCGCTTTTGCTCGGTACGGAAGCCATCGGCCCTCTTCTGATTGTTCTCGCTGTTGACCTCATTGTTTTCGGAAGCCTGATTGTGATTCTCATCGCTGCCGGACGCGAAAATGGGTTGCATGTCGGTATTATTGGTGCGGTCATCAAGGCGATCATGACGAATCCAATGATTATTTCAATGTCACTCGGTCTCTTATGGGCGGGACTTTCACTTCCTGTTCCAGGACCGGCAAATGCGTTTCTGGAGATACTTGGCGCAGCGGCGACGCCAGGAGCCCTCTTTGCCATTGGTGCATCACTGGCTTCCAAGTCGGCAGAACGACTTTCGGTGGCGGTGTGGCTGTCAGCGGTGAAGCTCTTGCTGCACCCAGCGGCTGTAGCTGTCTCAGCTCTGTGGCTTTTTCCAGTCGAACCCTATGCTGCGGGCGTCATGATTGCTTGTGCCTCGTTGCCCGTTGCCGGCAATATCTTCATTATTGCCCAGCATTACGGCGTTGCACCGCAGAGAGTTTCGGCATCGATCCTGATTTCAACAGCAATTTCAGTCGTCACTGTAACCGTGGTGATCGCCTGGGTCAGCGGTTTCTGAATCTGCTGCCTTTTCGGAGATCCGATGCCATGGCGGGTGGCATCGCATAAAGGCCATCTGTTTCCAAACGGGCAGGAAGCCCAAGAAGTTCAGGTCAGCCCTGCCCTTTGTCTTCACCTCGATAATCTGCATATATGTTGCCACGGGAAAGCGTTTGTGACCTGTGATGGTGGCGTATCAGGTCGCAAAGGGAACAGATCGTCAGCATGACTGCGCCGTCGACTCGATTGCAGTTTGCTATTGTTCTTGCCAACAGCTCGAGGGTGACCGGGCCATGTCCAGAAGAGCAAAGATAGTGGAACCAACCGACACAGCAATGAACAATTCGACCACAACGGTATATTCGGGCCAGCGCACTGTTCGTGTGCCGGAGCTGGCTTTGCCTGAGGGTATGAGGGCAAACACACGGTTAAAAATGGATGGAATTGAGTTTCTGTCGGCTTTACCCGAGGCCGCAGTTCCAGTTGCTTTTCTTGATCCGCAGTATCGCGGCGTTCTTGAAAAACTATCCTACGGAAACGAAGGCAAGAGACGCGGACAACGACGGAGCGCTTTGCAGCAAATGTCTGAAGATGTGATCGGACACTTTATGCGCGGAATTAACCGGGCATTGACCCCTTCCGGCCACCTTTTCCTGTGGGTGGACAAGTTTCATTTGTGTCAAGGTGTGCATTCCTGGCTGGAAGGCACCGCGCTTGAAATCGTGGATCTTGTCACGTGGGATAAGGGCACCTTCGGCATGGGTTACCGCACGCGGCGGCGCGCAGAATATTGCATCGTGCTGCAAAAACACCCGAAAAAGGCAAAAGGCGTCTGGACGATTCACAATATCACCGACGTCATTCAGGAACGCGTATCCCAACGTGCGCACCCACATGCAAAACCGATTGACCTGCAAGGCAAACTGTTGGCTGCTGTCAGCGATGAAGGCGACTTTGTGATTGATCCGGCCGCAGGCTCATTTTCAGTGTTGCACGCGGCACAAAACCAGAGCCGTAATTTTCTTGGCTGTGACCTGAATGGTTGATCCCAGCCACGCTGACTGAATGCCAAACCCACAACATCCCTGGTTTATGCGCTTTCACTTCACGCAATGATACGGAAATCGTTACAAATTGGTTTGACCCATGGGAAGATCCAGGTTGTGGGCAAACTCGTGAACAGAATTGTCACTCCGCTATAGCGCGTCAATCTGGGTGAGAGGTGCGCGTCAATCAGGATGAGAATCCATGTGACACTGTGACAC
>JAPOTI010000080.1 GCA_026709265.1 Paracoccaceae bacterium | reverse complement strand
CCCGCGCCTGCGGGCGGCCCGGCATCAGGACGGAATCATGGGGGTGAGCAGTTACGAGAGGGGGTCAGGCGGACGATCTCCTCACAGAGGTGCGGGGCGATGAGAACCTGCATGATGATACGGTGGCCAGGGGGCTTGATCGCCGGATGCAAACCATCAGGAATCAACCGTGGTTCAAACCCAGCCATAGGGGAATCACTCCCTTGTCTTGTATGGTTGTTCAAAACGTGACGTGAGTCAGGTATATTATGGTTTTTCGGGAATCGTTGGAGAACGAGGATGAGTGCGGGTACCAGCTTTGAAAAACGGCTCAGAGAGTTGTTTTCTCATGCAGATATTCGCATGGGAGGCAAGCGCACGTGGGACATGCAGGTGCACAATAATGTGGTCTATCCCCTGAAATTTGGGGAATTATATACCTGACTACCCATCGTACTATACGTAGTGGTTACGAGTGATTGATAATAGAATATGTAGTGTTTTGGGTAGTTAAGTATATAATCCCCCAGCTGAAGGGTGGTGTCATGGCGCGTGAAGTTATGTTGAGCCATCATTGACTTTGGAGGACGGTCCCACATGCGCACATTAGAGGATCTGGATCTGGAAGTTGTCAATGCAAGTAAACGTCGGCAATTTGCGGTCCTGTTGAACGTGACACCACCGCGTGAGCGGTTCACCATCGTCATCACGGCTGCACTGATTGTGTCAATTGCGGCATGGGCAATGTTCGCCCGTGTGGACACCAGCACCCTGATTGATGCGGTCCTGATCAAACCCGGAATCTACGACAATACGCTGTCCGCACATTCAGGCTATCTCGCCGAGCATCTTGTTGCAGAGGGAGATCGGGTCGCGCGTGGCGATCCGATAGCGCGACTCACCGTGCAGGAATTCGATCAGGAGATCGAATTCCTGCGGCGCTGGACGAGTCTCTTGATTGAATCTGTTGCGCAGGATGAAATGATGGATGGTCGACAACCAACCGATGCAATGGCGGTTCAGAAGGCTTTGGTTCAGACAGAAGCATACCGGGACTCAATCGAAACTGTAGTCGCACACCGAGAGGGAGAAATAGTGTCCCTGCAGCCAGCGCTGGACAGTCATATCCCGGCTGGCTCGCCGATTGCGCTAATCAGGGATGAACCTGCGGCAAATGACGGCCTGGTGAAAGCTGTAGTGCGGACTCCGCCATATTTGGCAGCACAATTCGAAGTGGGAATGAGAGCCGAAATCTTCCCGGGTTCAACTGATGGAAAGAGCAATGGGATTGCGGGGGAAATCATCAAGATCAGTGCGGCCCCATTGCCGGAATGGCTTGCAAAGCTGAACCCTTCAGTCGATCCCAGTTTGTATCGTGTTGACATACTTTCTTCGGAGGCGGGCGAGCAGATCTATGATGAAGGTACACCGGGTCAGGTGCGCGTCGTTCTCGGAGAGAAAACACCTTTTGCGATATTGTTGAATGCAGTTCGCAATATGAACTGAACGCGACTGAAAACAACGGCAGTTGACCCGTTGGGCCCCAGAAAATGTTGGTGGCGCAGTCATCGATAGACAGAAGTGTGCAAGCAGGGCAGTTTCAGTCAAGGGCCGCTCACCGATCCTGACCGCGCGCGGTGGTGCTGATTCGTTCCCTGCGCTTGCAGGCACGCGCCCCTGCCCGCAGGGGGTTACGGCAGACCATGAGCCGTTCGCTGGGATCGGCATCACGGGTGATGTCCACCCGATCCCTGTCAGCGAACAGTGACATCTCCACCGTGTCATCTTCGATCAGACGGCGAAGCACCGTTCCCTTGAGCGCTGTGATCCAATCCAATCCGATCGGGTCCATCGCGGCGCACATGCGCGCTGCGGTGAGTCGGCCACAATCACCGACAAGAACAATCCTGTTCAGACCGAACCACTGGCGCAGCGTGGCCATCTGATCGCCCACAATCTTGGGATCGGCCGTGTCGCCGGGAAAGGCCTGCACCGAGACGGGGCAGCCATCACGGTTGCAGAGCCGGGCACACGCAAACGGCAATGGGCCCGTCTTGCCGTCATGGGACGTGCCACGTTTGGCCAATGGGCCTTCGCGCCCTTCCATCCAGATCGAGGTCAGATCAAAGAGACCCGGCCACCTGCCGCGAAATGCGGTTTGGCCAGACCCGGCGCAATCTGATCCTGACGCGCCACCAGCCCGTCCATCGCTGCAGCGAGACCATTCTCATCGCCGCCACCAGGCAGCAATTCCGTACCCCGTGGGGTCACACCGCCGTCTCCGATGCCATCCCCCGCTGGGTGGTCAGTCTGGAGGCCGGTGTCAGGATACGGGCAACAATCATCGCGACGACCAGATTCCGCATCACTGATGCTTTCCGATCCATCAGCCGATCAAGTCCCCACTGGCGCAGAGTGACCAGTCTGGCTGCCACATGGCCATGTGGCAGCGTCCGGGTGATGTCAAAGGAGTCCGTGATGAAGTTGAAGACCGCGGGAGCGACCTTGAGCAGAGCCCGCAATCCCTCCACCCGTTCAGGTAGCCATTGGCTCAGATTGGCCAGGGTGCATGTCTTGACCTTTCCAGTCTCGCGAGAGGATTCACACAGCAGGATGGCCGGCGGCGATGAGCGGTTGGGAATGATATCAACGAACAGGGATATGCACCGCCAATATCGAAATCGCTCACACCCCAGTCAACAAAGACCAAAACCGATTTTTTGACAGAAAAACACTGGAAGATCAGCCGAAGGGAGAGCCGGATGGCGACTCAGGTGTTGCACCTCCAGAACATATCGTAGCCTGCAGTCAGTTAAAACTGTGTGGGTTTGTCGGAATTCGCTGCCTGTCAGGTTAAGCATCAGTTCCGGATCAGTCGGGAAAGAGCCTCAATACAATAGGCAGTTGTCAGCGTCTGCGAATAAAAAACACAGACGCCTGCAGGAGTCTGGCAGACTACACATGCGGGCCAACTGCCGCAAGATTGCTGCATGCTAATCAGCCGCTTTGCACGCTGATGGACGAAATCGGAATGCACCTTCGCTCCCAGCATATCCAGCGAACACAATGCTTGCGCGATACTCAATGCGTTGTCAGTCTGGTCGCCAAGAATCCTCTCTGTTAAAATCGGCTTCAGTTCTTTGAAGACTGGCGCAGCCACATTGGCTGCACGACTGACACAGTAATACAGATCCATTGGCGGGCCATACCACAAGGACAATCCGGCTCCGCCTCGACCATCGGAGACAACACGTTCGACCCAACGCTGTGCCGGGCGCGTGTCTGCTCGGTCACCCAAATAGGTGACGACATTTGCGTTCACCACAGGATCAGCGTCGTTCGGACTGCCGAATGGGCCGCTGGCACTCATCCATGTGAGAAACCGACCCTCTGTGTCCCGATTTGAAAGGATGTGTTCGACATTTCTGCCCATGAACAATTCGGGATGAAACTGTGGCCCCAAGGCAAGAGCGCAGAGACATGTCGAATCAACGTCCAGATTGAAAGGTGCCCAGCGCCACAAACCGGGTGGCTCAATGCGCGACATCAGGAATTCGCGGGTGCTGGCAAGAACATTTCTGACTCTCTGATCGCCGCTGGCTTCCAGTGCAAGAGCACCAGCGGCTGCGAGGAAGGGCGGCCTGTCATCTGCATCGGGACAGGAGCCATAGCTTTCGCATGGCCATGCCCCGCTCTCGACGACAGCCGTGTCGAGAAAACCGATGCCCCTAGTCACGGCGGATTTCATCGCCACCCGAAGTTGTTGCGCCTGAGTCTCGGACATTGATGTTTCCTCTTAGAGTTTGCCAGAAAATTCATTTTCTCGATTGTAACTATTCAGGTTCTTGCCGGGCCTCCAATGTTGATTCGCCGGCATTCTGTTTGACAATATATGCCGCATCGCCCATACGTCCACCAACCAAGACGGCTGAAGCCGCGGTGACAGGCAGCAGACAGGGTAGGCACTCGTGTCAGGAATGATTGACGCACGATACCAGATCACGATCTTTCGGTTTCCAATTGGCGATCCCTTGACTTCCAATCAGCCGACATAGAGAGTTCCAATTATCGGGGCTGGGGAATAGGATGTTCAAGCGATTTCTGGAACGCGACGACGGGATAATCGCGGGCATTGAAGTCAAGGCAAGCGCCACGGTGAAGTCCGGCGACTTCGCCGGTCTTCGGGCGCTGGCGGAAGCGTGTGGCGATCGCTTCGCCTTCGGTGTCGTCCTCTATGACAATACGGATGTCGTGCCGTTCAGCGACCGACTGGTAGCGGCACCACTGTCCTGTCTGTGGAATTGAGCGGATGTGCAGAGACTACAAGCTGATAGAACTGCGCACCGCGATGATGGCATCGGGGGAACAGCGTGAGACTGTATGAGAGGTGGTGCGACGCCAGTCGAAAAAAGGGTATATAGCGCGTCAATCTGGGTGGGAGGTGCGCGTCAATCAGGATGAGAATCCATGTGACACTGTGACACGTTTCTTTTGCTGCAGGTTGGCGGCGATGGCCAGTGGAT
>JAPOTI010000070.1 GCA_026709265.1 Paracoccaceae bacterium | reverse complement strand
CCCGCGCCTGCGGGCGGCCCGGCATCAGGACGGAATCATGGGGGTGAGCAGTTACTTGCAAACTTTGGTGCGTCACCTCGCCTGGTGTGCATCGATTACCAATCGCACAGATGAACAGGCTGGTGTGACAGTTGATCTCCTGATGCATCTGTCGAGCAGTCCAGGTCTCCAGTGGGAGGCGATCTGCAGTTTGATTCATCATGCATCGCGACAGGGATTCCTCACATGCTCCGCAAACGAGGCGTTGAATGCATTGACCGGGAAGGAACGGGCGCGGCAGCCTGACTGGACAGACAAGCACGGGATGACTCGCTGGCAGGCGATCAAGACACTTGTCGATTATGGCCTGTTGGCCGACTTTGTCGGCCGTCAGCGCGCATTGCGCCCGACGGGTTCCTCGGCACAATTGGGCGAAATCCAGGAATTTATTGCAAACGCATGTTGTCTGACAGTGGACGATCTCTCGGGTGGTGACCGCCATGCGCATATCATGCATGCGCGTCATCTGGCAGCAGCGGTCATGCGGCGTGCGACCAGCCGAACATTGATCGAGATTGGACAAACGCTGGGTCAGCGTGATCATGCGACCATAATCAATGGTCTTGAACGAATTGAGAAATGGCGGTGCCTTGACCCCATACATGCCTGGCTGGTTGAAACGCTCTCGCAAATCGCCGACAATATGGGCTTGCTCAAAGTGTCAGCATTGCGCCAGGAGGCGACCGCGCAGCTCAGCCAGGGGTATCATCAGCTGCCGTCACTTCCGGCTGAAAAGACGGCGCATCACACACGTCCTGGCCCCGGATATGGCGAACATCCTGCACCGCAGAACAAGGCCGATACTGCGCTGCGCCGGGGGCTTGCGCGTCAATCAACCTGAGAATCCACGACAAACAGGTCCAGAATTCCAGAGGAGCGGTGAGTGCAACCGAGAATGATTCTTTGTGCTGGAGTCTTGTTGGCAATGACACGCAGACATCGACGACAAATCAGGTGTGGGAGGCATGCCTCCCACACGCTGCCATGCGCCGCCCCGGCAATCAAGGACGGGTCACATCGCGGACGCCGTGCCTTATGAAAAGTATTGAATTTTCCGCTGAAGTGATATGAGTTGCGAAACAGTTTCCCTCAGTTGCCGGAGACGCCGAGAGTTGTGCGCAAGGCACCAGTGACTGTGGAAGTGATCTTTGGCGTAGCGGGGACGAGTTTGGCCACGATGACGCGTGATGCGCGACAGGCGCGGTTGCGCGTTCCCGTCGTGCCGAAAAAGGGGCGCGCCGGATACGCTTTCTGCGCAGCCGTATAGACTGTGCTTCTTGGATTGACCGGTTCCCAACGTTGGACTCCATTGACACGACCTGTCCAGCTTCCGCGTACAGCAAAGTCGGCTTGCTGGTCACCGTTGGAGTCAATGTAGGCAATTGCCCCGGACCCCGTGAACTGTACCTCATCGTACCAGACCCAGAGAGTGTCGTTATTGGCAATCTGGAATTGCAGGGCCAGTTTGCAATATACAAATGCCGTGCCATCGCTGAGCACTGTCCTGGTTTCTGCATGGGAGAAGGCATAACGCGCGTCCCGTGATGCCGTCACTCTTCCCGAGGTGTTGCTGCCAAAGCTGCTGAAGCGTGGCCGCGACGTCGATTCCACAATAAACTCCTCTGACCCAGAAGAGTCGTTTTCAGAGTTGCAGTGAATCAATCCATCATCACTATGGTAACGACAGAGTTTTCGGTCAGTCGTGGTTCCGATGATTGAACTCGAAGCCCGTTTGGAAATGGACAAGCCAGGGGATAAATCTGTAGAATCTCCGCCGATTGCGGAGCCAGGCAGAAATATTGCCAATAGGACTGAAACCAGGAATGGCCTGGTCGGTCGGATCGTTGGGTTATTCGATTGCAGCATAGACACGCTCAAGCTGTGATTGGGGAGGATTTATTGTCAAAGCTGCATGTGAAATTATCGAGCGGCTTTTTTCGAGATGAGGCCGGACCGGACCATGGATTTTCACCGATCGAGATTGCGGTAATGAAGCGGGTGACAGGAAGCCTCATGCTGCGTTATTCTCGTCATTGGACTTCACCCTGATGCCGGAAGAATACGAGAGCCATTGAACTGGAAAACATGATGGGTCTCTTGCAGAAGACGTATCAGGATCGAATTGCAGCCGGCGATCTCGAGGACGATTCTGGCCAGCGCGCAGCCCTGGCAGCTCTGACGGATTTGGAGGCAAAGCTTGAAGAACCCGCCAGGCGCGGTGGGCTCTTTGGATTCAGGAAAGACCCCCAGAGGATTCCCAGCATTTATTTGTGGGGAGGGGTCGGACGGGGAAAGTCTATGCTCATGGACATGTTCTTTGACTTCAGTGAAGCCGAAAACAAGATGCGCAGCCACTTTCTTGAATTCATGCAGGGTGTTCATGCAGAGATGAATGTCGCGCGCAAACAGGGTGTAAGCGACGCCATCCTGCCGGTTGCTGCGGCGATTTCTGAGAAGGCCCGGTTGTTGTGCCTCGATGAATGTCAGATCGATGACATTGCAGATGCGATGATTGTTGGAAGATTGTTCGAGACGATCATTGCCCGCGGGACTGTTGTCGTGACGACGTCCAACCGTCCGCCTCAGGATCTCTATAGAGACGGCATCAATCGACACCTGTTTTTGCCCTTCATTGAATTGATCGGGGAGAAGTTTGACATTCACGAGATTGGTTCAGGCACCGACCACCGGCAGAACCGATTGGCCGGAGAGGTCAAGTATTTCGTTCCTCCCGCCGGTGAAAATGCGCTCAGAATTGATGAGATTTGGCAGGGGTTATTGTCGGGCGGCATCTCGCACAGTTATACTCTGACGGTCAATAACAGGAAGGTTATCCTCAATCACTACTGCAATGGTGTGGCGCGGGCGGCGTTTTGGGATCTTTGTGGGCAACCCTATGGTCCGGCGGATTTTCTGGCGATCTCTCAGGCTGTCCGTGTATTGCTTCTGGAAAATATTCCGCTTCTTTCGCGCTCAAACTACAATGAGGCCCGGCGTTTTGTGATGCTCATTGATGCACTCTATGAGCGGCGTGTGCATTTGATTGCCTCTGCGGCTGCACAGCCGGAGAAACTTTATGTGGAAGGTGTTGGATCCTTTGAGTTTGAGCGCACAGCATCGCGCCTGTACGAGATGCAAAGCTGTGGCTGGGGACTTTAGCAGGAGATTGTTGCCCCGCGGCGTCTTCGCCATAAGGAGGGTCGGTTCAACCTCAAGAGGCGGCTTGGCCGTATCGACTCAATCAGGATATTCCCTGATCAGCACGTGGGCAACGTACTCGGAGCTGATGCACAACTCAGCCCCGGCCAAGTGCATCCAAAATGAGTCGCCCCACCGTTTGTTGCGGAACAACTTTCTATACTGATACCATTCGATTGACCCAGAATTCCTCAAGGCAAATGTGGCGTTCTGGACACAAGCGTCAAGACTGTCGATGATGTCCTGCATGATGGATCCTGCCTTTCTCGAGAGGGCCGGGAATTCTCCCGCCTGTCACCTGGAATCTGACGCCCGCAAGGACAGCAGGTAGTTCACATATGCCGAGCACATCACCAGCATCAACCGGGCCTCAGTTTCGGCGGGTGGTTGGGCACCACCCATCAGGGCGTGCCGGATCCCGTCAGGACCGCTGGTCCATCCATAGATGGCGGAAAACCCTGCTTGGAGGGATGAGGGTAGTGCGATGCCCTGATTTTCCAAGGCCGTAATGGCGCTCCCGATGTCCTTGTGTTCTTTTCCTGTGAGCTGGCGATAGGTGGCCTCCACGGCGGAGATGCTTTCCTTGATCGCGTTGCGGTAATCGGGGGCGGTGCGTTCCCGGTACAGTGCGATGGCCTGGATGATGTGGCTGCCCGCTTCATCGGTCTGGGCTGCATCATGGATGGCCGCCCGCTCCTCTTCGTTGGTGATCTCTGTGGCCAGATGCCCCACGAAGCGGACCGCGGCCTTCTCCTCTTCGAAAATCCGATTGCACCGCGTTTCGAACGCATTGGCCTCGAATCCGCGCTGGCCTTGATAGTATCCCGCCACGGTTGGATCCGCATGGCTTCCAGGAAATCGTAGAATTCCGGGAACGACAAGGCAAAGTAACATTTCCGGATCGCCTGCAACTCTTTCTCCGGGTCAGTACTTCGATCATCAATGGGGATCTTGAAATAGGTGTGGCGGAGGTGGTTTGAAAGCCAGTTGAACGAGTCAGAATATTTCAAACCACCCAGCCCATGATGATGACCGATATCATCAAAATAGTTTACATACAGCGTATCCCAGATCCGGTTGCGAAGGTCGTCAGTGACCTCGGCCGGCTGCAGAAAGGGGCCGGGGGCTTGTATCCGTGCCGTTCGGAAAAGCGCATGGGGTTTGACTCCTTGAACAGAACAGCAAGCGGGTGTTGTGACCGATGGCGACAGACGGTAGTGGGTCCGTTGGGCCCACACGTTGTCAAAGCGTCCTGATTTGAGCCGGGCCCGGAA
>JAPOTI010000129.1 GCA_026709265.1 Paracoccaceae bacterium | reverse complement strand
GATCATACCATGATTCGACAACGAATGGAATCTTTTGTTTTGCATCAACCACTAGCAACATTGCTACGGATGATATCGATCGTCCTAAGCGTTTCTTTGAGCTCGGGGCCACCATTTCTAACAACACCCAAGAAATTAATCTCAAGCTTTTTCATCTAGCCATTACTCACACATACAATTTCACGAAAATTGCAGAAAATCATTTTCTTTTCAATGTGTTAAAATTCCCAACAGCAATTCCCGCTCATTCACCTCTCTTCACGCTTGCAAAAATGTCTGGCAGAACGATATCAGGAAATTGCGGGCAGTTTGCCTCATCTAGCGGATGTGGGTAGCCAAGTGGCAAGTCTGTTTTCCGGGCGCTGTCCTGTCTCAACAGCGTGATTTCCATGACTGGCGGAATATCGACCCCTCTTGCTGAGACCAACTGTGTGGAATTGTTAGGATGAATGTGGACGATATAGAAATCTTCAACGATCTTGTTAAAGATACTGCGAAAGAGACGTCGCCAGTTCGCTTCAAAGAGCAAGTGCAGATTGTGAAATTCGATGGCCATAATGCGAAAACGGCGGAGAATATGGCGGGGCGTATCGACAATAACGGCGAATTCATCTCCCTCAATATCCATTTGTAATATGAGATCATCGGTGGAAAGACTGCTGATCGCCCCCCCCCTCCAATTGTACCGTATTTGTCTGTGATCCAGTCTTCCAAACGGATAAAATTTTCAGAATTGTGACAACCGATGAATTTGTTTTCGAAGTCAAAAAATGGAGATTCAGCCGCAGAGAATGACGGATCTTCGATTGATGCATCTGCCAGAAAACATTTGATCCCGAATCGCGTCGCCAATTCCTGCTCGAATTGCGAGGTTGGTCCCACGCCAGGCGAAAAACACGCACCAATTCCTTCCAAGTCATTTGGAATGAGGTAACCACCGTCTCCCCGCCCACCAATTCGAATCAATTCATGGCCCGCATCTATGGGTCTCAATAGTTGGATCAAATCCAGCAACTCATTCTCGTCAGAGCCGAGAGTCCATTGTGCCCGCCTTGAAGCGCGTCGTCCATGTCGTTTGCGGCGAATCTGTGTTCTTAATCCCATGAATTGAAATATTCCGTATTGTCATAGTATAAGTCAATATTTTGCTTGAGAGTTCAGGCCAAACGCATTCAACTATCGCCTCACAATGGAAACATGGTAAACCGCTTACAGAGATACCTAAAGTTTCGTAAACAGAGAAATGAATGGCTTGCTCAGGGAGGAACTATCTCACGAAATTGGATAATTCTAAGCGATTACGATGACTTTAGTGGCGTTGCAAAAGGTGCCTATTTCCATCATGATCTCTTGGTTGCCCAATTTGTCTTTCGTGACAACCCAAAGCGGCACATCGATATCGGATCGCGGATCGATGGATTTGTAGCTCACGTCGCATCGTTTCGAGAAATTGAAGTTCTTGATGTACGTCCATTTGCTCAATGCAAACACGAGAACATATTATTCGAACAAGGCGACATTATGGAACCAAGTCAATTGAAACCCGCAGATTCAATTTCTTGCCTCAATGCATTGGAGCATTTCGGACTTGGCCGATATTCTGATCCAATTGATGTCGATGGACATGAAAAAGGTATAAACAACTTAGTTCAACTTCTGATCGATAAAGGAAAATTGTATCTCTCCGTACCGGTTGGAATTAGAGATGAAGTACACTTCAATGCACATCGAATTTTTCATCCATTGTCAATTCTTCGTTTTCCCTCGGTAGAACGATATTTGAATTTGAGTCGTTTTGATTTTGTTGATGATCAAGGAGATCTGCATCTAGATATTGATATCCACAGTGTGATTGGATGTACAAAGTTTGGCTTTGGAATCTACTCATTTGTAAAGAGTTAATGCTTTCCTAAGAATCCGAAATCAGCTCTTAACTACTTGACATTATGATATAATTTAAGGAAGCTGCCTGAGCTGGCCGTCACCAAGTTTTAGGCATAACCCTTTTGATCAGCGCATGGTTTCTATGAAGACACTGCACTCCTTGGAGCGCGACATGAGATTGTCTATTCCTGCCGTAATATCCAATCGTAGACGCATTAACCCACCTGTGTCTGTTGTTCGGGCGGTGACAACACGGTCATGGAAATGGCCAAGACGACCAGTACGAAAATTGAATTTCGGCTTGATTTGCACGCCGGCTGACTGGAGCTCCTCTTGGAGCGAATTGATTTGTGACGTTTTTGTTCCTGCGTGTCCCTTGTCAGGGTTCCAGGTTATCGTGAGAGAAGAAAGCTCCGCGCCTGCATCAATGGCAGCGGCGACAAAATCGGCGAGGCTCCGACGTGTCTTCTGGCTGATACCACAATAGGGGTCTGCAATCTCCATCGCAACTTGGCGACTGACAACGTCTTGAAACAAAGGAGCAAGATTACGCGGCTTTCCGGGTCGAAAACGTTCAATTCTCAAACCATTCATAAGTCCGGCGAGCAGGCCAGAACAGGGGCGGATCTTGGCCTGAACCGACGAGTGCCAACTCTCGGCTACCGGGGATAAGTGGACATAACGCACATTTGCCAAAGGGCACGCCAATGCGGGAGCATCTTTATCGACGGCGTAGTATTCTTCTACGACCTTGTCGGCACCGGCTTGTCGGACGATGGACAAACGCGGCGCAACGGCGAGATCAGTTGTATCCACATGGCCAAATCGCAATTGTTCCGATTGTTCAAAGGGCTCCAAAAGATGGGCAATATTACGGTCAAGGCCCGTCGGGTTTTCATTATTCTCAGATCCCTGTGGGATCAAAAATATAACACGCTACGCGGAATCGTCCTCAAGCCAGTTGCGGACTGTACGGTGACTGGTCATCGCCTCCGTCTGGTCACCTGCACCCCAGAGGTATGGGGTGGAAACGGCGATGAGGTCGGCGCCATCAAGCCTCTTTCGGAGAGTGACAGCGAAAGTTGTCGCCAAGGGATCTGCGGATTTCGGCACATGGGTCGGTCGTGGTGTGTCCTCGCGGAGCAAGTCGTGCAACCATTTCAGCACGGAAAGCCGGTCGAACTGGTCCCAATACGCCTGATTGGAATAGTCATTTAAACAATCCGAACAACTGGTCTCACAGTTGTCACCACGGCGACAATCAAGGACAGTGACAGCGCGACCCAATAATGCCCGTGCTGAAAATCGGGGATCATCATCATTGAGAATCCGTCGACAAAATCCGGCACCTCCGGGCGTTGTATCGAACAAAATGACCAGAGGGGTCGCACCATGAATTTCAACGGTGGCACGTAGCCCCCGGGGATCAGTGGCCAGCAGGTCAGAAGCTGCGAGTCGCATGGCCTCGGCAAGGGTTCGCAGAAAACCCTCCCGCGCGGCACGGCGTTCGTTGTCGTCCTTGCGGTCAGAAAAGTCGCTGACAGGTTGATTGATCCGAATGCCACGTAGATCGGTTTCAAAAATATGCGCCAAATCAACCGGGTGACTCAGGGATTCGACCGAACATTTGTCGCCGGTGCGGGGGTTCTTGTGCGGAGAAGGGATATTCATACCACCAAGCGATTCAGCTGGCGCGGGTCGAGCGAATTCGCATCGCGGGCACCGCAAATAGCCAGCTCCCTTTGGCCCGCGGTTGAGTATAACCATTTGACCTGACCCTGCGGGTTCTGATCCGACTGCGGGAGCAAAGAAATGGGTGACGCTGTTGATGTCCGATTCCTGAAAGTCGCCGGGCTGCGGTCTTGTGAGGAGGCGGGCTTCGTCGACGGGTCGGACGCGGAGACGTGTTGCGCCAGGGTCCCGACCCTGTCGGTCAGCGTAGGAGGTCAGGAACCCGATGGGTTCGATGAACGTGCGTCGATGGCCTCTTGGACGGGTCCCGCATTGCTGACATAGCACGTCAAAATCATCCCAATTGACATGTTTTTCCACATGCTGGCAGTTCTGACAGATTCGGTAATAGGATTTTTCAATATACGCCTCACCATGGCCAAAAACAGCCCTACGCGTGATACCTTCAGACTTCCATATACGCCCACCGGCCACGACCTCCGCGCCCGGTGCATATTCTGAAACTGCCAACGCCGCATCACGATGAAGTTGCAGTGCCCGCTCATCATTGCGATCATCTGCACCACGATCGGTCACGATCTCCAGGTGGATGGAATGAACAGGGAAACTATATGTGGGAATGACAGCGGTACGAGATAGAGTCTCCACGACGAAACGGTCAAGATAACGTTCCATGTCTTTCAGTCGCGCACTCATTCGGCGTGAGATGCGAACCTGGTTATTTGCATCTGCGCTGTCGAGATCTTTGCGTACGGTCTCGTAAGCTGAGTTGAGTTCGCGCCAGCGGTCACATGTAGACCGGATCCAGCGAGTGATTTTTTTGTCAGCATGTTCAATGAGCTTTTCCGCACGCAGGCCGACATGAGCAAGTGTCGAAGGGAGTGAATCGACCATTGCTTCCGCGACTTGGACGGCGCTGCGTCCTTCATTCGAATCCAGCCAATTGCGCAGACCAACAAGAAGCATAGATTCATGGTCTGTAACTACTTGCCCCCGTTATCAGCTACCTTCGTAGAGGCAGTCAACGGCCTTTT
>JAPOTI010000071.1 GCA_026709265.1 Paracoccaceae bacterium | reverse complement strand
TGAGGCCGTGACGGAGGAGGATGTTGCGCACCGGGGAGATGACCATGTCGCCCATTGCCGCAGCCAGGGCCCTGAGCGTCCCGTGCCGGCCGTGTCGATTTCCTGCCCATTCGCCTGTCTCCTGTTGGCGCGGGCCGCGTGACCGCGGCAGCAGGATCATGCCATGATTCGACAACAAATGGAATCTTTTGTTTTGCATCAACCACTAGGCATCATAATACCTTTTCCGGTGCTGGTCATACTTTGGATTATATCCGGCTTTGTGCCAATTTTCTTGTACCGCAAGGAGATCAAACAATGGACATGGGGTCGGGGCAGGATGATGTTGAAACTCTGAATCAGGGTGGTGGTGCTTCTCCCTGAGCTGTAGGGCTCGGGGTGTCTTGAAACCTTGAAAGGAAGCAACACCATGACACCATCTACCCCACATTCAAATGGGGGGTTATAAAGACCATTTGACAGAATACAACATGATGCGTTTTTATTGAAACACTGCGCAACATAATGCGGCATGTCAATTCATCTTTATAAGCCCCAAAAAAAATTCGATGATCATTTCAAGTATTCTTGCAGACACTATCTCCTGTCTACTGTACGGAATGCATCAGATCATATGACCTTTTTTGTCGGATCCACCGGTAAATTCTTGATGCGGTCCAAGGCAACAAGGAGAGGCGGAAACAAGAGAAAATCAGCGGACAGTGCAATGACCACCGTAATTCCGACCAGAGTACCAAGTGTTTGATTGGTCGCGAGGTCGGAGAGCCCAAAGACCAAAAAACCAATGGCGAAAATCAAGGTTGTGGTCAAGAGTGGCCCACCGACCATACGAAAAGTTGGTGCAATTGCATCCCGTGGCCGTAGTCCCTCGGCCCGTGACCTTAGATATTTTGACATGATATGAATCGTGTCATCGACAATAATGCCAAAAGCAATGGCGGTCACGATAGAGGCAGCCACACTGACAGTTCCAACAGCAAATCCCCAGATTGCCATTGCCATGATCGCTGGCAGGAAGTTGGGAATCAAGCTGAGCAGCCCCAATCGGACGCTCTTAAATACAAATACCAGAATCAACGAAACCACTGACATTGCCGCAACAGTACCAATGAGCATTCTCTCAATATTTAGAATCACGGAATAGGCACCGATAATCGTCACCCCTGTAGCCTTGGTATGGATTTCGGGTGCATTCTCCTGCAGCCACTGCGACGCTCTCTCGTCAAGCTCAATTTGTTCACGTACTGACAATTCATCAACTACCGCAGTCAACCGGGAGGATGACCGTTCAAAGTTTATGCGTTGATTCAGGTCAAGTCCCACAGGCAGCGAGAATTCATAGAGTAAAAGATACTGTGCTGCCAGATCAGAATTTTCGGGAAGACTGTCTGGATCGTCGATATCGGTACGTAAATTGCGGTTCAGCCGCTTCATGATATCTGCGATGGAAGTGACATGCGAAACCTCCGGCTGCGTGCGGAGCCAACTGGCAAATGAATCTACGCTCTGCAGGTAGTCAATATCCGTGACGCCGCCCTCGCGTCCGGCATCCAGCGAATACTCAAAGACGTCAAGGCCAGAAAATCTCTCGCTGATGAAATCAGCGGATTGACGCAACTCATTTGCCTCATTCAGAAGCTTCAGATTATTGTCATTCAACTCGATTCGTGCAATTCCAATTGCGCTGAACATTGTTATAACCACAAATGCCCCGATGAGAATGCGGCTCTTTGCAACAACAAAACCCGCGAGTTTTGTGAAGAGTTCAACCTGTTTTGTCGATCTGGCTTTGACCCGCATTGGCATAACGCACAGCATTGCTGGCAATAGCGTCACACTGTAAATGAAGGCGCACATGGATCCGAAGGCGACAATATTTCCCATAACTTGGAAGGGCGGCATGTCCGAAAAATTCAGGCTGAGAAATCCAATGGCGGTGGTAACTGATGTCAGAAATATTGGACGTAGATTGACTTGCAGCGCATGACGTGTTGCGACTCTGCGGTCCTTGCCCTCTCGCATTCCATTCATCATTCCCTGGATCAGATGTACAGAATGCGCGACCGCAATTGCCATCAAAACGAAGATTGCGCCTCCGCTCTCACCATAGAATTTCAGGCCGACCCATCCGGCAAATCCCATTCCTGAGGTCATCACTGTTGCTAATAACACGATAATGCCGAGGACACCCCAAGCTGAACGCAGGACGACAATAGCGACCACAATCATTGCCAAGAGCACAGCTGGGCCCAGAACAGAAGAATCGTGATTCAAGGCCTTGCGTATTTCCTGATCAATCAACAGCTCACCATAGATGTGGTATTCCGTATCCGGGTTCAATTCAGATTGCGTTTCAATAATTTCCCGTAGCGTTTTGACCGTTCGGAATTTGTTTTCCTGGCGATTCTCTTCTGGAACGACCAGACTGACAACGAGGCCACTGAGACTGCCATCACGAGAAACGAAGCGACCGCGTGTTTCCATGGAATTAAGGGCGATTTCCTGAACGCGCGCAAGGGCAAAATCATCAAGCGAAGCGGCATCCTCGACAAGGGGATCAACCAAAAGATCATCACCAATTCCTTCGGAATGCGAGTAATTTGTCAGCGAGTCAACGCGTGTTGCGAAAGGCGTATTCCACAATGCATCGGTTAACTGCTCAATTATAACCAGAGCATGACGCGAGAAGATGGACTCACCTGGAGGATCAACGACCACGAGCACCGTATCAGAGACTGCGTATGTGTCTTCGAAACGCTCCAGATTGACGAGATGTGGGTCATCCTCGCTGAAGTGATTGCGTATGCCAACATCGACAACAATGAGGCTTTGAAGCCCGGCAGCAACGACCACAGCGAGCAAGAGTGAGACTGCGGCCACACGCCAGGGCCGATTAACAACAAGGTCAAGAAAATGAGTCATGACATGAGCCATCATTGCAGTTATAAGAGATGTCCGGCGAGGCCTTATCATTCTTTAGCGTGGTCAGAAACTAATGAGAAGGGGAGCCGTTCTCGTATATTCTCTTATCGCGGACTCTTGAATTTCCAACCCATTGAAAACGCGTGGTTTTCTGAATCCCGATGACGTATTTCATGGTGATGTGGCGGAATTTGACTCGATATCGTTGGAATCGCTGGCAATGGTGGCAGGGAACTGTAGAGTGTTCCAGAATGAAAACTCCCCATCATTGGAGACCTATGGGAAAGAACACTCTGATGACCCGTTGACACTCTGACACCTCTGTTTCCAAAACCGATCTGGACAGGGATAGGGCGCGGGCGCGACAGTATCTTGCGGACACCCTACAGACGGCAGCTGCGCAACTGCAGGACATGGGCATCGTGGATGATCTGGCCCGCCTGTTTTGGGATGATCTGCACCGGGCGAAGAGCTTGATTTGCGTGAGGCAGCCTGCGGTGTTGTGGCGCAACTGGGCCGCGATGGGACGATGCTCACACAGAGCACTTGACCGTCTTCTGGAACCGGGAAAACCCGTCTGAGGTGCCCGGATCAACCAAGAGGTGTGGCGTGGGATGCCGCAGGCGGCTGCGCAGGACAGAGAGCTGAAGATTGCCGCGATCACCAATTGTGCCACAGACAACGGGATCTGTCTGGAGAGTTAGGCTCAGGAAATTAGGCGGGTCGATGTCTGGCAGGCCTGCCCATCTCTCAGGGCGGCGGCTGATGCCGCGACTGGTGTGGCGCACGCCAAGAGCGTAGCGGGGTTCGACACAGATAGGGACATCGTGACAAATGATCCCCATTGTATGGGTCCGGTGATTCTGAGTTGCAATCTTGACAGAGATACAGCCAAGGACATAACGAGATCGCCACCACCAGCGGATACGGGACAAAAACGCGGGATGTCAGCACCCCGTTGGCCGCGGCTCCGTCGCAGCGACACACCCCGGCGATTCTCACCTTCCGCGCCCTGTTCAGATCAAGGCACTTTTGACAGCGTCTGGGCCCAACTGACTCACAGACGGAGGCACGTCCATGCCCATCTCTCGGTCAACCGCAATTGCACGCCCTTCGCCAAGGTCGCCTGGTTCGCCAGATACACCCAATCAGGAATCAACCGGGTCCAAACCCAGCCCTATGGGAATCACTCCCGAGCAGATACATCACCTTAACCACCTTGACTCGGTTGAGGAGGCCGCACAGCCGATCATGTCCGTCAGCCCCTCACGCAGGGCCTGGTGCCAGCGATGGACGATCTCCGGGGGCCTCTGGACATCAATATCGCCGGGTGACCGGTGCGACCCCTGACAAACAGCGCAGGGCCTGAGTGTCTCGGCGCTGCAGAGGGTCATCGGCGTCTGCCCGCCGCGTGACGCGGACGGCCCGGGTGGCGATCAACCGGTCGATCTGCGGGTACGCTTCGGTGATGTGTGTGCCGATGAGATCCAGCTGGGCGCAGACGCGCCGGAGAGGGGCGGTGGCCGCTGGCGCTGTGCCTGGCGCGACGGTGGCGGTCGGGGGCCTTGCAACAGTTCACACTTGTATCGGTGATTTGGATGGCCTCTACGGTGGGCCATGCAGGTTGGTCTCCGCCATTTCGATTCGCTGACGCTTGATTGGTTGGCCGTGGCGCTTCGTTCCGGCGGTTTGAGTCGGCATGCGTTGGGTCGCGGGCTGTGTGCGCGGACGGACTGGTGCGACGCCCGGGGACAGCCGTGCCTGTCGGCGGCGGCGAAGGCGCTGCCCGGGGTGAAAAAAGTCTGGCAGGGACTCGAGAGACTCAACTGGGGAATCCAGGTGCGCAACGCCCTCGGCGAAAAACAACTGGAATGAAATCCCCGATACAAGTGTGAACCGTTGCAAGGCCCGGGGTCGGCAAGAGCCATCTGGCCTCGGCCATCGACCGGGAACTGATTGAGACTGGTGACCGCGTGCTGATGGGCCGCACCACCGATCTCGTGCAGAGACTGCAAACTGCGCGGCGCGAACTCGAACGCGAACGCATGCTCAGATCACTGGACACGTTCCACCTGCTGATCCGTGACGATTTCAGCGATCTGAGCCGGGATGAAGCGGAAACCACTGTCCTGTTCGAACTGATCGCGGTGCGTTATGAACGACGCTCACTGATGATCACCGCCAATCAACCCTTCAGTGCAGGGGACAGATTGTTCCCCGATGAAACCACCGCCGTGGCCGCTGTCGATCGCCTGTGCCATAAAGCCGTGATCCTGGAGATGAATGCTGAGAGCACCCGCCGCAAGGAAACGCTCCAACGGCAACGCAAACCCGGACGACCGGCCCAATACGCCACAGAAAAAAATACCTCCACCGACTGACCCCGATCCCAAAGACTGTGCTGACGGCAGCAGCAAACCCACTCCCAAAACCCACTTGCAATCCACGCCAACCTGCAGCAAAGGGAACATGTCACAGCATCACATGGATTCTCACCCTGTTTGACGCGCACCTCTCACCCAGATTGACGCGCTATACCGTCATGACGGATCTCGCCCCAGTCGCGAATGCGCCCATCAAAATTGTTGTTGTCACCGAGGCATTGATCAGGCACAAAGCAATATGCCAACAATTAACAGGTCCTGGCCCTAGATGATCGGCAACGCCGCTCAGATAAGTTTCAATAGACTTCGGGACAACCCCAAAGAAAAGAAGACGGAAACTGAAGAGGAATTCAGACTTTATCCGGATATTTGTGTTCGACAATACAAGTGGTTATCCTGCAGCATCGCCGTCCTTGCACCTTGCACAATTGATCTGATGAGATCTGGATACTTGCCATAATCTGTGTGTGGCCTTGCGGGCTCATCAAGGAGCAATCTATGTCTATTCCCAAGCCGATCGAGTATTTTCTCACTCATTATCGTGAAATTGTTATTGCTGGGTTCGCCGTTCCGGCCAGTTTCATCCATGGCGTCTTGTACGGCCTGAACAATTGGGTCTACCGGACTTTTCGTAACACCAGTGTCAGTCACGACAAGGCGGTCAAACTGATCCAAGACGAGGTTCGAGCCGGCTGGCAAAATGGACAGCAGATGTGCACCGGTCGCAAACCCTGGAAGTCGATGTCTTCACGTAGCGCAGATTTCAAGGCGAGCATGCACCAGGTCTCGATTGACCATCTCCGCAATGTCCTCGAAGTCGACGAGGTGCGTCATGTCGTTCGTGCCGAGCCGATGGTCACAATGGGCGACATCACCCACTTCCTTGTCCCCAAGGGGTTTGCGCTTGCGGTCCAAGCGGAAATGGACGATCTCACCTTGGGTGGTTTGTGCATGGGAGTTGGAATTGAAACCTCAAGTCACCGTGAAGGCTTTCTTTTTGAGACGGTGGAAGCATTTGAGATTGTCATTGCGAACGGTGACTGTCTCCGTTGCACGCGTGAAGACAATTCAGAACTCTTTTATGCTTTACCCTGGTCGCATGGCACGCTCGGTTTTCTCGTTGCGGTGGAACTTCGCATTGTTCCCATAAAGTCTCATATCAGGTTGGAGTATGAACCCTGTCATTCTCTAAAGGCGTTCTGTTCGCGCCTTGAAGAGCTGACTGCGAGTTCCGATGCCCCACAATTCATCGAAGGACTTATCTTCTCGAGCACTTCAGGCGTTATTCTCAAAGGTGACTTCGCTGTGCCACCACGCCACGCACGAGTCAATCGAATCAACAACTTCTATAAGCCATGGTTTTTCAGCCATGTCGCCAGAAGTCTCACCGAAGTTGGGCCATTCAGCGAATATGTCCCAACGCGGCACTACTTTCATCGCCACACACCCTCCATTTTTTTTCAGATCAAGGATCTGATCCGATTCGCCAACACAGTCTGGTATCGATATCTCTGGGCTTGGATGGGTGCGCCGAAGATTTCCTTGATGAAATTGACCATGACGCAGGACGTCCGGCGGCAGGTCTTTGAAGGCCGTGTTGCCCAAGATATTCTGATCCCCATCGAACATTTGGCGGAATCTGTTTTATTGAGTGCTGATCTCTTCGAGATCTACCCTCTCTGGGTCTGCCCGGTGCGGTTGTTTGACCACGATATCCATGAAGGCTTTCTCCGAAACCCCGCAAATGGAGGAGGCGGCAGCCAGATGTTTGTCGATCTCGGCATCTACGGCATCCCTGCCACTGTTAAAACTGGAAACTATAACCAGATACAGGCAACACGGAAATTGGAGGCATTTGTTCGAGATCGCGGTGGATACCAGATGCTCTATGCTGACATCTGCATGACTCAAAGTGAGTTCGAGGATATGTTCGAACATCGACTCTATCGTGCAATGCGCGAGCGCTATGCAGCCGACCGTGTCTTTCCCGATGTCTATTCGAAAGTCCGTCCTGAGAGCTGGATCAGAGAACAAATTGAGGCATCAACCGACATCACATTCGGCAGGTCAGAATGACAATCTGCTTCATTGACCATCCACGGTGTGTCTCACCGTCATGATACATGAAGAAGCTGCCAACGCCAAATCTCAACACCGTAACGAGTGTACGACAAATTTGTGATCAATCGTCATTTCCAGCGTGTTCCTTGCGTTTGCAGCGCATTGTCTTGTCATAGTCGTATATCCAGTCACCGTGCGAAGGAGATACCGATGGCCGACAGATTGCTCGCCGTCGCCTGCGCCATGCTCGAGACCCAAACCCTGTTCGACCCCTCACGGACCGGACACAATCACGCCACGTGAAGACCCGGAAACAACACCGATGACCTCACGAAATACCCACCCCCCTGTACCTTTTGAGCTGGCCTTTTGGCTCTCTTTTTGGGGGCGTCTGGCTGCGGTTTGTGCGGGCGCGGCCCTGTCCGCGCTCCCACGCCCGACCGTGGCCGCAGAGATCGGATGTCCGTCCCGGCGCAGGTCTGTGATCCGCTGCCGGGGCGTAGCGCGGGGTGGTCCTTGGCGGCACCGGTGGGGTCGGCGCGACAGCAGTTCAGGGGACTGTTCCCAACGAGACAGGGTGGCACGGGGCACATGGACCGCACGGGCGGCTTCTGTTGTTGTGAGGCCATCACGAATGGCCTGACGCCAGCGATGGACGATCTCCTGACGCATCCGGACAGCGGCATCGCCGGGTGATCACAGACAGAACCCATCCTGGCGTTTCTGATCACAGGACCAGGCCAGCCAAAAACTGGCATCGGGGGTCTCCGTCTCTGTCACATTGATCATGACAAACCGATGGAGCCCCCCGCCTCATATGTCTTCGAATCAGGAATCAAGACAAAAGAGGAGGCGGTGGTTGTGGGGTGCAAAAATGCCTGTGGATCACGCAGGAATTCTGTGGCCTTCGGCTTGCACAGCCCCGCGTCTTTTGCACAATTCCAGAAGCGGAACCCCCGCGGCTGATCAGCCGCGGGGGTGCGGGATGACAGTCCCACCGGGCATGTGGGACCGACACCGCCTGGGATGTCAGGGAACCATCAGCGTCGCGGCTTCTATCGTGACCGCAATCGCGTTTGGCATTGTCGTTGATGACACCATTCACCTGATGTCGAAATACCTGAGAGATCGAGCCGAGGGTAAATCGCCCTCTGAGGCAATCTTGCCGACTTTCAAGCTCGTGGGGAAACCATTGCTGACGACCACTCTGATTTTTGCGTTGGGCTTCCTCGTCTTTGGTGCATCGGGGCTTATCGCCAATCAAACGCTCGGCTTGCTGGTTGGCATGACGGTCGTCATCGCGCTCGTGGCAGACTTTCTTCTATTTCCACCGCTCCTGCTCGCAATTGACAGGAGAATTGGAAGTCATGGGCGCAAAGGATAGGGATTCTCATTAAACGGCGACTTGCCTGTTGTACGATTGGCTGTCATCTTACCCGTAGCGTGCCCGTCGGAAAGGCGGCATGGGCAGAAGAGACCGGTGACATGATGAATACCCGTAGAACAGTGTTGATGACTGTCGCGATGTGAGCGCGATTAACACCCCTGCTTTCAGCAAAACCGCGAATGATCGACTTTTTGGAGACGCGGTGCTCTGGCGGTTTTGAACAGGATCCCCCGCACGTGATTTTCTGTCACGTTTTGGTCAGTGCACGGTGATTTCGTCGTTGGGCGCAGACGGCTATTTTACGCATATTTTCAGCGTATTATCGGATAGGTTCGATTATTCTGCAGAATTATTTGGGGGATGGCACGATCATATACACGCACCCGCAGGCATATGGGGCGAAAAAGAGGAATCTGAATCAGAAGGAATTGGGCACGCACAGATTGGTCTGACCCGCCGCAAGCATCTCTCACCCCACCAAGGACAATAAACAGTTGTGTCGCGGCCTTACACGATGTCTCCTCTTCGGGGTATCCAGACCCGCCAGCACGCAATGCGATAGGGCGATCGACTCAAACCCATATGGTGGCCGACAGAGAAGTTCGCAGGCGGATTGGAATGCACCTCTTGCCTCATCGTACGCGTCGCAAGCCTGTTTGCGTAAAGTCGCGTGCGCTGAGATTGGCGTTGAAGTCATAGTTGGCCCAACGCAGGTCTGTGCTCTTTCCCGTCAGATGATTGACCATCTTGTAATCAGATGCACGCCAATGTTTGCCCGCATGTTGATTGTATCCGCTCAGAGTGAGCGTCTTCAGATGCGCATTTCTCCGATCGTAAAATTCCACTTTCCACGTGCGATATGCGCCTGTGTCGATCCAACGGAGCTGGCGGGAATAACCGGATCCCTTTTCGAGCGGAACCATTTCGATTACGGCGCATGTCAGATTTCCGCAAGCTTCATCGAGCAACCATGTATGCATGTACTTTTCCACCTCGGGCGACGACATATCCTCGTAAGCGAACTCGCTTCCCATGAAGGATCCCGAACGGTTGGACGAACTGATCCGTTTGACCCGTTTCAATGCCGGCAGGTAAAGCCATTGGTCATCTGCCTTGGTCCTGAACTTATGAACAAGAAAAGCTGTTCCCTTGACATCTCGTGGTGTGTCAAACGCGAAGATGACTCTCTGGTTTGCGTCGTCTGTCTCAATTTGTTTGAATCGCAATTCCCGATTGCTTTCCTGTCCCTGGCGGTTGCGCAGAGTCATGACGACATCCGCAGTGAAGCCCCCATAACCGGTTTCTGTCGCACGAACCGCATTGGCGACCTGCAATCCTTTGTCGCTGGCAGACTGTGCCGTGGCCTGCTCAAGGAGAAGCACCATCATGATCGTCATGATGGCGGCGGAAAAGCATGTTCTGACCGAAATTCCACGCAGCACGCTCTGAATAAAGTGCTGCACGACTATCATAAGATAATATCTTGAACTCTGAATACTATCCACCCTGTGTACCTGCACGTCCTTCGCTTCAAACTTGCTTATATTGCAAAATCTATTTTCACGTTACACTCAAATGTCAAGGAGGTTAGCAATCATTTCAGGCAAGTGATACGGGTTCGAGATTGTGATGCGTCTGCGATAATCCGCTGAAAGGATTGCCAAAAATAGATACAAAACTCTCAGATGTGTTTGATCAGATCCAGATCATCTGCCACACCTTGACACGGCATCAATTCAATGACGGCGGAAGAGTCGGCCATGTCTACACATGATCGTCTGGCCCGATCAAAACCAGATCATCGTCAATATAAACCACGCACACGGATGCTCCGCTTCACCGTGGAAGTGGGACTCCAACTCGAAGGTGTCGCATGGCAAATTGATATTGTAACATACACCTGCTGCCACGCGGCATAGAATTCACACAAATTGATATGTCGTCCCAACAAGAGTCGAACCCGCATCACGCGCGCAATATGAGAAGATCACTCTAACTTCGCTCGAGATTCAGATGCCATCATGGCCGATGAGATAATCACCGAATCCGATCAATAATTGACCCTTGATGCGCTTATTCGCTCCCGGCAGCTTCAAATACGCAATACAGTTGTTGTGGAATTCTCGCTGCTTGACCGGACTGATGTAAACAAACAAGAACACAATCTGCAGAGAACAGCAATTCACGCTTGCGCAAGATTGACTGGTGCATTGTCAAGCGGGACCTGGAAAATTTTAAATTTTGTGTGACAACTCGCAAAAGATCATCAAATCTTGCAGGTCGCCGGTAGTCAGCAACCAGGTGTCTGACGGCAAAAACGATTCCTGCTTCCTCGCGTAACCGGCCTTGGTCGATACCGATCGTGCGCAATAATTCACTTCGACCACGCTCAATATACTTCAGATAATTTGCATAATAGACGATTCCGGCGAGATCCGTGTCTTCATAGTAGACACGAACCTCAATCTCATGAGTCATTGGCACCACCAAACATATCTTGAGGCAAATCCGCGCCCGACGGGGGTTCCAAACCTAGATGATGCCAGCCGGAAATCGAAAGAATGCGTCCGCGCGGCGTGCGTTGAACCAATCCTTGCTGCAACAGAAACGGTTCTGTGACCTCTTCAATCGAGTCGCGTGCTTCCGACAGGGCAGCAGCCATCGTTTCAACGCCAACCGGACCTCCACGAAAAGTTTCTCCCAATGCACGAAGATATCTGCGGTCGGACGAATCAAGTCCGACGTCGTCAACCCCCAGTCTCGCCAAGGCAAGGCGTGCCACTTCAAGCGTGATTTGCCCATCACCCTCAACGATTGCGAAATCCAGAACCCGGCTCAACAGGCGGTTGGCAATTCGCGGTGTACCGCGCGCACGCTTGGCAATTTCAAATGCCCCATCCTTGTCAATCTTGACCGCAAGCAGTCTCGCGCCGCGTGAGACAATTTCATACAGATCCTCGATCTCGTAATAGTCAAGCCGAATGGGAATCCCAAATCGATCACGGAGCGGTGTTGTCAGCAAACCCTGCCGTGTCGTTGCGCCGACGAGCGTAAAGGATGGCAATTCGATTCGCACCGTACGGGCTGCCGGACCTGAACCAATGACCAGATCAAGAGCCGAATCCTCCATTGCGGGATAGAGTATCTCCTCCACCACCGGCTGCAGCCGGTGGATTTCATCAATGAACAGGATATCGCGGCTTTCCAGACTGGTCAGAATGGCAGCAAGATCCCCTGCCTTGGCCAGAACCGGTCCCGATGTCACCTTGAAATTCACGCCGAGTTCACGTGCCAAAATCTGACCCAGCGTTGTCTTTCCAAGCCCCGGTGGTCCAAAGAACAGGGTATGATCCATGGCAACATTGCGCCGCCGTGCACTCTCTACAAAGACTCGCAGATTGGCTCGTGCGTCATTCTGGCCAATGAATTCGTCAAGAGACGCCGGTCGTAACGCTCGGTCAGGATCTTCTGGCAGAGCCTCTGTAGAGAGTGCGGATTCTTCAACCATGCTTTCTGCGCCCATGTTCAATTCATTTGGGAACCAAAAGGAGCAATGAAAGGCGCAACAGTTCAGCGGTATCCGCCTGCGGATTATCGCGCCCAGCCGCCGCGATGGCCCGTGCCGCCTCACCCTGCTGGTAGCCCAGATTGATCAATGCCGAATGTGCTTCGGCGGCAGGCGACAGCGCCGTTTGGGCAGCAGGAGAAGCGGCGGGCTGTTTGACGCGGCTTTCATCAAAACCAACGCCAGTCACGGGAGCCTCACCTTCTGTCTCTGCCCAAGAGACGAGCAGTGAGATCCGCTCTTTCAACTCATTGACGATACGCAAAGCCAGTTTTGGCCCGACACCCCTGGCTGTTCGGATGGCATCAGAATCACCAAGTGCAATCGCGCGGATGGTCTCATCAACATCGAGTGATCCAACAATGGCCAGAGCGGCTTTGGCTCCGACACCTTGAACAGATGTCAGGAGGTTATGCAATTCGCGCTCCTTGCGCGTGAGGAAGCCAAACAATTGGATCCAATCTTCGCGGACCTGCAGATCAGTAAACAGTCTCACAACCGTATCATCGCCGGGTAGACCGGAGAGAGTACGCTCTGAACAATAGACCTGATAGCCAACACCAGCGACATCAAGCAAAATACAGTCGGCATTCTTCTGAATTACAATGCCGGTCAGGCAACCGATCATGCGGGAACGTCGGAGGAATGGGCAGCACGAAACAAAGCGTCATTCAACCTGTTGCTGAATTGTCGAACAGCTGTATGTGCCACTGCGACAGCCAGTGCATCTGCGGCATCGGTGCCGTTGATCAGAGCCCCGGGCAATTGCAACTGAATCATCGCTTCAACCTGGATCTTGTCCGCATGCCCAACCCCAGTGACAGCTTTCTTGACGGCGTTGGGCGCATATTCACCTATACGAATTCCCATCCGCGCAACCGAAAGAATGGCAACACCACGCGCATGACCCAATGTCAGCGAGCCGCCATAGTTACTGTTCACGAAGGTCTTCTCCACCGATGCCTCCTCGGGGGCATAAGTCGCAACGATCTCGGTCAACTGCTCAAACAAGGAAGCCAGACGCTCCCCCAGACTTGAACCCACCGACCGGCAACATCCGTTCGCAACATGGGCCAGCACGGCACCATCGGCATCAATCACTCCCCAGCCAGTCCGCCGAAGCCCCGGATCCAGGCCAATCACACGCATTCTATCATTCCTTCTCGCTACCAATTCAGCTAGCACGAAACAAGAACATTGTAAATGTTGTCGGGGTGAGTTAGCCATGAAGTCAGTACAGAATGGCGGTCAATGCAATTCCACATCATTTGATTCGCACAGTCAAAATGTGGCCCTTGGGTATGATCTGCCGCAGGAGTGCCATTGCTCCCTTCTGCCCACCAGAATTGAACAATCGGATATGATGGTCTGGAATCTCTGTTACAAATCCGACTATAGGTCGTCAGCAGGATTGAAATAAATGGACTGGAAGACATGCTAACCCGACGCACATTTCTGGCTTTGGTCGCGGCGACGGCTGGCCAACCGCTTTTTGCTGGATCTGATCCCGTTTTTTCCCGCTGGGGAACGGCGATTCGTGGATACGACCCCGTCGCTTATTTTACCCAGGGCGAACCCCATAAGGGCTCCAAGGAGTTCGAGACCATGTGGAACGGAGCTACGTGGCGATTCACCTCGGCGCAACATCAGGAGCTGTTTCGCAGTGACCCGGAAAAATATGCCCCAAAATATGGTGGTTATTGTGCCTGGGCGGTTGCCAACAATTACACGGCTTCCACGCAGCCCGAAGCATGGACCATTTTTGAAGATCGGCTCTATCTCAATTTCAGCCTGAATGTACGTCGCCGGTGGGAACAGGATATTCCGGGCAATGTTGCCAAAGGGGATGCCAACTGGCCAGGTGTACTGGAGAAGTAGACAATTGACGGACCAATTGAAGACAGCGCATTTATTGCTCTCAATTCTTGCCGCCTGAGGAGGAAATCAGTTGAAACTTGCACGTATTGGCCCACGCGGCCAGGAAAAACCCGCCATCCTTGATGCAGACGGGAACTACCGGGATCTGTCGACTATCATCAATGACATCAATGGTGCGACTCTGGCGGATATGTCATGGGCTGACAATCTGGAGATGGATAGCCTTCCCGTCTTCCCCGATGGAAAGCGAATCGGTCCATGCGTTGGTGGGGTCGGAAAAATCATCTGTGTCGGTTTGAACTATTCTGATCATGCGGCGGAAACCGGCGCAAAAATTCCCCGAGAGCCAATTCTGTTCGGAAAGGCCACCTCGAGCATCACCGGCCCTTACGACAACGTGATCATTCCAAAGGGTTCAGAAAAGACCGACTGGGAAGTTGAACTGGGAATCGTAATCGGAAAGCCGAGTTCCTATGTCACCGAGGATGATTCACTGGATCATGTCGCGGGCTATTGCGTTATCAACGATGTGTCCGAAAGATCCTTTCAGACTGAACGGGGTGGCCAATGGATCAAGGGAAAAAGTGCTGACAGTTTTGCGCCCATCGGCCCGTGGCTGGTGACCAGAGATGAAATTGCAGACCCACAAAATCTCAAGATGTGGTTGGATATTGATGGGCATCGTCGTCAGTCGGGGTCGACCAATACCATGATTTTTGGCGTTAAGACGCTTGTTTCCTATATCTCGCATTTCATGTCGCTGCAGCCTGGCGATATCATCCCGACGGGGACACCGCCGGGTGTGGGGCTGGGAATGAAACCCCCCACTTTTTTGCGGCCGGGACAGGTGATTGAACTGGGTATTGAAGGGCTTGGCGCACAGCGCCAGGATGTCATTGCGTGGACAGATGGTTCATGACTTTGTGCTTGAACGTCCAGCCGTCCCAGACCGATCTTGTGAGAGATGAAGCGCCACCCAATGGCCCTGCTGCTGTTGCCGGACCTGTCGTAACCCACAGGTACGATAGGTCGCCAAGACCTCATCAGCCTGTTCAGCGGTGATGCCGGATAGAATAACCTGTCCGTGTGTGCCGAGCAGTGAGGTGAGTTCGAGTGCCCCCTGGATCAAGGGTTCACTGAGAATATTCGCTACGACAAGATCATAGGTTCCAACTGGAAACAATGCCGAGGGTGCGCCCGAAACCGCGTGTGCATTGATATACTCAGCAACATGGTTGGCGGAAATATTCAGTTCGGCGACTGTCACCGCGGTCGGATCACTGTCACAACATTCGACCCGACACCGCCACAACAATGCCGCAGCGATTGAAAGAATCCCGGTTCCGCATCCGATATCGGCGCAGCGGGAAATACGAGCTCCGGATTCAAAAAGCTGGCTCATCAACTCGAGGCATAACTGTGTTGAGGCATGGTGTCCGGTACCAAAGGCAAGTGAAGCGTCGATCAGGATTGGGAGTTCCGCCGGCCCGGCATTGATTTCACAATGACTGCCATAAACCAGAAATCGGCCGGCCCGTACCGGTGGCAAGTTCCGGCTGACCTCTTGAACCCAATCATGTTCTGAAATTTCGTAAACCGAGAAGTCATCAATTCCATAAACTGATGCAAGTAATGCAAGGCCAATCCTGTCTGGTGGTTGCCGAAAGTATCCCCCTGCCTCCCACACGCCACGCGACTCATCAATCTCAACTGAAACCGTGGCTTCGGGTGCCGGAGACAAACTTTGCAGTGAATCCTGTATTCGTTCCGCAGCCTCCTGACCCTGTGCGACTCCGAGAGCGGCAAACCATGTCATCGAACATGCTCCACCCGCCATTTCCCGGTCCATACTGGACCGATCAGGACACAATCTGTCAGGCAACAGATGGACATGTCACGCCGAGCCCGCGCAAGGCACAATAGCCACCCGGATTCTTGGCAAGATATTGCTGATGATAATCTTCGGCAAAATAAAATGGGGGTGCATCAAGGATCTCGGTTGTAATGTCGCCATATCCCGCCTGTCGCAGGCGTTGCTGGTAGTGACTGCAGCTCGCTTCAGCCTGTATCTTCTCTTCGCGGCTCGAAACATAAATTCCCGAACGATACTGTGTTCCGATGTCGTTTCCCTGCCGCATCCCCTGCGTCGGATCATGATTTTCCCAAAAGACCTTCAAGAGGTGATCGAGATCGACTTTCTGTGGATCATACACGATTCGAACCACCTCGTTATGGCCCGTTGCACCTGAACAAACCTCCTCGTAAGTCGGGTTGGGAGTCAGTCCACCAGCGTAACCAACAGCCGTGACCCAGACACCACTGATCTGCCAGAACAATCTTTCAACACCCCAGAAACAACCCATTCCCAACATGGCGAGTCGCATCGCCTCCGGGTAAGGCCCCTTCAACTTATGACCATTGACGAAATGGTTCTCCGCTGTCGGGATCGGTTGAAGCCGTCCTGCAAGCGCTTCTTCAGCTCGCGGATACCGCGTCTTTTTTGAAAACAATCGAATCATTCACTTTTCCTCCCAACTGACCACGCACCTGGTTTCGTACAGGATGAGACAATGGTGACAGGCTGACCATAACCAATTTTTGGTGGACCTCGTCACGGATTCGTCCGCGTCCCCGTATGACAGCACCCACACAGCCATTGTCGGTGCGCAGAATCTGCTGAATCATTGCTCAAATGGCTGATACGTTTCAAGATAGAATTGTCTCTCGCCCCGGCTTTGGATGGCGCGGGACCAACAAAGCAAGAATGAGCGATACAATTGCCATCGCCGCCGCCGCTGTGAACACGCTGCTTGGTGAAACAATCCAGGCATATCCCAACAGGGCGGGCAAGAAGACCGCGGCAATATGGTTGATCGTAAATGAGACGGCCGCTGTCGGGGCAATATCGGCTGGATCGGCAATCTTCTGAAAATAGGTCTTGAGAGCGAAGGCCAGTGCGAAAAAGAGATGATCGAGAACATACAGAGCGGCCGCGAGTGCTGCTCCCCATCCAAAATTGTAAATCCCTCCGTATGCCAGAAAAACAGCTGTCAGCCCAAGATATTCAACTGCCAGAGCCGCACGTTCTCCGAAACGGGCGATCGCTTTTCCCATGAAGGGCGCGGCGACCATATTGATCAGATAATTGATCAGGAAAAGGGCAGTCACCTCGTGAACTTCAAAACCGAACTTTTCAACCATCATGAAGGCAGCAAAAACCACGAAAATCTGGCGCCGCGCACCCGACATGAATTGCAGCATGTAATAGAGCCAATATCGGCGTCGCAGAATGAATTGAGGTCGCTGACGCGTTGGTGAACGAATCTGCGGAAATGCGACGAGACAGTAGAGAGCAATCAGGACTGTCAGTCCACCAGCTGCAAGATACACACTGTTATAAGACAGACCAAAAGTCTCCCAGGTCAACACAATGAGGCCGTAGGCACCGAGCGACGCACCCGACCCGACAGCGACGATCCATCCGATGGCCTCGGGCGCTTCCTCGAGTTCAAGCCATTGCAACTGCAGCGATTGGAATACGGTCTCGAAATAGTGGAACCCGACGGATGCGATCATCGTCGTCGCCAGTAACCCGCCAAACGTGGGAAACCAGGCGACAACGGCGGTTGCGACTCCAAGCACCACCAGCATGGCGACGGCCAGAACCTGCTCGCGAACCCAGAGAAGAAGAACAATGACCCCGACGGCTAGAAAGCCTGGAATCTCGCGGACGGTATGCAACCAGCCAATATCGACACCGTCAAATGCTGCGGCTTCGATCACAAAATTGTTCAGCAGTGCAGACCAGGTGGCAAAGGATAAAGGCATGGCGACCGCCATCAGAAACAGGAGAAACAACGGCCGCCGCCAATAGGGCAGCAGCCTTGCATCCACGAGCGGCATCATGACCGGGCACCGCCTCGCTGTCCATGATCAAAACCTGTCGGCCTGATCTCTTCACTGCAATTCAATCGCAGGTCAATATACGCGTGGTGAATGGGTCGGAACAAATCAGTTCTTGGCGTAATATTCCACAACCAGATTCGGTTCCATGACAGCCCCAAACGGCACCTCGTCAAATGCTGGAATCCGCTGAAGTTGTGCGGTCATCTTGCTGTAGTCAACAACAATGTAATCTGGCACTTCTCGTTCAGGAAGACCCACGGACTGAAGAACAATCGCAAGCTGTTTGGATCGATCCCGCACTTCAATTACGTCGCCTTCGGTGACCCGATAGGACGGGATATTCACCCGCTTTCCATTGACAATCACATGGCAATGATTGACGAACTGACGGGCCGCAAAAATCGTTGGCGTGAACTTTGCACGATAAACGATCGCGTCAAGTCGCCGCTCGAGAAGACCGATGAGATTCTCACCGGTATCGCCGCGCATCCTCTCTGCCTCGGCGAATATCCGCCGAAACTGTTTCTCCGTGAGGTCTCCATAATAGCCCTTGAGCTTCTGCTTGGCGCGGAGTTGTAAGCCGAAGTCCGAGAACTTCGCGCGGCGGCGTTGCCCATGTTGGCCGGGGGGATACTCCCGACGATTAACGGGAGATTTTGGGCGCCCCCAAAGATTGGCACCCATTCGGCGATCGATCTTGTACTTGGCAGTCGTGCGTTTTGTCACGTCTGGTCTCCTTCTGACGATTGAAGTGCGTTGTCCTTTCCGACAGGCCCGACTGCCCGGCGGCGACAGGTTTCTCCTTGCGGAGGCCACCAACACCAAGTTAACTGAACGTATTGTTCGAAAGAGGCGCAGTTAGTCGCAGTGCACGAATCTGTCAAGTCGATTCTGGTTTCCTTCTGTTTGTCTTTCCAACGGATTGATAAGGGCAAGCCCGTCTAAATCGTGAGACTCAATAAGGTATGCAAGCCTATTCCTGTCCATGTCTCAACAAAAGCGTCACGTCCATCTCTTGAAAGTCTGTGTGGGGACCCAATCGGTTGAATCACTCGCCCAATTTCAGGCTGCCCGCCGACAATCAGCGGGATTACCGTCTCCTGAACATATTACACGTTCGCGTCCACGCCGCAGCGATGAGATTCTGAATGGTGGATCACTCTACTGGGTGATTCGTGGATTGATCATGGCGCGGCAACGGATTTTGGCGCTCGATCAGCGGCGGTGTTCCGATGGTATCACGCGTTGCGCGATTATACTGAGCCAACAGATCATCAGAACACAAAATGTGCCCCGTCGCCCTTTTCAAGGCTGGCGCTATCTCGAACCGCATTCAGCACCGTCAGACATCGGGGATATGGCAGAAAGTGAACAGACTCTGCCGCCTGCAATTGAATCTCAACTTGATCAATTTGGCGTCATCAAAATGACTCTGACCGGGGTGAAGACAACGAATCAGTAATTAACAATCTTCAACTCCGGGATTCAGAAACCCAACCTTGATCGCTTAATGGCGATGGATCATGACCCTGACCGGATCGACCACGACAAGACTTGTGTCAGTTCGTCATTCTGCCGGGTATTGGCAAACAGATTCGGGACGATATCCGGTCACCCGGCAATAAAGTCAAACCAACTCCGTCAGGCCCTTTCGGATTGTGGCTCTCGACATCCAGACGGATCTCCTGAATGGGCAAACCCCAAGCGACGCTGGCAGGTCTCCGCAGTCTCTGAGGTGCCTCAATACAAGCACAATCATGACCATCGCAGCGGCTCCCAGTGAGCACGACCTCCCAACGCCACTGGTCCCCAACAGCGATTCAAATTGCGATCAGAAAATATCCTTCAATCTCATAAAGTGTCTACAATTTACTTTAAGACGGGCATGACGTTCGTCAGCTGCGATTTCCCTGCGATTTTCGGTAAGATAGGACAAGAATCCGTCCATCGGGACAAATGATAACGGTTGGGTTGGTATAGAATACATGTTTGAGGTGAAATCCACGCGTGTCGCCATTCAGGTCCAGAGCGAATCGATAACGGCGACCATCTGGTTGGCAGATCAGCATAACGAGACAGAAAGAGGTTTTCCCCGCCACGACTCAATCCGAATCAAGATCGATCGGACGACTGGCACCGCTGACATTCGCATGCTGCTCGATATTGGCCTGCCGATACTCCAACTGCATCTCGCCGAATACCACCCGAGGGAAGCGGATCATGAATCCTTTTTTGGCTTCCTCCAAAACGACAGTTCGGCAAACGCCCTGGGTGAGGCACTCCTGCACGCTATCTTGGCGCAAGCCACTGGAATGGCGTTAACGGCACGATTGGACGAACCCCCGGCCACCGCATCACAGGAGATCGATATCGATGCTCTCATATATGGCGCGAGTCTGGAGGAAGCCGTTTTTGAGATCGATCAGGAAGAGCTTGTCATGCTCTCACCGGAGGTGGCAAGAATCGGCTTTGAAACCAACCTTATGACCGCTGATGGCGACCTTATCCGCCCCGGAACCAATGTGCTTCTCAAGTCTGAACAGGTTCTTTCAGCCTTTCTGAGCGTTGAAATCATGTTGAATGACCATGCCACGAATCAACTGCCGCTGCCGGACGGATTTCAGTTGATCGATCTTGTCGCCGCGCGGCAGGCACTGAAGGCCGTGACAACTCCTCGAGCAACTTCGGTTCACTATTTTGGTGATCAGTCATCACCCCATCACGCGCGAAGATTACAGGCAGCTCAGGCCTATCCATTACTGGCCGAATTATTGGCGAATGAACCCGATTTACGGCAATGTGTCGATGCGGCACAACCGTTGGGTCCGGCATTATGTCAGCGAATCGGCGCAAGCCGTGGTCATTTGAAACGTCTTGCAAAACTTCAGTCACCTCCCCCTTGTGAACGAGTCTTTGAACCCGACGAAATTGCCGAGAACGATGACGCCGGAGCCGTGGGTCGGACCCGTCTTTACCGGATTCGTGGAGAATTGAGCCTCCAACAGACATTTGATGTGATCAACCGATTTCCGGCCAATTGGGTGCCCAACTGTGATGAAGACTGGGTCGCGTTTGCAGATATTGTCTCGTCCTGCGCATTACCAATCGCTGCACGCCATGGTCTGGAACTTTTTGACCTCTTGTCTCCGGTGAAAGGAGATTGGAGGTCATACAAGGCTTCATTGGCACGTGCCTATGACATCCCGCTGGCAGAATTGGACGGTCGATATCTCGCTTTGGCAACTGCAGATGCCTTGGAAATGGTCGATGATTTCAGCCGGAGTGTCATCTTGCCCCTGCTGCTCAGCAGCATTGTCCGATCAGACCATGCATTTCCTCTCCCCACCCCGGACATTTTTATGCGGGGGCAGGTGATCGGATTTGAAATCATTACCGGAAAGGCCAAGAATATTCCCGGTAACCTGCTCACAGCTGCACGTGCATGGACGACACGTATACCTGCACTGATGGAGGCTGAAACTGTTGTCGCACCGTCGATTGATCAGAACGATATGCCGGAACTGGATGAATGGAGTTGGCCACGACTGGCGGAACCCTTTCGATGTGCCAATGGCCTGATCGTACAAAATCTGACTTCGCGCGAAGATTTAAAGGAAGAATCACAACGTCTCTGCCACTGCGTGGGCCGTCTCTATCTTCGCAAAGCCAAAAGCGGTCGTTGCCACATCTTCTCAATACGCAATGCCGACTTGTCGACCAGTCATTCAACAATTGAGTTATCGCAGATCACCGATGGCCCCGACAATCGCTCTCAGGCAAGTTTGAAGATTTTGCAGCATAAAGCCATGAAAAACCGAAAACCCGGGCGTCAAGCAATAGAAGCCAGCACAGAATGGCTGGAAGCCCTTCGCTCAGGGAATCATCCTGTGGATTTCAAGACCGCGCGTTCGTGGCGTCGCCAGCAAACCGAAAATGAATATCAGGAGACCTCTGCCGGAGGTGAATCGCGGGCACAAATCGAAGTCAAATGGGCCGCGTCTCTCGGGAGAGACTGGCATCAAGAAGACGTTCGTCAAGCCATTTGGGAGGAATGGAGAACGCATATTCTCCATGGTCACCTGGCACGTGCCCGCAATCCGGAATTTCTCTACAGGAACGCGGAGCTTCGTAAATTGCTCACCGATCTCTGCCCTCATTTCGAATTGGGGGCCGCTGATTCCTCTTGAGGATCGTGTGCGATGGCTGTGTCAAAATAATTGGGTTACACATTCTGCCTCTGCAGCATGTGACAATCGCTGATAGGTCGAATCATCGTATTCGTGTGACCATAATGGCGTCCGATCGCGACCCTTTGACCCGCAGGGTCGGAGACCATTCCCGGCATTGGTGCGGAGCGCAGCAACAATGGGAGTGATGATGTCAAGCGCACCGTCCACACAACCACCCCAGATGTCAGTGTTCAACGACAGTGTGCCAACCTTGCTCCTCGGGTCGGGATGGGGAATCAACCCGGACGCCGACCATTGACCCACAAATCCCGGACAATACAGCAGCCATGGAATCCAAACGCCACAGAAGATTCCGCTTGGTTCCAAGACGTGGGGCGGCTGCCATTTCAGTTGAGATGGCGCGGCTGACGGGGTTCGAACCCGCGACCTCTGGCGTGACAGGCCAGCGCTCTAACCAGGCTGAGCTACAGCCGCCCATACAGCGTCAGACTCTAAACGCTGACAGACGTTCTTTCAACGAAAAACATGATCATCAAGCAGGCGGATCCAATTTCTCTCACAGCTTTATCGCGAAGCCACTGTTCTGCCTCATTGCAGACCGGCAATGGTGGGTGATGAGAGATTCGAACTCCCGGCATCTTCGGTGTAAACGAAGCGCTCTACCACTGAGCTAACCACCCTTCATCCGTCATCAAGACGATCCGCAATTCAGCGGGTGAAATGGTGGGTGATGAGAGATTCGAACTCCCGGCATCTTCGATGTGAACGAAGCGCTCTACCACTGAGCTAACCACCCGCCGCAGCAAGAATATCCCTTGCTAATACCATCCGCAACCACGCGCCGCCGGTTGAGAAATTCAGTGCTGAGAGACGCTGACGGTCTCTTGCATCTCCCGTCGCTGCTGTTCAGGGGTCGAAATCTCGACCTCCTCCCGAATGGGGGAAAATTCTCCCTCAAGGGCAAGATCCAAGACCTCGCGCACATCAGAAATGGGAAGAATCTGTAGGGCTTCCTTAACGTTGCCGGAAATCTCTGACAGATCTTTCATGTTCTTTTCCGGGAGCAGCACCGTCTTGATACCACCTCTTGCAGCGGCGAGCAGTTTTGCCTTGAGTCCTCCCACCGGCAGCACATTGCCGCGCAGTGTGACTTCACCTGTCATTGCTATATCGCGGCGCACCTTGAGCCCGGTCAAGACCGAAACAATTGCCGTGACCATGGCGACTCCTGCCGATGGACCATCCTTGGGAACCGCACCCTCGGGGACATGGACATGAATGTCCAGTTTTCCGAAATCAGTCGATCTGACGCCGATTTCCGGGGATATCGATTGCACATAACTTGACGCGGCTTCAATTGATTCCTTCATGACTGTACCAAGTTTGCCGGTCGATTTGATCCGACCCTTGCCAGTCATGGCAATCGCCTCAATCGACAACAGGTCGCCACCTGCAGCCGTGTAGGCAAGTCCGGTGACAACACCGACCCGATCTTCTTCTTCAGCGAGACCATAACGATATTTTGGCAGCCCAAGAAATTTTTCCAGTGATCTTGGCGTGACTGTGAGCGATTTGATCTCTCCCTTGACCAATTGTGTCACTGTTTTTCGTGCCAGTTTTGCGATTTCACGTTCGAGATTTCTGACGCCGGCCTCACGCGTATAGACCCGCAACATCTCGATCAGGGCTGTATCCTTGATGCGAAACTCGCTGGCCTTGATTCCGTGAGCCTTGCGCTGTTTCGGAATGAGATGTCGCCGCGCGATCTCAGTCTTCTCATCCTCGGTATAACCGGCCAACGGAATCACTTCCATGCGATCTCTCAGCGGCTCGGGAATATTGCCAATATAATTCGCCGTTGTCACAAAAAGGACATTTGACAGGTCGTAATCAATTTCCAGGTAATGATCAACAAATCTGGAGTTCTGCTCCGGGTCCAAGACCTCCAAGAGCGCGCTTGACGGGTCACCACGCACCGAACTGCCTAACTTGTCGACTTCGTCCAACAGAATCAGCGGGTTGACCGACTGGGCTTTCTTCATCGATTGAATAATCCGACCCGGCATTGAACCAATATAAGTACGTCGGTGTCCACGTATCTCTGCCTCGTCGCCCACTCCACCCAGGGAAATCCGCAAGAAATCCCGTCCGGTCGCGCGTGCAGCTGATTCACCAAGTGATGTCTTGCCAACTCCCGGCGGCCCGACTAGGCACAGGATTGGTCCCGATATCTTTTTGGTCCTCTGCTGAACCGCGATATACTCGACCAATCGTTCCTTGACTTTTTCAAGTCCGTAATGGTCAGCATCGAGTATTTCTTCGGCCTTCTTGAGATCGTTTTGAATTTCGCGTTTGACTCCCCAGGGAATCGACAGAATCCACTCCAAATAGTTGCGGACAATATTGGCTTCGGAGGCGTTACTCCCCATTGTGCGCAATCTCTTGAGCTCGCTTTGCGCCTTCTCGCGTGCTTCATCGGATAGTTTGGTCTTGTCGATCCGCGCCTCAAGCTCTTCAATTTCAGACTTTTCCTCATTTTCGCCAAGCTCACGCTGAATCGCCTTCATCTGTTCATTGAGATAATATTCGCGTTGCGTCTTGGTCATTTGCGAGCGGACCCGACGTTTGACCTTCTTCTCAACCTGCGCGGCACGATTTTCGTCATGAAGCAATCGCAGCACGGCTTCAGCACGCGCCTTGATATCGGCGAGATCGAGAATTTCCTGCTTCCGCGGGACATCAACATTGAGATGGCTCACGACTGCATCGGCAAGGGCCGCCGGATCGTTGAATTCGCTGATTTCTTTCAGGGTGTCTTCATTCCCCGACTTCTGTCGACGTGCAAAATTCTGGAATTCTTGCCGCAGGCGATTAACAATGACTTTCATCTCCAACTCATAAGCCTGGTCATCTTCAATCACGTCGTGGAATGGCACCGCATCGGCATTGAGGCATTCATCTTCAACGAAATAACGCTCTACCGCCATCCGTGTCTTTCCCTCGACGAGCACCTTGACCGTGCCATCGGGGATTTTCAGCAACTGTAGGATATTTGCATGCACGGCTGTTGTGAACAGATCGTCAGCACCGGGATCGTCGATATTGGGATCCTTCTGAGCGGTCAGGATCAATCCGGAATCTGCTCCGACAGCTTTCTCAAGTGCCTTAACCGATTTCTTGCGTCCGACAAAAAGCGGACAAATCATGTTGGGAAATACAACGATATCACGTAGCGGCAGGACCGGAACAGACTTCACAGAATCGGACATAACACTTGCTCCTCGTGGATGCCGGACCATTCTCTTGAACTGTCTTCATCCGTCACAATCAGGGATAGCTTTGGCTGAACCACCATCCCAACGTCAATCCGTCAAGGAGACTGGCTTCGACAAAATCGTGGGAAGACCTCACACCGGTCAGCCAACTGTTTCCGCAGGAAATGGCTTCCACACGCTCGACAAATTGCTCTCCTGACCAGAAGATAGGTGGCGTCAACCTGACCTGCTGTCAAGACCTTCATCATCGTCAACTGCATCATGCCCGTCAGGTCTGCGCCTTGGCTACTGAAATCCAACTTTCCAACAATGTTCCGATTTTAGCCTGAGAATCTGATCAAATCCGACAATCAGATAACAATTTTCCTCTGACTCGTGCGGTAACGCTGCAAAAACGACTCACTAAACTCCGCCAGTTTGCCCGCGACGATCGCCGCGCGGATACCCGCCATCATCGATTGGTAGAAGGCGAGATTATGCTCTGTTAATAATATGGGCCCTAGCATTTCGCCTGACTTGAACAAATGGTGCAGATAGCCACGCGAATAGCTTTGACAAGTCGGGCAGTCACATGCCGGATCTAGCGGATCAGTGTCTTGGGCATAGCGCGCATTCTTGATGTTGATCGTACCATGAGCTGTGAACGCTTGCCCTGTGCGACCCGAACGTGTTGGCAATACGCAATCAAACATGTCGATTCCACGCGCGACCGCGCCAAGGATGTCATCCGGTTTGCCGACACCCATGAGATATCTCGGCTTGTCCCGGGGCAGCATGGAAGGTGCATAGTCGAGAACCTCCATCATCTTCTCATATCCCTCGCCAACCGCCAATCCGCCAACAGCGTAACCTTCAAAGCCGATGTCCTGCAGGGATGTTGAGCTTCGCTCTCGCAAGGTACGAAAAACTGAACCCTGCTGGATACCAAACAGGGCGCGGCCATCGGATTCTGTAAATGATTGACGGCACCTCCTGGCCCAGCGCATTGAGAGTTCCATCGAAAGTTCAGCTGCCTCTCTGGTGACTGGATAAGGGGTGCATTCGTCAAAACACATGACTATATCTGAATCGAGAACCGTCTGAATCTCTATTGAACGTTCCGGTGACAATTCGTGGATGGATCCGTCGATATGGGATTTGAATGTCACCGATTCTTCGGTAATCCGCCGAAGAGATTTCAGACTCATCACCTGAAATCCCCCCGAGTCGGTCAGTATTGGACCAGACCAATTCATGAATCCATGCAATCCACCAAAGACATTAATGATTTCAGCGCCGGGTCGCAGCATCAAGTGATAGGTATTGCAGAGCAGAATCTGAGCCCCACTCCCTGCAACCGATTCCGGCTTCATTGCCTTGACTGTCGCCGCAGTCCCCACTGGCATAAACGCTGGTGTCGAGATCTCTCCCCGCCGAGTTACCAGGGTGCCTTGACGCGCCCGGCCATCGGTTGCGCACAGGTTAAGGGAAAAAGTGGTTGAATTCATCGATCAGCAACCATGGGGGTTCTCCCTGTAACGTTATTGATCCCAGTGAGAACGAAAACTCGCAACCCGGCTACGGGAATCAGACCTTTGACTGAATCGCGCCGCATTCCAGCCTGTCAGTTGATGTCATGGATGTTGGAGGACGCCAATGTCATCACTTCTCTCCCCGCGATTCCACGAACCGCATGGCCGTACCGAAGATCAATCGGACACCCGCCCTTTCCGGGTTCCACAGAATCACCATATCGTCTCATCAATTCAACTTGCATATCATGGAGCGTAGAAGAATAATAAATCTTTGACGTGCCGTAGCGCTTCATCGTGTCATCTGTCTTCGTGGTTGACCGCGCCCAATGTCAAGTCGACCTGGGTCCCTGGCATCATATGCCCGGACCAGATCAAAGGTGGAGTCTCTGTTCTGCAATGCTCCGGTTCAGGGAATTCTACCCCTGTTCGGTGCAACGTCAGGAATGGCCACGATATACCGACTGATGACCGGTAGAGTGGTCGATCCAGTTGTTTTTTGGGGTTCACTCTCAGCCGTTTTCATTTATCCTGTGCGCTTGACGAGAGGTTGGAAATGAGGCCTTCAGGATTGATCGATCAGTCAAAATTGCAAACCCCACGAACGGGCGACAAAGCCGACCAACAAACTGACCGCTTCCTTCCGGATCTATTGGCGAGGGTTTTGTCTTCCGAATGTGATAAATACCAGACATTCCCTGTTCACGATCCGTCGTCAGGAGCCATCGTCCGTGCCTGATCCTGTTCTGACACCAATAACCCAGGCGATGGAGGAAGGCGCATTGACGCGCCAGGAACTGAAGTCGCTGATGCAACGCTCAGACAGGCCCGCCCTTGTCCATCTCGGCATTTTTATTGCGGTTCTTGGCTGCACCGGCGGGTTGATATTTCTTGCTTCGGGAACAGGGTGGCTCCTGCCAGCAATGATACTGCATGGAGTCGTCCTGGTTCACCTTTTTGCCCTGCAACATGAATGCGTCCATTATACTGCATTCCGCACCCGTCGACTCAATGACATCTTCGGCAATCTGTGCGGATTCGCCATTTTCCTACCCCATCAGTTTTTTCGTTACGAACATTGCGATCACCATACCTACACGCAGATTCACGGCAGGGATCCCGAATTAATCGTCCTTCCCATCTCTTTGAAACGCTATCTGTGGTATGTCAGTTCAATTCCATTCTGGTCACAGAAGTTCAAGGAAGTCGGATTGCATGCGTGTGGACGAGTATCTCTTGTGGAGGAGGCGTTCGTACCCCGAGACGTCCGCAAAACCATTGTCCTGGAAGCACGCATGATGCTGGCCCTTTATTCCTCACTTGCCATCCTCTGCATCCTCACCGGCTGGCAAGGACCCATCTGGTACTGGTGGCTTCCGCTCCTCCTGGGTGAGCCCTTGATGCGAATGATCCGCATGTCCGAACATGTGGGAAGGCCGAATAACCGCGATATGACGGTCAATACGCGTACCAATATCGTGTCATTGCCATGGCGCTTTCTGGCCTGGAATATGAATTATCACGCCGAGCATCATTACGCTTCATCGGTGCCATTTCATGCGCTGCCCAGATTGCACCGTAAACTCACAGGATTTATCCATGTCGAACAACGTGGATATCTCGGTGCGCATATCGACATACTCACACAGATATTCCGCCCCCGATTGCGACTCGGAACTGTTCCGGACAAATGATGAGTCGGGAAAGAACGTGGCAGGATCTGATTGCAGTCGCCGACCTTGAGGCAGGAGACGCCACACCCGCCAGGTTCGGAAAGCGTGAGCTTGCCGTGTTCGACACCATTGATGGAATATTTGTCAGTTCAGCCCACTGTACCCACGGCGGCGCCAATCTCTGTGATGGTTATTTTGATGGCAAATTCATTGAATGTCCATTGCATCAGGGTCTGTTTGATGCCCGAACCGGCGCGGCCAAAGCGGCACCGGCACGCAAGAATTTGGTCATGATCGAATCCCGCATCAAGGAAGGCATGGTGCAAATTCGCCTTTAACCCGGCCTTTTTTGCAAGAAGACGGTGTCGTCAGTTCAGAGGAGATAGCTGCAAAGATCTGAATTGCTGTGTTTCCACAAGCCAATTGGCTCTCGCCAGTTGATCTTCAGTCATCATCTGGCGTTGAGTTGCAAGTGCTGACCGGGCTTCTGCATGGCCATATATTTCTGCCACGCTGAACCAGAAATAACTCCTGATCAGGTCTTCCTCTGTCTCGATACCACGCGTGTAAAACAAACCGAGGCGAAAACCGGCTTCAGCGATGCCGCCCGCGGCAGCAGACTGGTAGAGTTCTGCGGCACGCACCATATTCCGCTCGACGAACTGCCCCCGTTCATACATGACCGCCAGTTCATATTGCGCGAGTGAATTTCCCTGTTCAGCGGCCAACTTCACCAAGATCAAACCTTCCCGCAGATCCTGCGCGACGCCCACTTCATTCAAATAGGCAAGTCCCAGCGCGAGATGGCCATAAGAATTGCCGCCCTGCGCTGCCGTACGAAATAGTTCCGTACTTCGCGCCGCATCTGCGGCAACCCCCCGACCTTCACGATACATCACTCCCAAATTGTAGATGGCCGGGAGATAATCGCTTTCCGCGGCACGTTTGAACCAGTTCACAGCCTCTTCCTGGTTCTGTTCAACGCCCAATCCTCGGCTCAACAAGAGACCGAGATTGAGTTGGGAAGGTGCATGGCCTTTTTCGGCCATGATCTTCCAGTTGTCATGAGCCGACTGAAAATCGCCCTCCTGAAACCGTTGCCAAGCCAGATTGAAACTCGCCATCACGGGTTGGGTCAACAGAATCCCGGCCACGACAACGAGGATAACAGTTTGAAATCGATTCAAGACTTTTTGCAATCAGTAAATCCTTGGACAACGCAACCCATTGACAATTCCAAAATTGTCCTGCCCGGTGGTGCCAATGATGACCATCTGTGATGGATACTGTCGTCGAGCGGCCTCTTGAGGATGGTGCTGACACCTAGCCTGACCTGTCAGAAAAATCCAGCCGAATTTCCGATGTTGCCGTCCTGCGATCTCTTGGATTGTGCGTCACCTGTCGGGCGCCGGAACACGTGAGAATGCTTATGGCAGGATTTGTGTTGGGAATTCGTTGATGGGATCTCCTTGGTGTTGAACCGTCACCCGTTATATTGGTTCCATCCCTGTTGCCGGATGGCATCGAGAGCAGATTTCAGTTCAGCATGGTTGTCAGCAACTGCTGTGCTGCGGGAGCTTCCGAAGATCCCTTATTGAAGCTGCAACATAACCCATGCCGGTTGCACAGCGCACTGGATCCAGATTTCCACCCGATGATTCACATGACACGGGGGTTGCCATCTCACGAATCACCTCTGCGACAGACGCAAAGGATTGATCACCGCGTACGACGGTGTCAGCCAGCTGATGGATCGATATCAGAAGAGACCCTTGATCCATATACAAGGTCTGCAACATCTGGCCGGGATGAGCCGGGCCGTTTGGAGATACACCAATTGCAGCTTTTCGAAAAAGTTTCACCCTGGCTTTGTTGGCCCGGCAGTGACCATACAGACAGATACGACTGATTTGGTTACAAAGGGGCATGGAATCAGCAATCGCATTGGCAACAATTCTCCTTGCAGTGACCGTCTTGGCAGTCCCTGCGGCACGTCGCGCCGGGCTCGGGTCAGTGCTGGGTTATCTATTCGCCGGTATATTTGTCGGACAGGTGGTCGGCGTCTTCGGCCAAGGGGCACACGAGATTCGTGAATTTGCCGAATTCGGAATCGTCATGCTGCTGTTCGTGATCGGCTTGGAGATGAAACCGCGCACCTTGTGGGATATGCGTGACAAACTCATTGGGCTTGGCGGTCTGCAAGTCGTTCTCACCGCAGTGGCGATTGCCACCGCCGGGGTGATCTGGGGTTTGACCTGGACCACCGCACTGGCCATTGGCATGACCTTGGCATTGTCCTCAACCGCAATGGTCTTGCAAACCTTGTCAGAAAAAGGGCTGACACAAACCAACGGTGGTCGCTCGACCGTATCCGTCCTGCTGACCCAGGATATCGCGGTTTTGCCGATGCTGGTGATTCTCCCGTTTCTTGCTGCCGGCAGCACGATTCATGATTCGGGTGACGCCAGGATTGCCACACATGGGGAGAGCGCTGAACAAGCTTGGGCGATCATTGAACATCTGCCTGGCTGGGGTGTGGCGGGCGTCATGCTGGCTTCAATATTGTTCATCATCATTGGCGGACATTTTCTGGTTCAGCCGTTGTTTCGCTATGTTGCTTCCGCCCGACTGACGGAAATCTCAACGGCCGCCACTTTGCTGCTGGTTGTTGGCACAGCGCTTCTGATGAATCTCGTCGGTCTCTCCCCGGCTCTTGGCACATTTCTGGCCGGTGTCGTACTGGCAAATTCAGAATTCCGCCATGAGATGGAATCGAGCATCGAACCCTTCAAGGGGCTGCTGCTTGGTCTGTTCTTCCTGATGGTCGGTGCGACAATGGACTTCTTGATTCTGATCGAGAATGCCTTTGCCGTCATGGCCATAACAATCGGCATCATTGCCATCAAACTTGGCGTGCTATTCCTGCTTGCCATGATTTTTGCGATCAAGGGTCGTGACCGTTGGTTATTCTCGCTCGGCCTGGCTCAGGCTGGAGAGTTCAGCCTGGTACTTGTCAATTATATGGCACAGATCAGTGTTGTCGGCGAACGCGAGTCGGAAATTCTCCTGCTCTCCGTCGCTTTCTCAATGATTCTGACCCCAGCATTGTTCATCGCTTATGACTATCTCGCCCGACGTATGGGCGATGCGATTGCACGTGCACCTCAGGATGATGATGACGTGACCCACCAAGGGCCCATAATTATCGCTGGCATTGGACGTTTTGGACAATTGGTCAACCAATTCGTCACCAGCAATGGCTTTCGTACCACTGTACTGGATGCTGACATACAGGCAATCATGCGACTGCGGCGGCTCGGGATCAAGGCATATCTTGGAGATCCGTCACGTCCTGAACTGCTCCAGGCAGCGGGTCTCGACACGGCTGAAGCACTCCTTGTAGCGATTGATGACCCAAAAATTGCCACTGAGATCGTTCGTTTCGCCCGACGGCGGCGGGGCGATCTCTACATCATCGCACGGGCCTATGATCGTTTACATGCGTTCGCCCTTTATGATGCCGGTGCGACCTCCATCATCCGTGAGACGTTTGACAGTTCGCTTCGCGCCGGTCGCTACATCCTGCAGCGCATGGGTATCTCGGAAGATGAAGCGCATCAACGCACGCGAGACTTTTATCAGTTTGAACGCAATGCGACGCAGGAACTTGCCCTGGTCTGGGATCCGGATATCCCGATTGAAAAAAACGAGGCGTATATTGCGCGTCTGCAGGAGCTGAAGAACGAGCTTCAACTCGGCGTGGCGCGCGCCAATGCAACGGTCGCCGACATTGACAGCGACATGATCACACAGGGCGGGCAAGATCAGCACAACGAATCCACGGCCAAAACTGACAAGGATCCAACGCAAGCACCCCCAAAGAATTTGTCATGAACTGGTTCGAATCACTGGCGTTGCGCGCGCTCGATAGCGCAGACGCGGAAACAGCCCGGAATCTCGGGATGCGCGCGCTGCAGACCGGCTTGATTCCTCCACCGCCAGCCGTATCGTCGGAACGGCTTCGGATAACATGCGCAGGGCTCAGGCTCAGCAATCCGCTGGGGCTCGCTGCCGGGTTTGATAAAGATGCATGCGCAATGCATCGCCTGGCGAGAATGGGTTTCGGCTTTATCGAGGTGGGTGCCGTGACACCGCGGCCACAACCCGGAAATCCCAAACCGCGTTTGTTTCGCTTGCGTGAGGACCAGGCGATTATCAACCGTTTTGGTTTTAACAGCGAAGGTGCCGAAATCATTGCACGGCGTCTCTCACGCCGTCCCTCCAACCCAGTCATCGGTCTCAATCTCGGGGCCAACCGGAACAGTTCGGACAAGCTTGCCGATTACCTGCAACTCATCCACTCTTGCGGACCCTTTGCCGACTTCGTGACTGTCAATGTCTCATCGCCAAATACGCGTGGACTGCGGGCGTTTCAGCAACAATCGTCGCTGCGGGAGTTATTGGAACGCGCCCGCAATGCGCGCAATTCACTGCCCAATCGCCCAGGACTGTTCCTCAAACTTGCCCCCGATCTGCCGATTGATGATCTGCATAGCGCAGCTGAAACAGCGATGCAGATGCAAATTGATGCCATCATCGCCACCAATAGTCTGGCCGTGAATAGTCATTCCGGGCGCTACGAACAGGAGTTGATCTCGCATCACCGTCATGAACATGGCGGCCTATCCGGTCAACCGATCTTTGATATCTCGACCCGAACCCTCGGTGAGATCTACCATGTGACGGATGGAAAAATTCCTCTCATTGGTGTCGGTGGCATTGCTTCGGCGGCCGATGCCTTTGCCAAGATTCAGGCCGGTGCTTCAGCATTACAGGTCTATACCTCCATCGTCTTTCATGGATTCTCACATATTGTTGCCGTTCTGTCAGGGCTCGAAGAATTGCTGGATAGACATGGTTTTGAATCCGTTGCCGCGGCGGTTGGAACCGACAATGCGAACTGGCGGCTCAACGACTGATCGTCGTGACACATGGCCGCTTCAATCACCTGCTCATGCAACCGGGAGAAGCCGGCAGAAACGACTGCAAAAGTTGTTTGGAAAATAGACTCGCGTGATCAACCGCGTGATTATCACACGGGATCACATGTCAGCGCCCAAACCAATTACCCTCAATGCGAGACAAATCAACGATTCATGTTCACATATCGGGAGAACAAATCACAACTTTTGGGACCATTTTGTCATGGTCATGATTCAGTTGTTCGCATCATCTTCAACGGCCCGGTATTTGCGCCCCAATGTGACAGCGCGCGCGGCAAATGACAGCAGGATTCCAGCCCATAATCCATGATTGCCCACCATCGGGACCAGAATGATGACGCACAGGCCGTAAAGTGCCGCTGATACCAGCATACTGTTGCGCATATCACGGCCACGCGTCGCTCCGACAAAGATTCCGTCAAGAATCCAGGCGGGTGCACCGACGAGAGGCGCAGCGACAATCCATGGAAGATAGGCAAGCGACTCCGCCCGCACATCCGCCGCCGTTGTCATGATATTGATACCGAGACTTCCAAAAATCACCAATCCAAAACTCATCACAAGAGCCAGAATTCCACTCCAGACGCTGGTCAGAACAACCGAACGGCGCAATTCACTGCGTCGCCTTGCACCGACGGCCAGACCAACGAGGGCCTCCGCGGCAAAGGCAAAGCCATCAAGGGCATGCGCTGTCAAAAGGAGAAACTGCAGCAGGATCTGATTTGCAGCCAGCGTTACATCACCGAGATCTGCTGCCAAAAAGAGCAGTGAAACGAAAATGGCTTCAATCAGAATGTTTCTAATCACGATATCGGAGTTCAATACGGCCAGACGAGTCAGTCGCTCACGGTCAAACACCACCGACCAGTGACACCAATATCCGTGTTGGAAAGCTCCACGACACAAATAAAGCGCAAGGACGAGTCCCGATATTTCTGCCGTCACCGTTGCAACAGCAACACCCCGCACGCCCAGATCAAGGACGAGAACGAAAACCAGGTCGAGAACGATATTGATTCCGTTGGTCACAACCTGGATCAACAGGACCGAGCGGGTCTTTTCATGGGCAATCAACCAACCTGTAATGGCGAACATCGAAATTGCCGCAGGGGCCGACAGAATGCGGATCGCAGCATAATCCCAGGCCAATGACTCAACGACATCAGATGCTGGTGCCACAAGAAAACTGACAGTCAATAACGGTTTTTGCAAAAAGGCCAGCAGGATGCCAGCAACAAACGCAATCAGGAGTCCCCGCACCAGCAAGGCAGTGACTTCATACGGGTCACTTTCACCCCTGGCCTGCGCCGTGAGTCCGGAAATACCCAACCGCAAAAAGCCAAAAAACCAATAGAGGGTCGTCAGGATGATCGCGCCAATACCAACCGCACCGATGGGTGCCGCGGCACCCATTTGGCCAACCACGCCGGTATCCACGGCGCCCAGCAACGGAACAGTCGCATTTGAAACTGCAATCGGTATCGCGATGTTCAGGACGCGGCGGTGCGAAATATTGTCGGAACGAGCAAGACTCACGAATCGTACAGGGAATTGAGGGTCACAGGTTCAAATTGCAGAAAAGAGATTGACCATTGTCCACTCACCACCCTTTCAAATATCGTGCAGGCGCCGTCAACTCCTCTCATCATGAAACTGCTGAATCAAAATATTTCCTGATGGCCCGCAATACAGATGAAACCACAATCCAGTGCATGCATTCACAAGGCGAGGCCGCCCATCTTTATGCGGCCCTGACACCACGCGCAGGAAGACGGTTGCAAATCCCATCCTGCGCTTATAGTTCTAGTTGATAATGATTCGCAATCTCAAAACAAGGTTTCCGATGGCTGGGCGTGATTCATCTCGGTTGTTCCGCACTGAATTTCGTACACGTCGTATCGTGGTCGCAATTGGATTGATTGTTGCCGCCTGTGTTCCGGGTGTTTTCGGTGATGTTACCCGCGGACTCCTGATTGATGCCTATCTGCAGGTCAGTGTCTTTGTCGCAGCGACATTTCTGATCTTCTATAGCGCAGAAAAATACCTTGACTTTGATATTCACAATCTTCTGGCGCAGAAGAACCTGGTTGCTGTTCCGGTGGCTGCTGGTCTTGGCGCGACTCCCGGTTGCGGTGGTGCCGTCATGGTCGTCGCAGCATACAGTTCGGGCAATGTGGGATTTGGTGCCGTTGTCGCAGCCTTGACAGCAACCATGGGTGACGCTGCTTTTCTCCTGATTGCCGTGCGACCGGATGCAGCTGCTGTGCTCCTTCCAACAGCCTTTGCCGTGGGTATTGTATCGGGTTGGGTGATCAACTGGTGGTTTCCAAGACTTGGAGCAGGCCGTTCGTGTCAGCCACAGATGTCATGCGCGGCAGTGGGGAAAACACGGGTGATCGATACCGCCTATCTGGCGGCCGCCATTCCGGGTTTTGCCATCGGTATCCTGCTGCTGTTTCAGGTTAACGTCAGTGATGGCCTGGCGTGGCTACCGGAGACCCTGGCGCTTACTGGGGTTGGCCTTGGTTTGCTGATCTGGTCGACATCCAGCTTTCAGACTCTCAGCCATCCCGATGACAGTCCGGTGACACGCACGGCGGAAGAAACCAGTTTTGTGACCGTTTGGGTGATCAGCGCCTTTCTCATCTACGAATATCTCGCGCAATTTGCGGGACTCGACCTGGAACAGTTGTTTCAGACCGTGGCACCCCTGCTGCCGTTGATTGCTATCATCATCGGCTTTATTCCGGGTTGCGGGCCACAGGTCCTGGTGACTGCGCTCTACATCAATGGAATCATTCCTTTTGCAGCGCTGCTTGGAAATGCCATTTCCAACGATGGTGATGCCTTATTTCCAGCAATCGCAGTTGATCCGAAAGCCGCCATCATGGCGACCCTAGCTTCGGCGGTTCCAGCCTTAATAACCGCATACGGATTCTACCTGTTGATACCGGGATTCCTGAACTGACCGGGGCCTTGACCATCCCCGACCAGAACTCGGCATCAGCCACCGCCCTTTTGCCCGACAATTCAACCTGAAGCAGCGGCCGGGCCACCCGGCAGATGACCGGGCTGGAGCGATCTGGTCCGGGAACAGAGAGTGAAGCGAAGGAATGGTGGCTACAAGGCACAAATCGGGGCTTTTCTTGGGGCGCGGATTGGCCTTTGACCATTGTGGACCAGAGCGTTGTCGTGCATTCACAACGACGCAATGCTGACGACTTGTAGAAGCTGCCTTTGCAAATGCGTAAAGCCGTTCAGTGACTCCAGGCCCTGACATCAGTTGTCAAGACAACAGAGACTTGCTAACGCGGTCATCGTGATCGCACAAGCTCGTGTTGCGAAAGCAGAACTGACACAAACGAGCTGACTTTTTATGGAGATCCCCGCGAATGGCTATCAGACTGTACTGTTTCGGTGAATCCGGAAACGCTTACAAGGCTGCCCTCACCCTGCAATTGGCAGGTATGGACTGGCAACCCGTCTATGTCGATTTCTTCAATGGCGGTGCCAAGACTGATGAATTTCTGGCATTGAACCCGATGGGTGAAGTTCCGGTCATGGAATGCGGTGACCTGGTGCTGGCGCAGTCGGGCATCATTCAACGCTATGTGATTGAGCAAACCGGTCGATTCGGCGGTAACTCACCGGAAGACGATCGCGAAATCTGGAGATGGGTACTTTGGGACAACCATAAACTCTCTTCACTGAATGGAATCTGCCGCTTTCTGAATAACTTTCTTCCTGAAGAGAAACGTCCCCGGGAGGTGATCGGGTGGCTACAGGGACGTCTCACCAACTCCTACAGCGTTTTGGAAAACCGACTCCAACAAAGTGACTGGCTAGTTGGTGATCAACTGACGGTTGCCGATATTTCCTGCTGCGGATACCTTTATTATCCAGAGCCTTTTGGTTTTGATCCCAAGGATTGGCCGGCAGTCGGGCGCTGGCTGAATCGCCTCGCCTCACAACCCCATTGGAAACATCCGTATGATCTGATGCCGGGGCACCCGTCTGACCGTGGCATCATCATCGGTGACCAATGAGTGACTCCATGATGCTTGTACACGGCGCTCGTTTCAGTGGACCTCAGGATTGCAGAAGCCTCCGGGATCGATAAATCCAGAGACCCGCCTGTGGCAAGATGATCGGCATGCGGATTGCCGACCCCGTGACCATTGATTTTTTGTAACTACTTGCCCCCGTTATCAGCTACCTTCGTAGAGGCAGTCAACGGCCTTTT